>CAMPGT010000201.1 GCA_946885665.1 uncultured Chitinophagaceae bacterium | reverse complement strand
CCGCTGAGCGAGGAAAGAATGTAAAGGATCAGCGAACCAAAAAAATAAGCGCCGTAGAACGCGGCATCTACCAGTTGCGATTGAAACTGGTCCAACTGAAAATGCGTTTTGCAAAACGGGATGAAAATACCATTCGAAGCAGCAACAAATCCCCAAAAAAAGAAAACCGTGATAAGCGTACCGAACTGAGACCATTTGGTTTGCTGGCTCATAAGCGTCAGGAGTTTTTATTTAAGTGCTGAATGTACAAACTATTTCCCCTAGTCAAAATTTTTTTAATTGAGTGACCGATAGTTTATAAAACCTTCATAAATTGAAAGTAATAACATTGGTTTCAATATTTTCTAACCGTTTAGATCAAGCGATTACCCTATACCAAAGATGGAGATCCTACACGTAACGGCTGAATGTTACCCGGTGGCCAAAGCCGGAGGGTTGGGAGATGTGGCAGGAGCTCTTCCGATTTATCTGAATGAGGCGGGCCACCTGGCAAAGGTGGTTATGCCCATGTACAGAACAAAGTTTCTTTACAACCATCAGTGGGACGTGGTGCATAAGGGCTTCACGAACCTCGGCAACAGGTGGTTCGAATTTACCGTGATAAAAGAAGCAACCAATGTCCTCGGTTTCGATCTGTACCTCGTTGACATCAACGGATTGCTCGACAGAGAAAAGATTTATGGGTATGACGACGATACGGAACGTTTCACGGCTTTCCAGATCGCGGTATTGGACTGGGTCACAGCGTGGGAGCATCATCCGGACATCATACACGTTCACGACCATCACACCGCGCTGATACCGTTCATGGCCGGCAACTGCCTCAAATATGTGCCGCTGAAAAATATTCCAACCGTGCTCACCATTCACAACGCGGAATACCAGGGATGGATGGGTTGGGACAAAAGTCCGTACATACCACAGTGGGACATGTGGAACTGGGGCAAGCTCGATTGGAACAATACCATCAACCCGCTGGCCAGTGGCATCAAATGTGCATCAATGGTTACGACGGTGAGTCCGAGTTACCTCGAAGAACTGAAATATATGAGCAACGGCCTCGAGCCCTTGTTCGAATATGAGAAAGGTAAATGTGTCGGTATCCTCAATGGTATTGACAGCAAAGTATGGAACCCGCAAACAGATAAATACATCCAATATCATTATGGTGTTGAAGACGCGGAAGCCGGCAAGGCCAAAAACAAGATGGAACTGTGCGATCGCTTCAACCTCGATTTTCAGAAGCCACTTATTGCGTTTATCGGAAGGCTGGTGGGAGAGAAGGGCGCCGACGTGTTACCTTCGGTAATTGGAGATGCTTTCTGGCACATCGGCAGGCGCATGAATTTTTTGATACTCGGAAGCGGCAACCCGCATACTGAAAGAGAACTCGAGCGCATGCTCAACTTCTCGCAGGGCGATTACAGCGTGTACATCGGTTATAACGAAGCGTTGAGTCACACCATGTATGCCGGATCTGACTTTTTGCTGATGCCGTCGAGAGTGGAACCGTGTGGACTGAACCAGATGTACTCCATGCGCTATGGCACGGTGCCGATGGTAAGAAGAACGGGCGGCCTGAAAGATACCGTGATAGATTTTGAAGAGGATGGCGGGTACGGCTTATGCTTCAATCATACCGCTACCGGCGACATTACCCAAAGTGTGTGGAGAGCAGTGGAACTTTATCACCACAAAAAAAGATTTCAATCGGTGCGTGCAACAATGATGCAGCTCGATTTCGACTGGGAAAAAAGTACACAGAAATATATCGGCGTGTATGAACATTTAATAAAATAATCTAAATAACTTGTCTTATGTCTAGGTCAATACTTGCTGTCATATTGGGAGGTGGTGCCGGAACAAGATTATATCCGCTTACAGCGAGCCGCTCGAAACCGGCCGTTCCCATCGCGGGTAAATACAGGCTGGTCGATATTCCGATATCGAACTGCCTCAATTCAGGCATCAGCAGAATGTTCGTATTGACGCAGTATAACTCGGCATCGCTGAACAGGCACATCAAGAACACCTATCACTTCAGCGCATTCAGCTCGGCATTCGTTGATATTCTTGCTGCCGAGCAAACACCGGATAACCCAACCTGGTACCAGGGTACGGCAGATGCTGTGCGGCAGGGGTTGCGGCACATCCGCACTTTTCCCAGCGAATATGTATTGATCCTCTCGGGCGATCAGCTTTACCAGATGGATTTCATGGCGATGCTGAATAACCATATCGAAAACGGTTCGGATATTTCCATCGCCACCATTCCTGTTGTGGAACGCGAAGCACCGGATTTCGGCATCCTCAAAAAAAACGATGATGGATTTATTACGTCGTTTACCGAAAAACCAAAGGGCGCCGAGCTGCTGGCCCAATGGAAAAGCGACACGGGTCCGGAAATGCAGGAAGCCGGCAAGCACTGGCTCGCCTCAATGGGCATCTACATCTTTAACCGCGACCTGATGTTCGACCTGCTTGAAAATGAATTCAGGGAAGGCACCGATTTCGGCAAGGAAATTATTCCCCAGTCGCTGAGCCGTTACAAAGTATCGAGCTTCCAATATGAAGGTTACTGGACCGACATCGGAAATATTTATTCTTTTTACGAGGCCAACCTCGGTCTTACACAGGATGTTCCCGACTTCAACTTATTCGACAATACGCGCAGCATTTATACGCGTGCAAGGATGCTGCCGCCTGCCAAGATCAGCGGCACCACGCTCGAACACACGCTGATTGCCGAAGGCTGCATCTTAAATGCGGCAAGAATTGAAAACAGCGTGATCGGCATCCGCTCACGCATTGGCTACGGCTCCACGATCGTCAGCTCGTACATCATGGGTAATGACTATTTTGAAACCATCGAGGAAATAGAAAATGCTCATCAACACGGTATTCCGAATATTGGCATCGGCAACCGCTGCACCATTGCACATGCTCTCGTTGATAAGAACTGCCGCATAGGCGATGATGTGCAGATCAATGGCGGCACGCACCTGGAAAATACCGATCATCCTCTATACACAGTTAAAGACGGAATAATCGTGATCAAGAAAGGTGCAGTGGTACCCAATGGTTTCGTGATCGGCTGATACAAAATTTATGGCAACCCAACCCACCATCGCTGCTCCCGCCGGGGAACTGCAAAAAAAGCCGCGCCTTTCAGTAGCCCAGATCTTTAATATGAGCTTTGGCTTCCTCGGCATCCAATTTGGATTTGCCCTGCAGAATTCAAATGCGAGCGGCATTCTTCGCAATTACGGCGCCGATGTTGAACATCTTTCGTGGTTTTGGATCGCCGCGCCGCTCATCGGCATGATCGTTCAACCAATTGTGGGTCATTACAGCGACAAAACATGGAGCAGGCTGGGCCGCAGAAAGCCTTATTTCCTTGCAGGCGCCATCCTTTCCGCCAGCGCGCTCGTTCTGATGCCCAACGCCAATATACTCGGCAGCATCGCGCCGCTGGTGATCATTGGCGCCGGCTTCCTGATGATCATGGATGCCTGTTTCAACCTCGCCATGGAACCGTTCCGCGCACTGGTTGCCGACATCCTTCCCGACGAACAGCGCACACTCGGCTTTTCGGTACAAACTTTTTTGATCGGCATAGGCGCGGTGGTGGGATCATGGCTGCCGTTCGTGCTTGCCGAATGGTTCGGCGTTGACCAAACCGCACCCGAAGGGGTAGTGGGCGATAACATAAAGTACGCGTTCTATATCGGCGCCGTGGCGTTTATGATCTCTATTTTGTGGACCGTTATCAAAACGCGGGAGCACGATCCCAGGCAGTATGAAAAGTATCATGGCAGGAACGAACATCCCTCAGCAGGTCTTTCTTCCATCTTCACCGATTTCGTAAAGATGCCGAAGACGATGAAGCAACTGGGATTGGTCCAGTTTTTTAGCTGGTTCGCATTATTCGGCATGTGGGTGTACACAACAGATTCCATATCTACACATATATTCGGACTGCCCATCGACGACAAAAGCTCAGACATGTACAGGCGGGCACAAAGCTGGACGGGTATTATTTTCGGGGTGTATAATTTGGTATCGGCGGTATATGCTTTGTTCCTCGCTTCCATTGCTTCGAAGATCGGGCGCAAGCGCACGCACGCCGTTTCGCTTATTATTGGCGGCCTTGGGCTGATATCTTTTTATTTTGCTCCTAACAAGGAATTTCTGCTGGTGTCGATGGCGTGCGTGGGTGTGGCATGGGCAAGCATACTGGCCATGCCGTATGTTATTCTTTCCGGCTCCATTCCGGCAGGCAAAATGGGGATTTACATGGGCATCTTTAATTTCTTTATTACGATACCGCAAATACTCAATGGCATAGTGGGCGGACCGATGGTAAAATACATTTACAACAACGAACCGGTGTATGCCCTTGTAATATCCGGTATATTTATGCTGTGTGCGGCGGCAAGCGTGATATATGTGTATGATCCGGTAGAGAATTACTCTGTTAGTGTTCCAAAAACGAATTAATACGAGGTTATGGCGGGAATGGAAAAGAAATACGAGGAAATACATTTTGTTGATTCCACAAAGAGTGTTTGGAACTATTCCCTCTTCGGGGAAGAAGATATAACGAACTTTCAGGCCGGTACGCTATACCGGGCCTATGAACTGTTTGGTGCGCACGAACGGGAGGTGCTGGGCCAACCGGGATATTATTTCGCGGTGTGGGCCCCTAATGCCACCTATATTTCCGTAATAGGCAACTTTAATAACTGGGATGCTCATGCGCACCCGTTGTATGTGCGGCTCGACCATTCAGGAATATGGGAGGGATTTATTCCGGGCGTGAAAAAGGGGGAAACGTATAAGTACCATATCCATGGTTTCCAGGGCGCCGTTACCGAAAAAGGAGATCCATACGGTAATTTTTGGGAGATCCGTCCCGCAACGGCAACCATCACGTGGGAGCTTTCGCACGAGTGGAATGATAAGGGGTGGATGAAAAACAGGAAGAAGCACAATTCGCTGAAAGCGCCGTGGAGCGTTTATGAGGTACACCTGGCCAGTTGGATGCGCCCCAACAAACATGATGAGGAATCTTACAATACTTACGAATTTTTTGCGGACAGGCTCGTAAAATACGTCCAGGAAATGGGCTTTACGCACGTCGAGCTGATGCCCATCACTGAACACCCTTTCGACGGCAGTTGGGGATACCAGGGCACCGGATACTTCGCAGCCACCTCGCGGTTTGGAACGCCGCAGGATTGCATGAACCTGGTACAGGCATTTCACGACGCCGGCATAGGCGTGATACTCGACTGGGTGCCGTCGCACTTTCCCTACGACGCGCACGGCCTCTACATGTTCGACGGTACGCACACGTATGAGTATGCAGACATGCGCAAGGGTTTTCATCCCGACTGGAACAGCTATATTTTTAACTATAAAAGGGGAGAGGTAAAGTCTTTCCTTATTTCGAGCGCACGTTTTTGGTTCGATAAGTTTCACATCGACGGCATGCGCGTGGATGCGGTGAGCTCGATGCTGAAATTGAATTATTCGCGCGAAGCCGGCGAATGGGAACCCAATGAATATGGCGGCGATGGTAACCTCGAGGCCATCGCTTTTGTGAAAGATCTCAATGAAACCATCTTCCGCGATTTTCCCGACGTGCAGATGATCGCCGAGGAGGCCACCGACTGGCCCGGTATCAGCAAGCCCACTTTTATGGGCGGCCTCGGCTTTGGAATGAAGTGGATGATGGGATGGATGCACGACACGCTTAGTTATTTCAAGGCCGATCCTTACAACCGGCAGTTTTTGCAGGATAAGTTTACGTTCAGCATGATGTATTACTACGACGAAAACTTCATGCTGCCGCTGAGCCATGATGAGATCGTGCATGGTAAAAGCCCGATGCTCTATAAAATGCCCGGCGATGACTGGCAGAAGTTTGCAAACTTAAGGTTGATGTATGCCTACATGTTCACGCATCCCGGCGGAAAATTATTGTTCATGGGCAACGAATTCGGCGCCACCAGCGAATGGAACTATAAAACAGAATTGCAATGGGAACTGCTGCAATACGAACCGCACAGCAAGCTGAAACATTATGTAACCGACCTTAACAAGCTGCTCCGGGCAGAACCGGCCTTATATGAACGGCAGTTCAAGCAGGACGGATTTGAATGGGTGGACCTCAATCACCGGCAGGAGTCGGTGGTGGTATATAAAAGAAAAGGAAAGGATCCTGCTGATGACGTGCTCGTGATCCTCAATATGACGCCGGTGGTGAGGTATAACTGGAAGGTATATACGTCGGGTAAAGACAAATGGAAAGAAATATTCAACAGCGACAGTAAGGAGTATTGGGGATCGGGAGACGTGTATAATCCCTTAATAGAGCCGGTTTTAGTGGATAAAAAGGGAAAATGGTACGAAATAAACTTAAATTTGCCACCACTGGCAGCCATTGTGCTGAAGTGACAATATAAGTTTTTAAAATCCGTTCAGAACTATCCTTATGCAAAAGATCCTTGTATCCATTTGCCTGCTGCTGCAGGTATTCCTCAGCTTCGCTCAAACAGAATCTTCATTAAAAGCAGGAGAAAAAGCATACCAGGAAGAAGACTACGGCCGGGCCATTAAATATTTCACCAAGGCGGCAAGTGAAGAACCGGATAATCCGCGCGTTCCCTACCTTACGGGAAGGGCCTACCTCGACATGAACAATTACCGGCAGGCCGCTGCTTTTTTGGAGAAGGCAATTGCCATGGATACATCGCGAAATAACTGGATGTTTGAACTGGCGCTTATTTACTCTGCTGTTCCCGATTACAAAAAGTCGTTGCAATATTTTCTGCTGGCCGGCGAACATGGTTATAAAAAAACAAGCACCTACCTCGAAAACGTGGGCTATGCATACAACAATGTTGGGCAATATGCAAACGGGCTGGAGTACCTGCAGCAGGTGCTTGAAAAGAAGCCTTCTGATCCGGAATTGCTGTACCAGGTGGCGCAAACTTATTATAATTTGAAAAAATACCAGGAAGCCATTGATCATTGGGACCAGGTGCTTTCTATCAATAAAGAAAACGCCGAGGCACTTTACATGATCGGGGTTTGTTACCAGAAGAAAGGTGAAAAGCAGAAGGGGCAGCAGCTTTGCGACCGCGCAATCGAAATGGACCCTTCGCTTGCTTCGAAAAGGAGGAGGATGGGAGGGGAGTTTTAGCCAATGGGCAATGGGCAATTTTTCCCCGGCTGGCGGGGGGTAACTATTATAAAAGAGACTAATTTCTTTTTGTAAACAGTTAAGCAA
>CAMPGT010000200.1 GCA_946885665.1 uncultured Chitinophagaceae bacterium | reverse complement strand
CACTTCTGCCATCACGGATCTTGGATTTTATTACGAAAGTATCGGCCGGGTGCCTGCTGCCAAAACTGCCGGCCAACCGGTAAATAGTTGATTATGTCAAAAAGGGTTTTGATAACAGGGGCCGCTGGATTTCTCGGCTCCCATTTATGCGACCGGTTCATTAAGGACGGCTACCAGGTGGTAGGGATGGACAACCTCATTACAGGCGACATGCAGAATATCGAGCACCTGTTTAAATTGAAGGAATTCGAATTCTATCATCATGATGTCTCAAAATTCATTCATGTGCCGGGCGAACTGCAATACATTCTTCATTTTGCATCGCCGGCAAGCCCGATAGACTACCTGAAGATTCCTATCCAAACGCTAAAGGTGGGATCGTTGGGAACGCATCATTGTCTCGGGCTCGCAAAGGCCAAAGGTGCGCGCATTCTCGTGGCGTCCACGTCCGAGGTGTACGGCGACCCGCTGGTTCATCCGCAAAACGAGGAGTATTGGGGCAACGTGAATCCCGTGGGTCCCCGCGGCGTGTACGATGAGGCCAAGCGTTTCCAGGAAGCGATCACGATGGCCTACCATAATTTTCACGGACTGGAAACGAGGATCGTCAGGATATTCAATACCTACGGGCCGAGGATGCGGCTGAATGACGGCCGCGCCCTGCCCGCATTTATCGGGCAGGCGCTGAGGGGAGAGGACCTTACGGTATTTGGCGACGGTTCGCAAACAAGATCGTTTTGCTATGTCGATGACCTCGTGGAAGGCATTGTGAGGTTGCTGAAAAGCGATTACCACCTGCCGGTGAACATCGGCAATCCCGATGAGATCAGCTTGAAGGATTTCGCGGAAGAGATCATTGCACTTACCGGAACAAAACAAAAAATCGTATACAAGCCGCTGCCGATGGACGATCCGAAACAGCGGAAACCGGATATTACACGGGCAAAGGCACTGCTGAATTGGGAGCCGAAGGTCAGCCGCAGGGACGGTCTTGCTAAGACATATGACTATTTCAAAGTACTTCCGCAGTCGGACCTGTACAAGCTTCCCAAAGAATTTGTAAGCAGAAAGTAAAATTAAGCGCTGCTGAAAACGTTAAACGATAAAAAACTGACAATTCATAATGTACCAGGAACTAATAGATAAGAAAGCAAAGCTGGCCGTGATCGGTCTGGGTTACGTGGGATTGCCGATCGCGCTGGAATTTGCAAAAAAGATTTCGGTGATCGGATTTGACATCAACGCAAAAAGGATCGCAATGATGCGCAACCGCCAGGACCCCAGCAAGGAGGTTGACCCGAAAGAATTTGACAACCGCGACATCGTTTTCACCGACGACCTGAACGTGCTCAGGGAAGCGAAATTCTTTATCGTTGCGGTTCCCACGCCCGTCGATAAATACAATGTGCCCGACCTCAAGCCCCTCAGGGGTTCGTCCAATACGGTCGGCAGTGTATTGAAGAAAGGCGACTACGTGGTGTATGAATCCACCACCTATCCCGGTTGCACCGAAGAAGACTGCCTTCCTATTCTCGAAAAATTATCCGGGCTGAAAATGGGCAAAGATTTCAAGCTCGGCTATTCACCGGAACGAATCAATCCCGGCGACAAAAAAAATACGTTGAGAACCGTTGTGAAAGTAGTATCCGGCTGCGACGAGGAGGCACTTAACGAAATCGCAAAAACATACGAATTGGTGGTTGACGCCGGAGTACACCGCGCGAGTTCCATCAAAGTGGCAGAAGCCAGCAAGATCGTTGAAAACACACAGCGCGACCTGAACATATCGCTCATGAATGAGCTGTCACTCATCTTCGACCGCATGGGCATCAACACGTTCGACGTGATCGAAGCGGCCGGTACAAAATGGAACTTCCTGAAATTCGCACCCGGCCTGGTGGGCGGGCATTGCATAGGCGTTGACCCTTACTACCTCACGTACAAAGCCGCAGCGCTCGGATATGAATCAAAGGTGATTTCGTCGAGCCGCTACATCAACGACGACATGGCTAAATACGTCGCGCGCAAGATCATTACCCATGTGCTTAAAAATTCAAACGAGCCGCGTGTACTGGTGAAAGGCGTGACCTTCAAGGAAAATGTGAGCGACATCCGCAATTCGAAGATCGTTGACACTGTACAGGAACTTCTCCTGTTCAATATACAGGTGGATGTGGAAGATCCGTTTGCGCAGGGTGATGAGGTGCACGAAGAATATGGCCTGAAACTCTGCAACAGCGAAGCGGATAATTATGACGCGGTGATCATTACCGTTCCCCATAAGCCGTACATGGAACTCACTGACGACTATTTCAAAAAAATAACGAAAGAAAAAGCGATCATTGCCGACCTGAAAGGAATTTTCAAAAACAAGATCAAAAGCCGGCAATACTGGAGTTTATAATGGAGAAGTATGAAAAAATAATACTGATTACAGGAGGAGCCGGGTTCATCGGTTCACATGTTGTGCGCCGCTTTGTGAAAAAATATCCCGCCTGCCTCATCATTAACCTGGATGCGCTTACTTACGCCGGTAACCTCGAAAATCTTCGCGACATCCAGGATGCATCAAATTATATCTTTCAAAAAGGAAACATCAACGACGAGCAGTTTATTGATAGCCTCTTTGAAAAATATCAGGTCACCCACGTGATACACCTGGCTGCCGAGAGCCATGTTGACCGTTCGATAATTGATCCGCTGGCATTCGTGCGCACCAATGTGCTCGGCACCGCCACATTGTTGAATGCATGCAGGAAATTCTGGAAAAAAGATTTGAAAGGGAAGCTCTTTTATCATGTTTCCACCGATGAAGTGTACGGCTCGCTCGGTAACGAAGGATATTTTACGGAAGAAACCTGTTACGATCCGCGTTCCCCTTATTCGGCGTCCAAGGCGTCTTCCGATCATTTTGTGATGGCCTATCATCACACTTACGATCTGCCTGCCATTCTTTCCAATTGCTCAAACAATTACGGGTCGCATCATTTTCCTGAAAAACTGATCCCACTGATGATCAATAACATCAGGAACAACAAACCGCTTCCCGTTTACGGCAAGGGCGACAACATACGCGACTGGTTGTGGGTAGAGGACCATGTGAGCGCCATCGACCTCATCTTTCACAAGGGGCGCAACGGCGAAAAATACAATATCGGCGGACTGAACGAATGGAAAAACATCGATCTCGTAAAACTGCTGATCAAAATAATGGACAAAAAGCTTGGAAGACCGGAAGGTACCTCGGAGCAACTGATCCAATACGTACCCGACAGACCCGGTCACGACAAGCGCTATGCCATCGATGCCACCAGGCTAACCAATGAGCTTGGCTGGAAACCATCCGTGACATTTGAAGAGGGACTTGAGAAAACGGTTGACTGGTACCTGCAAAACGAGGAGTGGACAAAACACGTTACTTCCGGCGACTATCAACAGTATTACGATCAACAGTATTTAAAAAGATAAGCGGATGCCATTTATTCCTACAACAATACCGGGCCTCATCATTTACGAGCCAGCGGTATTTGAAGACAGCCGCGGTTATTTTTTTGAATCGTATAACGGACGGCTGTTCGAAGAAAATAATCTTCGCATCTCATTTGTACAGGATAACCAGTCGAAATCGTCGTATGGCGTGGTGAGAGGTTTGCACTTTCAGCGACCGCCACACACGCAAACAAAATTGGTGAGGGTGCTGAAGGGGGTGATCATTGACGTGGTAGTTGATCTGAGAGCAGGTTCCCCAACATACGGCGAAACTTTTTCCATTGAATTATCTGACGAGAACAGGAAACAACTGCTGGTTCCAAAAGGGTTTGCACACGGATTTTCGGTGATCAGTCCGTTTGCCGAGGTGATGTATAAGTGTGATGAATATTACCACAAGGAAAGCGAAAGCGGGATCAGGTACAATGATTCGCAACTGGCGATCGACTGGAAGATTCCCGAGGCAAGCATGATCGTATCCCACAAGGATAGTGTGCTGCCGCTTTTCAAAGACTATGCAGGTGAATTTACCTTCATACCATAGGGAACATACGGATATTATTTGTTTGTCGTTATCGAGATGGGACGCGGAAATTTCTTCACCCGCAGTGTCACTGGCAAAGGAATTTGCCAAAAGCAACCGGGTGTTTTTTATAGAGCATCCGTACTCGGTGAAGGATGTGTTGATGGGCAAACGGCAAGCGGGAGACGGGAGAGGGGAGACGAGAGAAGGGAAACAAAATCCCCCGCTGGCGGGGATGGCGCGAAGCGCCGGGGGTGGACCTGTAAAAACAAACCAACCAACTCATCTCACTATCATCAAGCCACTCACTGTCCTTCCCATCAACTTTCTTCCCGAAGGGAAAATATATAATTTCTTCTCTTCAATAAATAACTCCATCCTTCTAAAAACACTCCGCAAAACGATCAGGGACAATAACATTTCAGCATACATCTTCATTAATTTCTTTGATCCCTATTTTTTGCGCACGATCCCCAACGACATCAAACCACTGCGTTACATTTACCAGTGCATGGACGACATGTCGCAGGTTGAATACACCAACCGCCATGGACTGAAACTTGAAAATGCGATCATCAGCCGCGCCGACCTTGTGCTGTGCACATCACGAGCGCTCACAAAATTAAAATCGGCGTATTCTGGTAAAGTGCATTTTCACCCTAACGCCGCGGATTTTGAATTGTTCAATCAAGCCGCCGCCGAAAAACTTGCGAGACCGAAAGATTTACCGCCTGCGAATAAAAAAATAATAGGCTTCACAGGAAGTATAGAATACAGAACCGACACAGCATTGCTGAAAAAGATCGCGCTCGCCCATCCCGATAAAATGATTTTTATGGTGGGACCTCTGCAATTGGAAGCGAACCTGGAAAATGAATTAAGGCAGCTAACCAACATACACTTTTCCGGCGCCAGGCCTATCAGTCAACTGCCTGCGTATTTGCAATATTTCGACTGCTGTATCATCCCTTACAGGAGGAACACGCTCACGGCCAGCATCTACCCGCTGAAGGTCAACGAGTACCTCGCTGCGGGTAAGCCGGTGGTGGCAACGGCTTTTTCGGAGGATATGCTGGCTTTCAGCGATTGTGTTTACCTGGCAAGGGAACATGAAGAATTTATACGCCTGATCGATGAGGCAATAAACAGCGACGACGCACAGAAGAAAGCCCTGCGCATTGAAACAGCCGCCGAAAACACATGGGAAAAGCGCGTACAGGAATTTTGGGCGATGCTTACCTGATGGCTACAATTTCGGTACCGCCATGTTTGCTTTCCGTTTTCACCACGCCGAATCCCGGAGCAAACCATTCAGTGCCCTCGATATTCATCGGCATGCCGATGCCCATTGTTTTGATCCGCATTTTGCTTTTGTAGGTTATCTTAAAGCAATCCCAGCTTCCCGCGGGTGTGGTGACCTTTTCTTTTGCCACCACTTTGCGATCGAACACTTCCATATCAACCGACTGTTTCATGCCGCTGGCATTCTCCATGTCCATGTGCATCTTCGCGTCCTTTAAAGCATCGCCAATGTCCATCGAAGCAGGATATTCAATGAAAATTTCATCGGCTTTGACGTCAGAAACTGCCGAAGGTCCGCCGGGCTGCGAAGGCATGGACATTTTCATATCCATCATCATCACCCCGCCGGTACATTTGATTTTGGCGGTGCTTTTAACAATGGTTTTTCCTTTTTTATCGAACATCTCCTGGGCGAGATTAGCTGTGGTTGAATTGCCGGAACTCTCAACATTTGTGACCGTGTACACCTGCTTTGCGGTTTGCGCTCCTTTCTTGTTCAGGATCGCCATCTCGATCGTCTTGTTATTTTGAAGGAAGTAGTAGCCAAGACAGTCCTGGCTATAGCAGGCCAGAGTGGCTATCAGTCCCCCGGCAAGAAGCAGTAGTTTGTTCAGCATGGCATTTGGTATTAGGTTCTACCAAATGTAACCTATTTAAATTTCTTTAAAATGTTGTCCACGGTGATGTTTCCTTCCGAAGAGCCGATAAGCTTTCCATTTTTATCATAATATACAAAATGTGGAAAATTGGCTATCTGGAAGAACGGCGGGAAGAAATAGTCAACGTCCCTGCCGGTGATGAAATTGGGGTGTTTGGAGAGATTGTATTGCTTGTCGAATACAGCGAGCTCTTCTGTCGGCTGGTAGGTGGCCATCACTATCTGGAATTTTTTGAGATCGGCCGACCTTTTCATCATGTCGTCCATTTGATGGATGCAATGGTCGCAGCCGGGGCTGAAAAAAATGAGAATGACCGGTATGTTCTTTTTGAGGTTTTCACTTTTGAACTCGCCGTGGCTCACCGTTTGAAGCTTGAAGGAAGGGATGTTGGGATGTTGCCTGAAAGGTGGAACCTGCTGCTGCGAAAATGCCGAATTCAGGGAAAAAACACTCACCAGGACCAATAGCCATTTGCTCATGGGTATAATTTTATATTACGATTTCTCAGTTGCGATGATAAAGAATCCAGACGTTCTGGCCTGCAAATGTATTGATACTTCCCCTTACCTTTGCGGTCCGTTAATCAAAACGGTTGTTAATTTTAAATTTCAAGTAATTATGGCAACAACAGCCGACATCAGTAGGGGAATGATCCTGAAATTGGACGGAAGCCTCTATTCGGTCGTGGAATTTGGACAAAACAAAACTGCGCGTGCGGCGGCAAAGGTTTGGGCGAAACTGAAGGGCGTGGATAACGGCAGGTCCATCGAACATACCTGGAACTCAGGCGACACGGTGCACCCGGTACGGGTTGAAAAAAAGCCCTACCAATACCTTTATAAAGACGAATCGGGTTTCACATTCATGGATAATGAAACTTTTGAGCAGGTAACGGTGAATGCGAACATGGTGGATGCTCCGCAGTTCCTCAAGGAAGGACAGGAGGTGTCGGTGCTGTTCAATACGGAAACCGAACAGCCGATGAGTGTGGAGCTGCCTGACAAGATCGTGGTGCTCGTGACCTATTCCGAGCCTGGCCTGAAGGGCGACACGGCCACCCGTACGCTGAAGCCTGCGACCGTTGAAACCGGCGCTACCGTACACGTGCCGCTGTTTGTAAATGAGGGGGAGTTGATCAGGATAAACACCAAGACCGGGGAGTACGTGGAAAGGGTCAAATAATCGGAAACCCGAAATATTGTAAATCCTTATCTTAGCCCACTGTTTCAGTATGAATCATTTACAAAAACCCATTTGAGATGGATTTCAAACAAATTCAGGAGTTGATCAAAATGATCAACAAGTCGCATATTGGTGAACTGACGATAGAAGAGAAAGGATTCAGATTAACCATCAAACAGAAAGAAGAACCCGTGCAGCATGTAATTGC
>CAMPGT010000199.1 GCA_946885665.1 uncultured Chitinophagaceae bacterium | reverse complement strand
AAGAACGTATCCCCCGCTGGCGGGGGTGGCGCGAAGCGCCGGGGGTGGACAATGGGCAATAGGCAATTTGGAACAGGAACTAGAATCATTAACTTCGCGAAATGCCGAAACCCGGTTTATTGTGGAGCGTTCTGTCAATGAAATGCCCGCGCTGCCGCCGTGGACACATGTTCCACAACGCCAATCCCTGGAAGCTGAGAAAAGTACTTTCCATGCCCGAAAAGTGCCCCGTATGCAAACAACCCTACGAACTGGAGCCCGGCTTCTGGTACGGAACCGGCTATGTAAGCTACGCCCTCTCCATACTATATCTAATTGTGACGTTTATCTTATGGTGGATGATCATCGGCTTCTCAACAAAGGATAACCGCTTTTTCTGGTGGATGGGTTTGTCCATCACCTCGCTGATTATTTTACAACCCTGGCTGATGCGCATCAGCCGTGTGCTGTATCTCTATTTCTTTGTGAAGTACAATGAGAACTACAAGGACGACCCGGTGGTGAAGTTTGATAACTACTAGCGTTTCACATCTTCCATATCACTCAACTCTATCTCCAGCGCGCGCATGCTGATGGTAATTTCCACGAGCATCAGCACCAGCGATATGATAAAGCAAAGGATACTCGCTCCGAAAAAAATATAGCTCGCGTCGTTCCACCCGCGAAAGATGGTGAACATGCACACCACGCAAAATAAAAAGCTCAACACGCCCAGCGCCTGCATCATCCGGATAAGCCGGATGCGTATGCGCAAACTTTGGATCTGTGTAACGATGTGCTGTTGATCGGGCGATTGCTGAAACCTGCTGTGCAGGTTGCGGATAAGGTTGGCGATCGCCAGAAACCTGTTGGTATAAGCCAGCATCAGCAATGAAATCGCGGGAAACAATAAAGCGGGTGTGGTGATGGATAGTTCCATAATTGCAGTTGACCCTAAAAATAAGACAAGCCGGAAAATCCGGCTCGCTTAAAGTATGAAAGAGGGTTAGCTGTTCAAGAACGGTAAAATGAAATTAATATTTTATATGTTAATTGATATTTTCAATAATGCCGGCGATTCCCTGGCCGCCTCCAACACATGCAGTAACGATGCCAAACTTTTTATTGAGCCTTTTCATGTCGTGCGTGATCTGGATGGTGAGCTTGCAGCCGGTGCAGCCTAGCGGGTGCCCAAGCGCAATAGCGCCTCCATTAATATTGACGATGGAAGGATCGAGGTCGAGTGTTCGGATGACCGCCAGTGATTGCGAAGCAAACGCTTCGTTCAACTCTATGAGATCGATTTGCGAGAGGTTCATGCCCGCGCGTTTCAGCACCTTCGGCACTGCTTCGATAGGACCGATGCCCATCACCCGCGGATGAACGCCCGCACTAACGCAATTGACCAGCCGCGCGATGGGTTTCAAGCCGAGACTGTTGACGAGCCGTTCGCTCATCACGATCACAAATGCCGCACCGTCGGATGTTTGCGATGAGTTGCCGGCCGTTACCGTGCCCTGCGCCGCGAACACCGGTTTAAGTTTCGCAAGCGCCTCCATATTCGTGTCGGTACGCGGACCTTCATCCGTATCTACGGTGTACGACTTTGTTTTACGTTTTCCTTTCTCATCTATGTACACCTGCTCCACGTTGATGGGCAGGATGCCGCTTTTGAAATAGCCATTAGTGATGGCGTTGATGGCTTTTTTATGAGAGTGGAACGAAAATTCATCCTGGTCTTCACGACTCACTTTATATTCTTTTGCCACTGCTTCGGCGGTAAGTCCCATGCTGAGGTAGTAGTCGGGGTCGTCTTTGGCGATGGAGTAGGAGGGAACGGTTTTCCATCCCGCGGTGGGCACCAGGCTCATGCTCTCCGTGCCGCCGGCGATGATGCATTCCGCCTGTCCGCTCCTGATCTTCGCGGAGGCGATGGCGATGGATTCAAGGCCGGAGGCGCAATACCGGTTAACGGTCATGCCGGGCACTTCGAAGCCGAGGGCGCGTGCCGCGATGATGCGCCCCACCTGCAGCCCCTGCTCTGCTTCAGGAACGGCGTTACCTACGATGACGTCGTCCACCTGCTGCGGATCGAGTGAAGGAACCGAGGCCATCAGGCCTTTGATGACTTCGATGGCGAGGTCATCGGGGCGGTAAAATCTGAAGCCGCCTCTTTTTGCTTTGCCCACGGCGGTGCGGTAGCCAGCTACGATGTATGCTTCCATGTAAGAAAGTTAATATTTAAAAGTGAAAACCTCTATCTTTCAACCGCACATGA
Source organism: uncultured Chitinophagaceae bacterium (assembly GCA_946885665.1). The sequence continues at coordinate 5,140 of CAMPGT010000199.1, read as the reverse complement.
CCATCACCTCCGCAGAATATCTGATTAGCAGTCCCGACTACACAAAATGCCCGCCGGCAGATAAACCCGAATTTGCCTTCATCGGCCGAAGCAACGTCGGGAAATCGTCGCTGATCAACATGCTTGCCGCCAACCAAAAACTCGCTAAAACCTCCGCCACACCGGGAAAAACGCAGTTGATCAATCACTTTGTGATCAATAAAGAATGGTACCTCGTAGATCTCCCCGGCTACGGCTTTGCGAAGGTATCGCAAAACGCGAGGAACCGCTGGCAGCAGATGATAGAAAACTACCTGCGCAAGCGCGAAAACCTGGTGAATGTGTTCGTGCTGCTCGACGCGCGGCATCCTCCGCAGGCTATAGATATTGAATTTGTTAACCAGCTCGGCAAGTGGGAAGTGCCTTTTGCACTGGTGTTCACAAAGGCGGATAAAGAGTCGCAAAAAAACGTGAGCCTGCACGTGAAGCTGTTTCTCGCCAGGATGCGGGAAACCTGGCAATTTTTACCCGCTCACTTCGTCACAAGCTCCGCAAAGAAACAGGGGAGAGAGAAGGTTTTGGAGTTTATTGAAAATGCCATTACAGAGAAAGGCGAATAATTCCACTCAATAATCATATTCCCTTCTAAACATGTTCCACCGCAAACCCGCGGTAAACACATTCGCATCATCCTGCCGGTACGCATCTCCATCAGCTTTCCACCGCCGAATCATCATGTTCCCATCCAAAAATAAATTCTCCTTCAACTCATAACTCAGAAGCAACTGCACATTCAACCCGTTCGCGCGGGGGCCGCTCACCATCCCATAACCATACTCATCGCTGCGCGTAGAATATAGCTTGAAAATATTACTTCCATTATTGAGCGAGCCAGTATCCACTCCCTGCTTCCAGGCTATCACCTTCGCAGTGGCCGTGAGCTTCGGAAGAGGCTGGTACCTCACAATGCCGATCATCTCCATAAAATTAGCCCCCAGCGGATGAGCGAGCGGCTGATTGTAATGCCCGTAACTGGCTGTCGAATCATAATGCGAGTAAGTAAACGGACGCACCATATTCACCTCACCCTGTAAATCGAGATTATCCACATTGAAGGCATCAATATATTTCACACCACCCTGAATGCCGAATTTATTACCCCACCAGCCATTGCCTGCAGTAAGCTCCTTAATGATGAGCTCATCAAACAACAGTTGTCCGTACACCTGCGCGCGCTGCTTAATGTTTGCCTTGAAATCAAAACCCACGAACCCGTTGTCCGGACTGTTGTTCTGCTTCTCTGCGGTGCGCAAAAATATGATGGGGTTGAGATACATGAAATCAAAGTCGTTCTTCCTCCCAAATATCACCGCCTCAAACAATCCAACGTTCAGCCATTTGGTGGCATTCAAACTGAGGTGATGCATCACCGCATACTTCTTGTCGAGCAGGATATCAGCATCGCGCACGGCCTTCGGGAACTGCGGGTTCAGCTCCATGAAAATATTTTCATAGTTCAGTTTCCAGACGCGCGTATTCACTTTCAGGAACAAATAATTCGAGCCAAAATCGCTGAGAAATAAACTGCGGTAACCGTTGCCGATAAAATTTTTATCGTACGCAAACTGGAAATCTATAAACTTCGCCGCATTGAAAGTGATGCCTCCGCGTGCATCCGAATAATCCCAACCGGTGCCTTTGTAGTCATTGTATCTGCCGGCATTTGGAATGGCCCGGTAGTCGTTTACGCGCTGCTGCACGAATTGCGGCGCTCTTTCCAGGTTTTCCACCACCGAAGTATAAAAGCCTACGCGCCTCGCGACCATACCGCGTATGGTTACGCCCCTGGCGTTTAAAAACAAACGCTGATTATAGTCCGATTCCTTCGCGAACTGAAGCTGCAGCACCGGGTTCACCGTTAAAAAGAAATCCTTGCTCTCGTATTCGAAAAGATTGGCCTTATTGCGGTAGAAGGTGTTCCACAGGCTTCTTTTACTTCTGAACCCGCCCTTATCCCCGGTAACCCACTCCGAATTGTTCATGAGCAGGCGCTGCAGGTTGTAGCGGTCCACCTGCGAGAGCGGCAGCATATTTGCCCCGTTGAGCGAATCGGCGGCTTCTGCAACCTCAACGGCCAGCCTGCGGCTGAACGGTTTAGGTGTGGAAACGTTGAGGTCCGGATTTTTCTGCATCTTGATCTCGAGGCGGTCGAGCAGTTGTGCATGCTTGTTGCCCTGGGGAAGGTATAACGTCTGGGCATTGACACCGATAGCGGTACATAAAATCAACACACTGCCCAGAATTTTTATAATAAATTGCATTCCTGTCATTTAACTCCTGACATAAAGATGAAAAATTACCTGATCAAAAATATTATCGTTGTAAATGAAGGCCAGTCACTCACCAAAGACGTCTTCGTCAGGAACGGCAGAATTGAAAAGATTGCAGACAGCATCTCCTCCAACACCGCTGTCACCGAAATAAACGGCGAGGGCAAATATTTGTTGCCCGGCGCCATTGATGACCAGGTGCACTTCCGCGAGCCCGGTCTCACCCATAAAGCCACCATCTACACCGAATCAAAAGCAGCAGTGGCGGGGGGTGTAACCTCTTATATGGAAATGCCCAACACCGTGCCGCCTGTTTTTACGCAGGAGCTGCTGGAAGACAAATACGCGATCGCTAATAAAACCTCCCTCGCCAACTACTCTTTTTTCATGGGCACGTCCAACGACAATATCGAGGAAGTGCTCAAGACAAATAAAAAGAAAAATGACGTGTGCGGCGTGAAAATATTTATGGGCTCTTCGACCGGCGGATTGCTGGTAGATAACTATCTCTCGCTGGCCAGGATGTTCGGCGAGGTGGAAACGCTGATCGCCACCCACTGCGAGGATGAAAAGATCATCAAAGCGAATTATCAACGGGTAAAAGCGGAAAGGGAAACGCTGCGGCCGGCCGACCATCCCGTGATCAGGGACGAAAATGCGTGTTTTGAATCGTCTTTTGCCGCGGTGCAGTTGGCGAAGAAATACGACACCCGCCTGCACATCCTTCATATTTCAACTGAAAAGGAACTGTCGCTCTTTGGCAATTTCCTGCCGCTGCAGCACAAGCGCATCACCGCCGAAGTGTGCGTGCATCACCTGCATTTCACCAGCGCCGATTATGAAAAGCTGGGCAACCTCATCAAGTGCAACCCGGCGATAAAGCCGTACTTCAACAAGGAGGCGCTGTGGAATGCGCTCCTCGACGACCGCCTCGATGTGATTGCTACCGACCATGCGCCGCATACTTTGGAAGAGAAAAGCGGTCCCTACGAAAAGGCCCATGCGGGCTTGCCGCTGGTGCAGCATCCGCTGCTGATGATGCTGCACTATGTGAAGGAAGGGCGGATAACGATTGAAAAGGTTGTGGAGAAAATGAGCCATGCGGTGGCCACCTGTTTTAATATCAAAGAGAGGGGATTTATCAGGGAAGGCTACCATGCCGACCTGGTGATTGTTGATACATCTCAAAAAACCGTTGTTTCCCCGGATAATATACTGTATAAATGCGGCTGGAGTCCGTTGGAAGGAACAATTTTTCCTGCAGCGGTTACCCATACATTTGTGAATGGAAACCTTGTTTATGGAAATGGTGCGTGGGATGAGTCTTATAAAGGGGAAAGACTGAAATTTGAAAGGGGCTAACAAGTTTGCATGGAAATAGATGTTACCACATACAACGACCTTTCGGTCTTTCACAGCGAAGAAGAATTCTCGATTTTCCACAAATTGAATTTCGCGCGCACTGCTGAGGGAACGGAGTGGCTGTTCCGGTTCTTTAAGGCGCCCTTCAGCGATATAAAGCTGATAAAGGAAACGCAGCAGATCATTACGAGGATCATGAACCATGAGGACCAGTGGCCCATGAGCATTTCGAACGGAACATTGATGGTGATCACGCGGTTTTACGAGAGTACGATCGACGCCATCCCTTCGAGCGACCTGGTCAATGCGCTCACCTATAAGGTGTTTCATGCCCCTGATTTTTCATTGGTGAGGTATTCGCTCACGCATTTTGCCGACTTCCTGCGGGGCATGCGGCAATTGATCGAGCTTTTCGATAATGATGAAACGCCGGCTATGCTGAGGCGTTATATTTTAAGGGCGAAGGATCTGATTCGGCGCGAATCGGCGGTGGAGTTATCCATGTGGCCCGCGGGAAAGGTTTTTTCGGTGAGAGAAACGGCGGATTATGGAAGATTTGCCCGCAATGAATACAAGAACCAGGTGTATGAGCTGATCAGCATCTATGGGCGGCTCGATGCGTGGTATTCGATGGCGATGGCGGTGAAGAAATTTGATCTTACGCTGCCTGAATTCGACGAGAATGTGCATCCTTCTGTTAATGCGAAGGGCCTGTACCATGTATTGCTGCCCGAGCCTGTTCCCTACGATGTGGAACTGAATATTGACACGAATTTTATTTTTCTGACGGGCGCCAACATGGCTGGCAAGAGTACCTTCATTCGTGCAGTGGGTGGCGCGGTGTTCCTCGCACATTTGGGAATGGGTGTGCCGGCGAAGTACATGCGGCTGACGGTTTTTGACGGGTTGCTGAGCAATATTAATGTGGTGGATAATATCGTGAAGGGGGAGAGTTATTTCTTCAACGAGGTGCAACGGATTAAGAATACCATTGTGAAGATAAATGACGGAAGGCATTGGCTGGTGTTGATCGATGAATTGTTCAAGGGTACGAATGTGCAGGATGCGATGAAGTGTTCGCTGGCGGTGATAAGGGGGTTGATCAGGATATCGAATTCCTTGTTCATTCTTTCCACGCATCTCTATGAGATTGGGGAGGAGCTGAAGGCTTATCCGAATATAGCGTTCAAATATTTCGAGACTGATGTTCGCGAGGACCAATTGGCGTTCAGCTATCAGTTAAAAGAAGGCATCAGCAACGACCGGATAGGGTACGTTATCCTCAAGCGCGAGAAGGTGGTCGAGATGTTGGAGAGATTGTGAGACGTGAGATGGAAGATTTCCCCCGCTGGCGGGGGTGGCGCGAAGCGCCGGGAGTGGACTCTTGCAAAGGCGCAAAGAACTATCCCCCGCCGGCGGGGGTGGCGCGAAGCGCCGGGGGTGGACCGCTTAACCTTCAAAAATCAAAG
>CAMPGT010000198.1 GCA_946885665.1 uncultured Chitinophagaceae bacterium | reverse complement strand
CAATCGGCAAACGTATCCCCCGCTGGCGGGGGTGGCGCGAAGCGCCGGGGGTGGATAAAAGGCGGGAAGCAATCAACTTAATAAAACAAGAAAGGGCCTCTCGCAGAGAGCCCTTGAATAAAGAGAAAAAATCAAAACATCGAACGAAACAAACCAAAAGCAAATCAATTAAATAAACCAAAAAAATGGCAAAACTAAATTTCGGAGGCGTTGAAGAAAACGTCGTAACACGTGAAGAATTTCCTTTATCAAAAGCACAACAGGTGCTGAAGGATGAAGTGGTAGCCGTAATCGGCTATGGCGTTCAGGGCCCCGGCCAGGCGCTCAACCAAAAAGACAACGGTATCAACGTGATCGTGGGACAAAGAAAAGATTCCAAAACCTGGGATAAAGCCATAAAAGACGGATTTGTTCCTGGCAAAACGCTTTTTGAAATTGAAGAGGCGCTTGAAAAAGCAACCATCATTTGTTATTTGCTCAGCGATGCAGCGCAAATTCAACTCTGGCCAACCGTTAAAAAACACCTCACAAAAGGAAAAGCACTGTACTTCTCGCACGGTTTCGGTATAACTTACAACACACAAACAGGCATCATTCCCCCGCCGGATGTGGACGTGATCCTCGTTGCGCCGAAAGGCTCCGGTACGTCACTGCGCAGGATGTTTCTCCAGGGCCGTGGATTGAACTCGAGCTATGCCATTTTCCAGGATGCAACCGGTAAGGCATTCGACAGGGCCATTGCCCTGGGAATTGCCGTGGGAAGCGGATACCTGTTTGAAACTGATTTCAAAAAAGAAGTCTACAGCGATCTCACTGGAGAAAGAGGAACCCTCATGGGCGCCATCCAGGGAATCTTCGCCGCACAATATGAGGTGCTTCGCAAGAAGGGACACACGCCTTCGGAAGCATTCAACGAAACAGTGGAAGAGCTGACGCAGTCGCTCATGCCGCTCGTTGCCGAAAACGGCATGGACTGGATGTATGCGAACTGTTCCACTACCGCTCAACGCGGTGCGCTCGACTGGTGGAAGAAGTTCCGCGATGCAACATTGCCGGTCTTCAACGAGCTGTATGAAAGTGTTGCCGCAGGTAAGGAAGCACAGCGCTCTATCGACAGCAACAGCAAGAGCGACTACCGCGACAAGCTCGAAGTGGAACTGAAAGAACTTCGCGACAGTGAAATGTGGCAGGCAGGCAAGACCGTTAGAGGTCTTCGTCCCGAAAACCAGAAGGTTGCTGAGCCAAGAAAGGCGCAGACTGCTTAGGAAGTAGGGAGTAGGGAGTGGGGAGTGGGGAGTAGCAGTATTCTCTCGTGTCGCGACAAAAAACTCAAATGTCAAAAACGATATCACACGTTGAGCTCGATTTTGAGGGTGCAATGAACAGGTTAAAGAAAGTGGTGAACAAAACACCACTTTCCTTCAACCCTAACCTCTCGAGGATGTACAATGCCAACATCTTCCTGAAAAGAGAAGATCTGCAGGTGGTGAGATCATACAAGCTGCGGGGCGCCTACAACAAAATGAGCACCCTCACCACCGAACAACTGAAAAAAGGAGTGGTGTGTGCAAGCGCCGGCAACCATGCCCAGGGCTTTGCCTATAGCTGCAAAAAACTCAACGCGAAAGGCGTTGTCTTCATGCCCATCATCACGCCCAACCAGAAGGTCAATCAAACAAAGATGTTCGGCGAAAGTTTCATCGAGATCATCCTCACCGGAGATAATTTTGATGAATGTGCCGAAGCCGCAAAAAAATACACCGGGGAAAACGACATGGTGTTCATCGCGCCCTTCGACGATCCAAAGATCATCGAGGGCCAGGCAACCGTCGGCGTCGAAATTCTCTCCGACATGTCTACGGTGGATTATCTTTTCATACCGGTGGGCGGTGGCGGGCTCGCCGCAGGCGTAGGCACCTATTTCAAAATGTTCTCACCAAAAACACGCATCATCGGCGTTGAGCCGGAAGGCGCTCCTTCCATGCTCGAGGCACACCATGCAGGGCATCCTGTTACCCTCGACAATATCGACAGGTTCGTGGACGGCGCCGCAGTGAAAAGAGTTGGTGACCTCACCTTCGGCATGTGTGAAAAAGTACTCGACGGTATTCACCTTGTTCCTGAGGGAAAAGTATGTTCGACGATCTTGAAACTGTACAATGAAGAAGCAATAGTTGTTGAACCTGCCGGTGCACTTTCCATCACCGCGCTGGACGATTACGCCGCAGAAATTAGCGGTAAGAATGTTGTTTGCATCGTGAGCGGAAGCAATAACGACATTGACCGCATGCAGGAGATCAAAGAACGATCGCTGCAATACGAGGGGTTGAAACATTACTTTCTCATCCGCTTCGCGCAACGTCCCGGCGCGCTAAAGGAATTTGTCAACGATGTTTTGGGGCCCAATGACGACATCACCCGCTTTGAATACATCCAGAAACATAACAAGGAAACCGGCCCGGCCCTTGTGGGCATTGAACTGAAATGCCGCGGCGACTACGATCAACTGCTCAACAACCTCAGGTCGCGAAACTTCAACTACACCGAGCTGAATAAAAACGACGACCTGTTTGGATACCTTGTCTGACCGCCATGGGTAAACTTTGTGAATATCAAAGTTATTTTTTCGTTGACTTTTCGTAATTTCATGAGGTTGCTTGCTGCTATTTTAATATCCGTGTAAAAAACTGGGTTTTTTTTGAATAATGTCTAAAATATTGAACCACAATGGCAAGCCAGGGTCTTTATTCTCCTTCATTTGAACGTGACGCATGCGGTATTGGATTCGTAGCCAATATTAAAAGCAACAAATCTCATCAGATCATTGCCGACGCGTTAACCGTACTGGAGAACATGGAACATCGTGGCGCCTGCGGCTGTGAAACCAACACGGGCGACGGGGCAGGCATCATGATCCAGGTTCCCCATGAGTTTTTCTTTGACGAGTGCATCAAACTCGGCGTGCACCTGCCGTCCTACGGGCGCTATGGTGTTGGGGTTATGTTCTTTCCGCAGGATATTCGCCTGAGGGAGGAGTGCCGCGACATCTTCAACCGCACCGCCGACAAGCTGGGCCTGGAAGTGCTGGCCTACCGCAAGGTGCCCGTCAACACCGATGGCATCGGCGCCACCGCGCTTTCTGTTGAGCCGGAAATGGAGCATGTGTTCATCGCCTGCCCCGATCATATTACCAACCGAGACGAATTTGAAAGAAAATTATTTGTGCTCCGCAACCACGCGTCGCACACCATCAACAATACCGTAAAGCAGGATGCTATTGGTTTCTATATCGCATCCCTCTCTTACAAAACTGTGGTGTACAAAGGCCAGCTTACCAGCATGCAGGTAAGAAATTACTTCTCCGACCTTTCAAACAAAAGGATCGTTTCTGCATTTGGGTTGGTACACTCGCGCTTTGCCACCAACACCTTCCCCTCATGGAAGCTTGCACAGCCCTTCCGCTTCATCGCCCACAATGGTGAGATCAACACGCTGCAGGGTAACCTCAACTGGTTAAAGACCAGCGAAAGGACCTTCGTATCTCCCTATTTCTCGAAAGAAGAAATGGACATGATACTGCCCGTGATAACGGAAGGTCAGTCGGACAGTGCATGCCTCGACAACATGATCGAGCTGCTGCAGCTTACCGGCCGCTCGCTCCCCCATGTGATGATGATGCTTGTTCCGGAAGCGTGGGATGGCAACGACCTGATGGACCCCGTGAAGAAAGCATTTTACGAGTTCCACGCATCCATGATGGAACCGTGGGACGGTCCCGCGTCAATATCCTTCACCGATGGCAAGGTCATCGGGGCAACGCTCGACAGGAACGGATTGCGCCCCTCGCGCTATTGCGTCACCACCGACGACCGCGTGATCATGGCATCAGAATCGGGTGTTCTTCCCGTCGATCCCTCAATGATCAAAGAAAAGGGAAGGCTGCAGCCCGGTAAGATGTTCGTTGTTGACATGGAGCAGGGAAGGATCATCAGCGATGAAGAGCTTAAGCAAACCATCTGCTCGAGAAAACCTTATGCGGAGTGGCTCAACAAATACAAAATTCGTCTCGAAGAATTGCCTGAGCCGAGGGTAATGTTCACCCACCTCGAAAGCGACCAGGTGTTCAAATACCAGAAAGTATTTGGTTATTCTACCGAGGATCTCGATACGATCATCGCCACGATGGCGCTCGACGGCAAAGAACCCATCGGGTCGATGGCCGCCGATGTACCGCTGGCGGTACTGAGCGACCAGCCGCAGCACCTCAGCAGTTATTTCAAGCAACTGTTTGCGCAGGTAACCAATCCGCCCATCGATCCCATTCGCGAAAGGATGGTGATGTCGCTGGCAACGTTCGTGGGCAACAATGGTAATTTATTGAACGAGGAAGAATTGAGCTGTCATACGTTGGCGCTCAAGCATCCCGTGCTCACGAACCACGAACTGGAAAAAATCAGAAGCATAGATACGGGCATCTTCCAGGCGAAGACGCTGCAATGTTATTTCAGGGCCGATGGCAAGCCGGGCTCGTTGAAGAAGGGTCTCGACAGGCTCTGCCGCTATGCGGTAGACGCAGTGGAAGATGGTTTTGAAGTGCTGATCCTGACCGACAGGTCGATAGATTCCGAGCACGCACCGTTGCCGTCATTACTGGCCATGTCGGCCGTGCACCATCACCTCATCCGCAAAGGCTACAGGGGCCGTGTGGGCATCGTGGTTGAAGCCGGCGACGTATGGGAAGTACACCACTTTGCTTGTTTGCTCGCATTCGGCGCCACTGCCATCAACCCTTATCTCGCGCTTTCTACTATCAGGGATATGAAACTTAGCCACAGGATGGAAACGAACCTGGGCGTGGAGGAGTTGAAAAAGAATTACCTGAAGGCAGTGAACGACGGCTTGCTGAAAGTGTTCTCGAAGATGGGTATTTCCACTTTGCAATCGTACCAGGGTGCACAGATATTCGAGATCATTGGTCTGAATTCATCGGTGGTGAATACTTACTTCACCGGTGCGGTGTCGAGGATCGAAGGAATGGGTCTCGATGAAATTGCACGCGAGGCGCTGGCGAAGCACATGTTCGCCTTCAGCAGGAAAAATATTCCCATCGACCGGTTGCCGGTGGGGGGTGTTTACCAATGGAAGAGAAAAGGTGAATACCATCTCTTCAATCCGCAGACGATCCACTTCCTGCAGCACGCCACGAAGACCAACGACCTGGCTACCTTCAAAAAATATTCGAAGCTGGTTAACGACCAGGAAGAAAAAGCGGTTACCCTTAGGAGTATGTTCCGCTTTAAATACAACAGGCCTGCCATTTCCATCAACGAAGTGGAATCGGCAGAAAGCATCATGAAGCGGTTCGCCACCGGCGCTATGTCGTTCGGCTCCATTTCATGGGAGGCGCATACCACACTCGCCATTGCAATGAACCGCATTGGCGCGAAAAGCAACACCGGCGAAGGTGGAGAAGATGAGCGCAGGTATGAAAGGCTGCCCAATGGCGACCTGATGCGAAGCGCCATCAAGCAGGTGGCCTCTGCACGCTTTGGCGTTACGAGCTATTACCTCACCGAATCGGATGAACTGCAGATCAAGATGGCGCAGGGCGCAAAGCCCGGCGAAGGTGGCCAGTTGCCCGGCCACAAAGTGGACGAATGGATAGGAAAAACCAGGCACTCGACACCGGGTGTGGGATTGATTTCTCCTCCTCCGCACCACGATATTTATTCCATCGAGGACCTCGCGCAATTAATATTCGACTTAAAAAATGCCAACCGTGCCGCGCGGATTAATGTGAAACTGGTATCGAAGGCAGGCGTTGGAACCATTGCTGCGGGTGTGGCAAAGGCAAAGGCGGATGTGATATTGATATCGGGACATGATGGGGGAACCGGCGCTTCGCCGATCAGCTCCATCAGGCACGCCGGTTTGCCATGGGAACTCGGACTTGCAGAGGCACATCAAACACTAGTAAAAAATAAACTGCGCAGCAGGGTGGTGCTGCAGGCCGACGGTCAAATGAAAACCGCAAGGGACATTGCCGTGGCCACATTGCTCGGTGCAGAAGAATGGGGCATCGCCACTGCCGCGTTGATCGTTGAAGGATGCATCATGATGCGCAAATGCCACATGAACACCTGTCCCGTAGGCGTTGCCACACAGGATCCGGAACTGAGAAAAAGGTTCACCGGCGATCCCGAGCATGTTGTCAATTTCTTCAAGCTGATCACTCATGAGCTGAGAGAGATCATGGCTTCACTTGGATTCAGGACCGTTAACGAAATGGTTGGACAATCGGAGTTTCTCGAGATACGCGATGACGTGAAGCACTGGAAATATAAAAACCTCGATCTTTCACCGATACTTTACAAAGAACCGGCATCACTCTACACCGGTTTGTATCACCAGGAAGACCAGGATCACGGGATAGCCGACATCCTCGACTGGAAATTGTTTGAGGCCGCGAAACCTGCGCTCGAAAAACAGCAGAAGGTCAAGGCTTCGTTCAATATCAGGAACACGGATCGTACTACAGGTACAATGCTGTCGAACGAGATCAGTAAGATATATAAAGGCGCGGGCCTTGCTGATGATACGCTTCATTTTAAATTCACGGGTACTGCCGGACAAAGCTTCGGTGCCTTCAATGCGAAAGGCATTTCACTGGAGCTCGAAGGCGATGCGAACGACTACTTCGGCAAAGGGCTCAGCGGCGCGCGACTCGTTGTTTACCCGCCAAAGAAGGCCATTTTTGTCCCCGAAGAAAATATCATCATCGGCAATACATCCTTCTACGGCGCCACATCCGGCGACGCCTACATAAGGGGCAAAGCGGGAGAGAGATTTTGTGTAAGGAACTCCGGTGCGCGTGTTGTTGTTGAAGGCGTAGGCGACCATGGCTGCGAATACATGACGGGCGGTGTTGCCGTAATACTCGGCGCAACCGGACGCAATTTCGCAGCGGGAATGAGTGGCGGTGTGGCGTATGTGTACGACGTGAACGGAGCGTTCGATAAGATGTGCAATAAAGAGATGGTGGACCTTGATCCGCTCGATGCACACGACGTAGCGCTGCTGCAGGAGTTAGTTTCTAACCACTATAATTATACGAAGAGCACTGTTGCGAAGTTCCTGCTCGATGACCTGGAGAACCAGGTGCGCAATTTCATTAAAGTGTTCCCGAGAGATTATAAGAAGGCGCTGAAGATGAAGAGCGAGATGGTGAAGGTGAGAAGTTAGAAAAATTGTCAATTCCCGATTGCCGATTGCCGAAAAGACCATAAACACAAAGTAACACAACACACACATGGGTAAACCAAGCGGATTTTTAGAGTTTTCGCGCGAATTGCCGGCAAAGCGTCCGGTGAAGGAGCGTTTGAACGATTACCGGGAATTTGTGGAACGGTACCCGGCACAGAAGCTCAAACAGCAGGCGGCACGATGCATGGA
>CAMPGT010000197.1 GCA_946885665.1 uncultured Chitinophagaceae bacterium | reverse complement strand
GGTTTTTTAGGTTTCTTTTTTATTATGTATTTATTCAAAACTGATGTTTCTATCAATAAATAAAGCTGCAAAGGTAAGTTTTCCCGTTACCACTTGCAGCTCATAATCCTGTAAAATCAGCACCTATACAACCAGGGCCGATGTTTGCATTAATTAAACGCGTACCTGAAGCCAAGTCCAAATCTCGCGGCCTGAAAATCTGAATTGTCGGCAATGAAGAATGTAGGTCGCCAGTCGAACGAAAACGCCAAAGGAACCCCATTGATCTTATAATCGAGTCCTCCAATGGGTTTCAGCATAAATGCAGACGCATCGTCATCCAGGGCAGCACCCGCACCGGCACCGGCAAACCATCTCAAACCTGCGGCTCCTTCGATATCTCCATGATATTCATAAAAAGCCTGGATTGCCACATAATTGCCAAAGAGCACTTCGAACTTACCCACATTATTTTCCGAGAAAAAATGTTTGTAGGAAGGTCCCACCAGTGTCGATCCGTCACCGAAATCAATACCCAGACCGATGGCGTTCCTGTACGACGAACCGTCTGCCGACCTGTCCTGTGCAGAAAGATTCAAAGAACCGACTAAAAACAATGCAACAAATCCTGTCAACAAATGAGTTTTCATAAATATATTTTGCACAAAGAAAATAAATTTTCGTTCGTTCTCCGTTAATTTTCAAGATTAAATAAGCTATTCACAAATTCCTTTTTATTAAATACAAGAAGGTCGTCCATTTTCTCGCCCACTCCAATGAACTTTACCGGTATCTTAAACTGATTCGCTACCGCAAGTACAACGCCACCCTTTGCGGTGCCATCCAGTTTAGTGATGGCGATGGCCGTGACATCCGTAGCCGCAGTAAACTGCTTTGCCTGCTCCAGCGCATTCTGCCCCGTTGAACCGTCGAGCACCAGCAATACCTCGTGCGGCGACTCCGGGATGATCTTCGACGTTACCCTTTTTATTTTCGACAACTCCTCCATCAGGTGGACTTTGTTGTGCAACCGGCCCGCCGTATCTATGATTACAACATCCGTACCACGCGACACCGCGCTCTGCACCGTGTCGAACGCAACAGAGGCGGGATCCGATCCCATGGCCTGTTTCACGATGGGCACGCCGGTTCGTTCACTCCATATCGTTAGCTGATCGACCGCGGCGGCACGAAAAGTGTCTGCCGCACCCAATAAAACCGATTTTCCGGCTTGTTTGAAGTGATGAGCGAGTTTGCCGATGGTGGTGGTCTTGCCTGCTCCGTTCACTCCCACAACGAGTATGACGTACGGTTTTGTGGGAAGGTCCGACGTAAAGGTATAAGTGCCTTCGGCGGGTTCGGTGAGCACTCCTTCTATTTCTTCTTTAAGCAGCCGGTTCAAGTCGCTAGTGCCCACATATTTATCTTTAGCCACCCTCTTCTCGATCCTTTCTATGATCTGAACAGTGGTATCGATGCCCACATCGGCACTTACCAGCGCATTTTCGAGATCGTCGAGCACCTCTTCATCCACGGTGCTTTTTCCGGCCACCGCTTTTGTGATTTTTGAGAGAAAGCCCTCTTTGGTTTTTTGGAGGCCCTGGTCGAGCGATTCCTTTTCTTTTTTACCGAACAGCTTATCGAAAAATCCCATTTTTCAGGTTTTAGCTTTAAAATACAAAAAGCTGTTCCGGAAAGAACAGCTTTAGGCAAATGTACTTACGTCTCCAGTTATTTTTGAGTAAGGAATTCCTTCACCTTGTCTTTGTGAACGATCGCTTCCTTAAATGTGTATGCGCCTGTTTTGGGACTGCGAACCGCGCGGATCACTTTTGTCCAGTTCTTAGCTTCAGCGGCTGCTTTCTGGTCCTTGGTTTTTATCGCCGTCTTTGCTGATTTTGCCATGAGTCAGGTTATTTAATTTCTTTATGTATGGTGTACTTCTTCAGGTTCGGATTGTATTTCTTCAACTCGAGCCTTTCGGGAGTGTTTTTCTTGTTTTTGGTGCTGATGTAGCGGCTGGTTCCCGGAACGCTTGTCGTTTTCTGCTCGGTGCATTCCATAATTACCTGAACCCTGCTTCCTTTCTTTGCCATTGTAATGATGTTTATTTTTGAAACCCGCTCACGCTTTGTGAACGCTTTCCTTTTTAGATTTTATGACCCTCTGCTCTCAGTTGTTTTACCACGCTGTAAAGGCCGTTCTTATTGATGGTACGCACACCTTCGGTCGAAATTTTCAGGGTGATCCACCTGTCCTCTTCAGCAAGAAAATAACGCTTGGTCTGCAAGTTGGGCAGAAACCTGCGCTTTGTCTTGATATTCGAGTGAGACACCTTGTTTCCCGTTATGGGCACCTTACCGGTTATCTGGCATATTCTGGACATGTCGAAATTTTTGGACGGCAAAGGTCGTAAAAGATTATCGAATAGCAAAATAGATTTCGCTTATTCCCTGTCAAAGTTCAGAATTTATTAATTTAAACTTCCTGAATGTTTTACACCTTTGATGGCTGTCCATAATATTGCCGAATGACGAATAAAAAGCGCAAGACGATCCCGAGAGACATCAGTTGGTTGTCCTTCAACGCCAGGGTTTTACAGGAAGCCGCCGATCCCACGGTGCCGCTGCGGGAACGCGTCCGGTTTTTGGGCATCTTTTCCAACAATACCGACGAGTTCTTTCGCGTGCGCGTGGCCACCCTCAAGCGCATGGCCGAGTTCGGCAACAAGATCCGCAACATGCACCTGGAGCAGGATCCGGCGGGAATACTGCTCGACATACAGGAAATCGTTCTCGACCAGCAGGCCGAGTTCAACAGGATTTGGGAGCAACTGAAACACGAGCTGGAAAACGAGAAGATCTACCTGGTCAATGAAACGGCCCTCAACCCCGCCCAGGTCGGGTTCGTGAAACAATATTTCGATGAACAGATCAGGTCCAACATCATACCGCTGATGATCGAGGGCATCACGCAGTTGCCCTATCTCCGCGAAAAATCCATCTACCTGGCCGTGGTGCTGTCCAAGCGCGACCATTCACTGAAAAGAAAATACGCCATCATCGAGGTGCCCTCCAAAGTGCTGGGACGCTTCAGGGAACTACCCTCCCCTCCCGGCGAACATCATATTATTCTTTTGGAAGATGTGATACGGTACAATCTTCCCAACATCTTTTCCTTCTTTGGGTACGACCACTACGAATCGTGGGTGTTTAAAGTAACGAAGGATGCTGAAATGGAAATCGACAACGACCTGTCGACCAACTTTATCCAGAAGATTGAAAAGGGACTGAAGAACCGCCGCAAGGGCAAGGCGGTACGGTTCGTATTCGACCGCGACATGGACCCGTCGATGCTTGAATTTCTCATGCTTAAACTCAACCTTTCGAAGAAAGATAGTCTCATACCTGGCGGCAGGATACACAACTTTCGGCACTTCATGGATTTTCCGGATGTGTTCAAACGAAACGGCCATCGCCGCAGACCGTTCATGCATCCGCTGCTGAAAGACTCTTTAAGGGTAACCGACATTGTGTTGAAGAATGATGTGATGCTCAACTTTCCGTATCATTCCTTCGACCCGGTGATAGACCTGCTGCGCGAAGCGGCCATAGACCCGCAGGTAACATCCATCAAGATCACCGCCTACCGCTGGGCTGCGCAGTCGAAGATCGCCAACGCGCTGGTGAACGCCGTACGCAACGGAAAGCAGGTAACCGTGATGGTTGAGCTGAGGGCGCGCTTCGATGAAGAAGCGAACATCGAATGGAAAGAATACCTCGAGCTCGAAGGGGTTAACGTGCTCATCAGTATTCCTAACCTGAAGGTACATGCGAAAATTTGCACCATCACCAAGAAGGTGAAGAACCGCAGGTATCACTACGGCTTTGTGAGCACCGGCAACCTCAACGAAAAAACCGCTCACGTGTATGGCGATCACTGCCTGCTTACCGCCGATCGTAAGATCATGTCCGACATCAACCGCATCTTCAGCTATCTTGAAAAATGGAAAGACGGAATGCAGCCGTTAAAAAATTGCGTGTCGCTCATCCCCTGCCCCACCGCCCTGAGGAAAGAATTGATTCACCTGCTGAATAACGAGATCAGGAATGCAAAGATGAACAAGGAGGCGGTCGTTTATTTGAAGATGAATTCGCTTTCGGACGAGGAGCTGATCATGCGGCTGTACGAAGCGGCCAAAGCAGGTGTAAAGATCAACCTGGTGGTAAGGGGCATCTTTTGCATGCTTGTCGAAAATAAAAAATTCATTCAGCCCGTAAAGGCGGTGAGCATAGTGGATGAATATCTCGAACACGCACGTGTGTTCATCTTTCACAATGAAGGTGAAGAAAAAGTGTTTATTTCGTCGGCCGACTGGATGGTGCGCAACCTTGATCACCGTGTGGAGGTAACGTGCCCCATCAATGATCCGGATATTAAAAGAACGTTGATCAATCTTTTCAATATTCAGCTTAGCGACAATGTAAAAGCGAGAATTTTGGACAATGAACTCAGCAACCGGTATGTGCAAAGCGACGGCGGGCAACGGGTGAGGTCGCAGGAAGAAATATACAATTATTTGCAGCGATTGGGTACGGTTGAACCAATGGAACTATTTGAAGAAAAAGTATTTGAAGAAAAACAATCTACATGAGGCTGGCGGCTATCGACATAGGCAGTAATGCGGCGCGGTTGCTCATTTCCGAGGCAACCACCAATGATAACGGAAAATCACAATTCCAGAAACTGAATCTTGTACGCGTGCCCCTTCGCCTGGGCTTCGATGTATTTGCCGATAAAACCATCTCCGGCCAAAAGGAGGAGATGATCATCAAAACCATTCGTTCGTATAAATTACTAACCGAGGTGTATGAAGTGGAGCACATGAGGGCATGCGCCACATCTGCAATGCGTGATGCAACGAATGGCGCAGAAATCATTGATAAGGTGAAACAGGACACCGGCATTGAGATAGAGATCATCACCGGCGATGCGGAGGCGACGCTGATTTATGAGAACCATGTGGCCGAAAATATGGACAAGGAACACTCGTATCTCTATATTGATGTTGGCGGCGGCAGTACCGAGCTCACTTTTTTTGCAAACGGGGAGTTGCAGTTCAAGAGGTCATTCAATATCGGTACGATAAGACTGTTGAAAAAGCAGGTAGATGAATTTATGTGGGATGAGATGCGCGATTTCATCAGGCGCGAAACCAAGGGGCATGATGGCGACATGGTAGCGATCGGATCGGGCGGCAATATCAACAAGGTTTTCAGTTTATCGAAAAGAAAGGAAGGGAAGCCGTTGCAACTGGATTTGCTGAAGGATTACCTGCGCGAGCTGGGAAGTTTTCCGCTGGAAGAGAGAATGCGGCTCTATAAGATGCGCGAGGACCGTGCCGATGTGATCGTGCCCGCCCTGTCCATTTATGTGAATGTGATGAAGTGGGCGAATATTGATGATATTTACGTGCCCAAAATCGGCCTTGCAGATGGATTGATTCAGCATTTGTTTGAGGAGGTGAGGGCGAGGCAGTAGGCGGCAATGGGCAATGGTGAAACACGAGACGTTTTAACTTTTAACTTTTAACCACTAAATGAGCATCCACAAAGACATAAAAAAAATCACCACCAACACACTGCAGAAGATGAAGGCGAATGGAGAGAAGATCTCCATGATCACCGCTTACGACTATTCATTCGCACGCATCTTCGACGCCGCCGGCGTGGATGTGATACTGGTTGGCGATTCGGCGTCGAACGTAATGGCCGGACATGAAACCACGCTGCCCATCACCCTCGACCAGATCATCTACCATGCTTCGTCTGTGATCAGGGGCGTTAACCGCAGCCTGGTCGTCGTTGATCTGCCATTTGGCTCATACCAGTCTAACTCGAGGGAGGCGCTGGCATCGGCCATCAGGATCATGAAAGAAACGGGCGCACACGCGATAAAACTCGAAGGCGGTGAAGAGGTACTGGAATCGGCATCGAGAATTCTTGCTGCGGGAGTACCAGTTATGGGGCACCTTGGTTTAACACCGCAGTCTATTTACAAGTTCGGCACCTACACTGTTCGTGCAAAAGAAGAAGACGAAGCGGAAAAGCTAAAAAAAGATGCAAAGCTGCTGGAGCAGGCCGGTTGCTTTGCGATGGTGCTCGAAAAAATTCCTGCATCGCTGGCCAGGGAAGTTTCCGAGACTGTCAATGTGCCCACCATCGGCATCGGTGCCGGCAGGCATTGCGATGGACAGGTACTGGTAATGCACGACATGCTCGGCATCAACACTGAATTCAAGCCGCGTTTTTTACGGCAATATTTGAACCTCCACGAGCAGGTAACCGGCGCCGTACAGCAATACATCAAAGATGTGAAGGGAAAGAGTTTTCCCAATGAGAATGAGCAGTATTGAGGGGCGGGAGACGGGCAAAGTTGAAAGGGCAAAGGTGAATCTGGAATTTCCCCCGCTGGCGGGGGTGGCGCGAAGCGCCGGGGGTGGACAAACGGCAGAGGGAAGTTATTACAACGCCTATAGTTTCTTAAAGTCATTTCGACATATTTCATATTACAAATACAAAAACAAATATTCGCGATATTGCCCTTTCCCCTTTGCCCACTGCCCTTTTTCCTAACTTGCACCCATGAAAAATCTCCCACCGCTTCCGGGACTGCAACAACAAAACGATGGCGTTTCCACCGGCAGCCGCTGGATCAAAGGCGGGGGCCGCATCCTTGAATCCTTTTCTCCTGTCGACGGTAAACTCATCGGCACCATTTCATCGGCAGATAAAAACGACTTCGACCAGGCAGTAACGCAGGCACAAAAAGCATTCGCCGCCTGGCGACTGTGGCCGGCACCGCGGCGCGGAGAAGTGGTGAGGCAAATCGGCGAATCGCTGCGCCGGCATAAACCGGCGCTTGGCCAACTGGTTTCGTATGAAATGGGTAAAAGCCTGCAGGAAGGATTGGGCGAAGTGCAGGAAATGATCGACATCTGCGACTTTGCCGTTGGCCTTTCGCGGCAGTTGCACGGTCTCACCATGCACAGCGAGCGGCCCGCCCACCGCATGTATGAACAATGGCACCCGCTTGGGATCGCCGGCATCATTTCCGCCTTCAACTTTCCCGTGGCGGTATGGAGCTGGAACGCCATGCTGGCATGGGTTTGCGGCGACGTATGCATTTGGAAGCCATCAGAAAAAACAACACTTTGCGCAGTGGCCTGCCAGCATATTGTGGCCGAAGTATTTTCCCGCAACGATGTTCCGGAGGGAGTATCGTGCCTCCTCGCAGGTGAACGGGAAGCGGGCGAATGGCTGGCGGCGGACAGCAGAATACCGCTGGTTTCAGCAACGGGCTCTACCCGAATGGGCAAATCCGTGGCTGCAACGGTTGGCGCGCGGCTGGGGCGAGCACTGCTGGAACTGGGTGGAAACAACGCTATTATTATTTCAAAAGATGCCGACCTCGACAT
>CAMPGT010000196.1 GCA_946885665.1 uncultured Chitinophagaceae bacterium | reverse complement strand
CCACCACCCTTAAGAGTTTTGGTAACCGCTTCAACGAATGAATCAACGGCAGCGTTAGATTGCGTTTTTGTTATGCCCGCATCATCGGCAATTTTTGAAATCAATTCAGCTTTGTTCATAGTGTAAATTTTACTGCGACAAAATTAGAGGCTTTTTACATTCGACAAAATTTAAAACAACAATCTGCAATCTTTTGAAAGCCACGTCTGGCAAGGATTTTAACAAAATCGTATTTTTACGAATTTCTGATATTTTTTCTTCTTGCCCTGAAATCCGCTACCATAGCGGATTTCAGCCGCTGCTATGTGAAACTCACCAGCCGCGCAGGTTTCAGCGGCATCGTAAAATTTAGGAGTCATCCAATTATCCACATGCAGTTGATAACTTTCAACCCACCTGAAATTGCGATGTTTGAGAGAGACTTATTGGTATTCCAATATGGGCGTCAGCCATCTTTCGATGTCCTCGACGGGCATTGCTTTTCTTTCAGCATAGTCGTTCACCTGGTCCTTCAATATTTTACCGATGCCGAAGTATTTGCTTTCGGGGTGAGCAAGATACCAGCCGCAAACAGATGATGCGGGATACATAGCGAGCGATTCGGTGAGCACAATGCCGGTGTTTTCCGTTGCCTTCAGCAAGTCGAACAACTTATGTTTTTCTGTATGGTCGGGACAGGCCGGATATCCCGGTGCCGGCCGAATTCCAAGGTATGATTCTCTGATCAGCTCCTCGTTGGTGAGTTGTTCTTTTTGGTCATAGCCCCATAGTTCCTTTCTCACCATTTCATGAAGTTTCTCCGCGAAAGCTTCAGCGAGCCTGTCGGCAAGGGCCTGCAGCGTGATCTTGTTGTAATCGTCGTGTTGTTCCTGGAAGCGCTTGATGTGCGGTTCGATGCCGTGGATGGTAACCGCGAATGCACCGATATAATCCTGCACGCCTTCCTGCTCGGGCGCGATGAAGTCGGCGAGCGACATGTTGTATTGCCCGCTTGCTTTTTTCGCTTGTTGCCGCAGGAATTCGAGGCTGACAGTTTCAGCGGTGTCGTCTTTTAAAACAGATACTGTGTCGCGTCCGTTTGAATTTGCGCGCCAGAAGCCCGCCACCCCGTTTGCCGTGAGCCATTTTTCGGAAATGATCGTATTCAGCAGCTTTTTTGCATCGTTGTAGAGCCGTGTTGCTTCTTTTCCTGTTACTTCATCAGTAAGTATCTGCGGAAACTTTCCATGCATTTCCCAGGCAATGAAGAACGGTTGCCAATCCAGGTATTTCACCAGTTCGTTCAGGTCGAAATCTTTGAACGATTTCGTGCCGATAAACGTTGGTGCCGTTGGGGTATGCTCCTGCCAGCTTACCGGAAACTTGTTTTTAACTGCATCCTCATAACTAACGTGCTGCTTCACGGTTTTTTTGCTCGCGAAATCGGTGGCGAGCTTTCCGTACTCCTGCTTTACGGAAGCCAGGAACCCTGGTTTCTGTTCGGGGCTCAGCAATGAACCCGCAACAGTAACACTTCTCGATGCGTCGAGCACGTGTACCACGCCGTTGTCGTATTGCGGTGCGATCTTAACAGCGGTATGCATGCGTGAAGTGGTGGCGCCGCCGATTAGCAGCGGCTGCTTCATGTTCCTGCGTTTCATCTCGTGTGCCACATTCACCATCTCATCGAGCGATGGCGTGATGAGGCCGCTCAACCCGATAATGTCTGCTTTAATTTCGTCGGCCGTGTTCAGGATCTTGTCTGCGGGTACCATCACGCCAAGGTCAATTACATCATAACCGTTGCAACCGAGCACCACCCCAACGATGTTCTTTCCAATGTCGTGCACATCTCCTTTTACGGTGGCCAATAATATTTTTGCGGCGCCTCCTTTCTGGGCATTCGGATTGGTCTTCTTTTCTTCTTCGATATAGGGCGTCAACACGGCAACGCTTTTTTTCATTACGCGTGCGCTTTTTACCACCTGCGGCAGAAACATTTTGCCGGCGCCGAAAAGATCGCCCACAACGTTCATCCCATCCATCAACGGGCCCTCGATAACGTCGAGCGGCTTTGGATACTTTTGCCTTGCCTCTTCCGTATCGGCTTCAATGAAATCGGTGATGCCGTTGACCAACGAGTGCTTCAGCCTTTCCTCAACGGGGGTGCCGCGCCAGGCATCGTCTTTTTTTTCAGCCTTTCCCTGCGATTTGACGGTCTCGGCAAAGGCAAGCAGTTTTTCCGTGGCCTGGTTTTGATCGTTGTTGCGGTTGAGGATCACATCCTCGCAGAGTTCGCGGAGATTAGGCTCGATTTCATCGTACACCACCATCTGCCCGGCGTTTACGATGCCCATGTTCATGCCGGCTTTAATGGCGTGAAAAAGGAAAACGGAGTGCATGGCTTCCCGCACCGGCTCATTACCCCTGAATGAAAACGAAAGGTTGCTGACGCCGCCGCTGATGCCAACGAGGGGCATCAGTTCTTTTATTTCTTTAACGGCCTCGATGTAATCGACGCCATAGTTGTTATGTTCCTCCAATCCCGTCGCAATCGCAAATATGTTTGGGTCGAAGATGATGTCCTGCGGGTCGAAGCCAACCTGTTCAGTGAGTATTTTGTAGGCGCGGTGGCAGATCTCGACTTTTCGCTGTTTGGTATCGGCTTGTCCTTTCTCGTCGAAGGCCATAACGATGACGGAGGCGCCATAGCTTTGACAGGTAATCGCCTGTTCGATGAATTTCTCTTCGCCCTCCTTCATGGAAATGGAGTTCACGATGCTCTTGCCCTGTACGCACTTCAGGCCGGCCTCGATGATCTCGAACTTCGATGAATCTATCATCACGGGGATCTTCGCAATATCCGGCTCACTTTGCATCAGGTTGATGAAGGTGGTCATTGCCTGCACGCCGTCGAGCAGCGCATCATCCATGTTCACATCTATCACCTGTGCGCCGTTTTCCACCTGCTGCCGTGCCACACTCAGCGCTTCTTCGTATTTGTTGTCCCTGATGAGCCTCGCAAATTTCTTGGATCCGGTGACGTTGGTCCTTTCTCCAATATTGACGAAATTCGATTCGGGGCGTACCACCAGCGGTTCAAGGCCCGAGAGCCTTAAATAGGGTTTGATGTTTATCTGTTCACTCATAGTTCGACTTTAGACGAGTTCCAATTCTACGTTCGGCAATTTCCTGGGCTGAATGTTTTTTACTTTTTCCGCAATGTGCCTGATGTGATCAGGTGTTGTGCCGCAACACCCGCCCACAATATTTACAAATCCTTCCCCGGCCCAATCTTCCAGGAAGTGGGCGGTTTCATCGGGGTTTTCATCATATTCACCCATCGCGTTTGGTAGTCCTGCATTGGGGTATGCAGAAACATAACATGAAGCGATCTGTGAAAGCTCTGCGATGTGCGGGCGCATTTCTTTCGCACCCAACGCGCAATTGAGGCCAACGCTTAACGGCTTGGCGTGCACTATTGAAGTGTAAAACGCTTCGAGTGTTTGTCCGCTGAGCGTTCGTCCTGAAGCATCGGTAATGGTGCCGCTGATCATAATGGGCAGCGGTTCCCGTTTGTTTTCCCTGAAATATTTTTTGATGGCAAAGATGGCGGCTTTTGCGTTCAGTGTGTCGAATATCGTTTCGATGAGCAGCAGATCAACGCCGCCGTCAACCAGTCCCCTAACCTGTTCGGTGTAGGCAGATACCACGTCATCAAAGGTTACCGCCCTGTAGCCCGGGTTATTTACGTCTGGCGACAGGGAAAGGGTTTTATTCAGCGGACCTATTGCGCCGGCGATCCAGGCCGTTTTTCCGGATTGGCGCACCGCTTCCCTCGCGCACTTTGCTGCCGCCACGTTGAGCTCGTAAGCCAGCGCCTGCATGTCGTAATCGGCCATGGAGATGGCCGTGCTGTTAAACGTGTTTGTTTCGATAATGTCCGCGCCTGCATCGAGGTATTGCTTGTGTATTTCGATGATGATGTGCGGCTGCGTGATGGAGAGGAGGTCATTGTTTCCTTTCACGTCGGTGTGCCAGTTGGCGAAGCGTTCGCCGCGGTAGTCCTTCTCGGCGAGCTTGTAGCGTTGGATCATGGTGCCCATGGCGCCATCAATGATAAGTATGCGTTTTTCCAGTTCCTGCCTGATGTTATGCATGGCTATTAGATTGATCTGAATAAATGCGAACCGTATAAACGTTTGGGAAACCTGGAGGAGAATTTCGCTGCCGTTTATTAGTTCAATTTTTGAACAGGCTGAACAATAAACAAATCGGCCTGTGGAGTGCAAAGATAGGGGAGAATGGGGAGATGGCAAAGGGGAGACGGGAGACGGGAGACGGGAGACGGAAGACGGGAGACGGGAGACGGGAGAAATTTTGCCGCTGGCGACGATTGCGTTGAAGGGCTCTACGTTTCCCCCGCTGGCGGGGGTGGCGCGGAGCGCCGGGGGTGGACGGTGGTAAACGGCAATGGGCAATGGGCAATGGGGAGACGGGAGACCGGAGTGGGAGTAGGAAAGGGTTTCAACTTTTAAGTTTTGCCAGAAGGGCATCTGTTGCCCAGTCGTATCTTTGCCGCATGCAGTTCTCCTCGTCCTTACTGGAAAATGCCGTGAATGAATTTGCCCGGCTGCCCGGCATCGGTAAGAAGACCGCATTGCGGCTGGTGCTTCACCTGGTAAAGCAAGACGCAGGCATCGTGCAGGCATTTGGCGAAACGGTCCTGAAAATGAGGCAGGAAATCAAATTCTGCCAACGCTGCTGCAATATCTCCGACGCCGACATTTGTTCCATTTGCGCAAACTCAATGCGCAAACAGGATATCATTTGCGTAGTCGAAAATATCCGCGACGTAATAGCCATCGAGAGCACCCAGCAATACAATGGTTGTTACCATGTTCTCGGCGGCATCATTTCACCACTCGATGGCATCGGCCCCGACCAACTGAACATCGAACTCCTCATAAACCGCGTGCAAAAGGAAAACACACAGGAACTGATATTTGCACTGAACCCGACGATCCAGGGTGATACGACGATCTATTACATCCAAAAAAAACTGCAGCCGCACAGCATCAGGGTTACGACCATCGCAAGGGGCATCGCCTTTGGCGGTGAGCTTGAATATGCCGATGAGATGACACTCGCCCGCAGCCTGCAAAACAGGGTGCCCATAGAACGGTTTGTGGCATCATAACCGCGCTACAGCTCGATGTCAACTTCCGTATCCCAATTTGGCTTGACGTTCAGCTTCCTTGCTATCAGCAATACTTTTTCAGGCTGAATGTGCTTGCCGAAAAATTCTCCTGTATCCCACTTCCCGTTCTTATTGTCGTCATACACTATCCTCATCACGTACTCACCCGGCTGGAATAGTTTAATATTCACACGATTATTGGTGAACACATGCGAATACTTCACCTCTTCGCCCTGCACAAATTGCAGTACCGGGTTGAGGCTCAAATCAAGATTACTGAATCGCAGGTCTATCAAACCGTATTCGGCATTGCTCTTGGTTTCGAAACTGATCGTGTCGTTTTTCAGGATCTTTCTGCCAAGCGTATCCTCGGCAAAGGCAGTATCCACCAGCACATTGAACATTGTGCTCTCGGGCCATGGGTATACCAAACTGATTTTTTTACCGGTCGTATCCCGCTCATAATGGTAACCTGTTATGGGCTTAAAGTCTTTATCGGTGAACAGCACTTTCGTAGAATCAAACAATCGCAAAGAGTCGCTGAAGGTGAAGACCAGCGGCGACAACAGGTCTAGCGTTCCGCCCGAAGCGTTCGTCTGCACCTTCAGGTATTTGTCCTGGGCCTTTTTATCGTTTTGCTGGACCGGCGCCGCCATTTCCGTTTCCTTCGCTGCCGTATCCAGGGCCTTGAACGCATATAGCATGATGTCGTCCTTTTGCGATTGTGACGTCACCGTCGAATCGGCAAAAGCAAACAATTGGTCCTTTGCAAGGTACCTTCGCTGGCCACCTTCATCTTTCAATGCATAAATGGCGAACGTGCCCGGCGCCAGGTTGTGAAAGCGAAATCTTCCTGCGCTATCCAGCCTGGCAACATACCTTGGTGGTTCTTTGGCTACCGCAGAATCCTCCAGGCTGGTATGCAACATCACGATGAGTGTACTGTCGGGCCTCCCTGTCTCGGCCACCAGCACCCTGCCCGCGAGTTCGAGTGAGTCAAGGAAATTCCCTGTTGAAAAAATATACCGGTAATTCTTTAACGGGTTTCCCTCGTTAATGTCGCGAATGGAATTGCCAAAATCGAGCACATAGGTGGTGTTATCCTTTAATGTGTCGCGAACGGTGATGGTGAGGGTTTTAAGCTTGGCATTGACGGTCGGGTTCACTTTAGGCGTAGGGTTCACCAGCAGGTTCTTTTGCAGATCCTGCACCTGTACATATTCGTTAAAAGTGAGCACGATCTTTTTCTCTTTGAAAGAGAGCGTTGAATCTTTCGGGGTAACTGTCATGATCACGGGAGGCAATGAATCTCTTGGCCCCCCGGTAGGTGGTGTGATGCCGGCGCAGCCAGTGCCTGTCGATAACAGCGTGATACCTGCCACGAAAATTGCCAGTGCGGTAAATAAATAGCTACTCTTACTCATCAGGAATTTATTTGTACATCTTCTTCCTCTTCTTCTATTTCATGAAGGTCGGTGTAGAGGTCGTTAGTTTTTATGAAATTACAGTAGTGGCAATCTTTCGATCCGCAGCCAACATAAAATTCGTGGGCCTGTATTTTTTTCCACGTGTCGGCGATCTGTTGCGTCACCGTGGTGGTATCTTCTTCGGTGATATAGAGTTTTCTTTTCTGGTATTTCTTCTTTTTATCGGGTTCAACAAAATCAAATTCGGTGCTCGTTACCTTCCAGTCGCGGTTGCCGAGGTTATCAACAAGTATTTTATAGAACACCGCCTGCCGCCAGTAATCGCCGCCGAGTGGATTTTTTTCGTTAGGCGGCATTAGTTTTTCTCTCGACTTATCGGGATCGCCGGTTTTATAATCAACCACGGTCACTTCCTTGTTTAAAAATTCCAGCTTGTCGAGTTTTCCCTTCAGCGGCACCCCGTTCACCACCACATTCCGGATATTTCTTTCCACGGCCACGATCTTGTTCCACTGGTGGATATACTCCTCATAGTAATTCGCCAGTATCTCCAATCCATATTCCATCCTCCTTTCAAACGCTTCCTTAACAAAACTTTCCCTGTGCCTGTGCATGTACCATTGAAAATCTTTCAGCAATTCTTCTTTGGGTGGAAACTGCTCACCCGGGTCTTCCTTCATCTTTTCAAACAGCCGTTGCACCGCGAAGTGCACAGACGATCCAAATTCCGTTGCCTCGTTTTTTGGAGAGGGAATTCGTATGAGGTTCTTGAAATAAAATTCAAGCGGACAATGCAGGTAATTGTTCAACGCGGTAACGTTCAGAAAAAATTTTTCAAGTATAAGCTTTCCGAAATCT
>CAMPGT010000195.1 GCA_946885665.1 uncultured Chitinophagaceae bacterium | reverse complement strand
GCGCATTACAATGCGTCGAAGGGTGGGGTGGTGATGCTCACGAAAACAATGGCCGTAGAACTTGCACACCTGGGCATCAGGGTGAATGCTGTTTGCCCCGGGTATATTCAAACCCCCATGTCGATGGAAATAGATTCACCCGAATTCACCGCAAACTTTACCGACAGGTATATCCCCATGAACAGGCCCGGGAACACAAAAGAGATCGCATCGGTGTTTTTGTTCCTCGCAAGCGAAGAGAGCAGCTTCATTACCGGGCAGGTGATCGTTGCCGACGGCGGACAACTGGCAGGGCAAAAGCCTGGAAAGGAACTTCTCTCCAGGATCGCCCGCCCTTCTACTATTTAAGGATCTCTATTTGGTTTCCTTTCGACTGGTGAATGGTCAGTACCCCGCCTTTGCTGAGTGTTTCCCATGTCCATCCTTCGTTATCCATATTGTCACTTTCGTTTAATGCAGCGCCGTTAACTCTTACCTGCTTCGGTTTTGCCTGCAACCTCAAAATGCTTTTCGACGAAGGGTCATAGGTGGTGAAGGCAATTCTGCCCGGTTCGTAGGTTATCTTTTTTACGATCGAAGAACTCTCCAGCAAATGATCGCCGTTGTCCGGCGCGAGTTGCGGACATGCGGCCATCGCGCGCAGGTAATGCCGGGTGTAGTCGCCATAACCATCGGTGAGCCACACATCGTTGGTGGGGTAAAAATTTTTGCCGTCGTAATCAACCATGTAGGTGGCCCAGTTCAGCATTTTTACTGCGTTGCGTACATAGGTGGTGTCGCCTGTCAGCCTCCAGTATTCCAGTTCCATCGAGGCCTGCCTTGATGAATGACTGTTGCCGGGTTGTTTGTACGCCGTTTGTTCGGCGATCACCTTCACGCCGTATTTATTATACCGGTTCTCGGTAAGTGAATCGTATACCCAGTGGAAAATGTTGTTGACGGTTTGCTGCCAGTTACTGTCGATACCCGGGTTTTCCATGAGCCACATCGCATAAGTGATGCCGTTGATCTGGGTATCCGACCACCTGGGAACGTCTTCAAAAAATGGCCCCCACTTGTTGGTTTTGGCAGGGTACTGCTTCATCCAGTTAACGGCAATGTTGAATGCCTTTTTGTAGTCGGCAGTATTACCCTTGTTCAATGCCGCCAGTTCCGAAAACAGGTTGATGGTACCCGTCCAGAAAGTGGTGTACGATGATTTTTTAACTGATTTGTTTTTGATGTCTTTGTCCATGCCTTCATACCAAACTTCATGCTCCACCAGTACGCCGGTATCGCCCGTGATGGCATTTACCTTGAACGGCCAGGGCGAGCGGTCGTTATCGCCCGAACCAACTTTGGAGGCGAGCGTATTCGCAATCTTAACGGCGGCATCCAGGTATTTTTCCTCGCCGGTTTTTTTGTACAGATGTACCAATTCGTAACCAAACGAGCCTGCCTTATCGGGCTGGGTGTAATGCTTTCCGAGAATCATGTCGCCATCGTACACGCCCGATTCCACATTCATGTTGTAGGGATATGGAATATTCGGCCACGCGTCGCCGGGTTTGGAAAGAGAATGTTCCAGGTAATAATCCGCGATAAACTTCATGTTGTCGAGCACCGCTTCATCACCGGTGTAGTCGTAATAAAGGTCCCACGACGACAGCGCCATCATGATCTGGTCGCCGCCCAATCCCCGTTTGTCGTGATTGGCACGCCACACCTGGTGGTTGAGGTAGTAGGGCATGCCGTTGGAATCGGTTTCCATGTTCTTCCAGAATTTCCACACGCGTTCGAGCGCGTCATCGTACGATTGACCCAGGTTGGCCGAGAACCAGGGAAGTATATCACCGTTTTCATCCACGCGTACGGGATGGTAGATAATTGAATCGCTGAGCACCGTATCTGATTCAGCATGGATAATGTCGTCGCTAAGTCCGTTGTAGGTATTGTGGTCCTGGCTGCAACCGGTTGCCATGGCAGTTGCACCGATAATAAAGATCCTGGCAATATTCTTCATGATGATGTTTTTGGGGAAATGTTGATCAGATCGACTGGAGTACTTCTCTTGTCATTTCGAGGGTAAGGTTGATGTCCTGCTCGCTGTGGCCATAACTCACCGAGTTTTGTTTGCAGGGAATAGGTATTGTATAAATGCCTTTTTCAATAAGATTTCTGCGGTAGAGGATGTCGAAATTAAAATCATGATGGGCGAGTATGTCGTGTACATCGCGGGGCTTTTGTTCGCAAAAATAAGTGCACGAGGCAGAGGCGTTGCTGATCACGTTTGCCGCGATTCCTTTTTCCCGGTAAAGCGATCTAAGTCCGTCGTAAAGGAGATTGCTCATCTTTTCGATGTGCCGGTAAATTTCGGGGTTCTGCAGTATTTCAAGCGTGGCAATGGCAGCCGAAGTATTCACCGGGTGCGCATTGTAGGTGCCTGCGATCAGCACTTTTTTTTCGGGGTCGGCCGCATCGAACAACTGCATGATCTCTTTGTTTCCGCCGATAACGCCAAGCGGGTAGCCGTTGGCAACGGCTTTTCCGAAAACGGAGAGATGAGGTTTTACGCCCGCCACACTTTGATAGCCGCCCAATGCCGACCTGAAGCCCGTCTTAACCTCATCAAAAATGCACACGGCATGGTATTGGTCGCAAAGGCTGATGACGCCCTCCAGGTAGCCGGGTTGCGGTAATATTACGCCAACATTTTGCAGCACGGGCTCGGTAAGCACGCATGCAACGGGATATTTTTGCAGAAGACTTTCAAGAGAGTCGAGATCATTGAAGTTCACTACGTGTATCCTGCTCTTTACCGCATCGGGAATTCCTGCCGAAGAAGCAATGAAGCTGTATTCGCCATGGCTTACCCGGGCGCCCAGCTCGCGCAGCGACGGCATTACCGCCCTCGCCACATCATTGTGCCAGCCGTTGTAACCACCCAACGTTAATATAATATGCTCTTTGCCCGTGTAGGCGCGGCTCAGGCGGATGGCGTGGGCCGTGGCCTCGCTTCCTGTATTGGTGATCTGCACGAGGTCGAGCGAGTCGATAACGCTGCAAAGCATTTTGGCGAGCTTCACTTCCAGCTCGTTGGTGCCCGCACCGATAAGCGAAATGTTTTTCGTGATGGTATCGATCACCGCATCGTTCACTGCATCAAAGTTGTGGCCCAGCAGGTGCGGTCCGAAGGCCGCGTGATAATCAATGTATTCCTTTCCGTTTATGTCGTAGATCTTGCTTCCCTTTCCTTCACGGAACACAATGTTGGGAAAGACTTTCCGGTTGAGTGACACCACCCCGCCGGCGATATACTTCTCGGCTTCCGCCTTTACCTCTTTGAAATTGTTGACGCTTTGTTGAGTAATCATTTTTTTACTTTGTTTATCTTTGTATCGAAATACGTAGACAAAATAGACTATTTTTTGTAAACATTTATATTTTATTGATGATTTTGTTTGAGATTTATGTAGATTAATTGAGCAATTCAGGAAAATGAAGACAGATTCACTGGCCAGTAAGGCGTTTACCGAAATAAGGAGAAAAATATTAAGTAACCAGCTCACCCCTAATACCCGCCTGAAGGAAGACGAATGGGCGAAAAAGATAGGCGTGAGCCGCATGGCCGTGAGAGAGGCCCTAACCCGCCTGCTGGGCGAGGACCTGGTGGTACTGGGAGAAAAAGGCGGCTACTATGTTAAGCCGCTGCACGCCAGCGATGTGCACCAGATCAGGGAACTGCGCGAAGTTCTCGAACTCGGCGCCCTGCGGATAGCCTTCAGAAAAATGGACAAAGACAAGGTGGCCAGGCTGGATAAGATATGCGCCGACTTCACCACCATGGTTAAAAGCGGCTACCTTAACGGTGCGCTGGAAGCGGATATCAAGTTCCACGAAACCCTGATAGAATTTTCGGAAAACGACAAGCTGCTGAAAGTGTACCGCTCCTCACACATACCACTCTTCCACCAGAAACTCGGCGAATTTCAAACCGGGATAGACGACTACGAACAAACCGACCTGGAACACCGCCAGATCGTTAAAGCCTTAAAAGACAGGAAGCTGGCAGTGGCCGAACAGATCATGAGCAAGCATTTTGCCCGCGGAGAAGCGGCGGTGCTCGACCTGGATTAAACGCGCCAACTAAATTGTTGCAAGGCTTGTAACATTTATACCTTTCCCATCGTACAGCAGAGGTACCCGCACCATCATGTTCACTCCTTAATCAACTGAATCAGATGTTAACCTCGTCAGTTAAAACATTTTGCCTGCTGGCCTGTGCCTTCCTGCTGTGTCCACCCTCGTATGCCCACAATGGCAGCGTTGCCTCCGCCTATCCTCTCGCCAATATTACCGTTGACGGTAACTTTTCCGATTGGCCGGTAAACCTCGCCAAATACCCCGTCTCCGTGATGTTGTCGGATGAGCGCCCAAAGAACAACGCGGATTTTTCGGGCTTCTTCCAGGTGGGCTACAACCTTGGTAATCGCTCGATGTACGTGGCATTTACCATTACCGACGACAGTTTCATTGAAGATACCTCGGCCAATGTAAGGTTCAACACGCAGGATTGCCTCGAGCTTTCCATCGATGCACGGCACCTCCCCGTAGGATCGGGTGTTGCCTCATTTATGTACAGCAAAAAACTGCGCAACATCAACAACGCGTATTATGATGCTTTTGCCAAAACCGCTACCTGGAAAATAATGGAAGTGGCGCATGTGCAAAAAGGCAACGTTCGCTATTATGAGTGGCGCATCATGCTCGGCGACCAGTTCGCGTTGGGAAAATCGGTGGGGTTCGATTTCCAGGTGTTCGATAAGGATGCAGACGGAAGCTTCACCATTGCAGCGTGGGGAAAAGGCGGGTTCAAGTTTCGCAACCCCACCAGTCTCGGCGACGTGTTATTCGTACCCGCCAATCAACAACTGGCAACGATATCGGGCAATGTAAGCTGGGACAGGAAGATGACCGCACACCTCCCAGGCCAGGTAACACTCATTTCCGACAAGGATGTAAAGCTGTGGGTGTCGGCTGCTGTCGACAGCGTGGGACATTACTCCGTTCAACTGCCGGCAGGTACCTATCGCGCGGCACTGCAGGGCGACTACGTTATTACGGATGAAGCGGTTTATTCGACAAAGGCGGTTAAACCGGTAACTATCGTGGCAAAACCGGGAAACTGCGTTGTAGCCCCAAAAATGACCATTACCGGAAACGCTGCACCGGACCTGCTGCCCGAAAGAGGTGTATTGTTCGACTTCAACGCGGCAACGGCAGGCAAGGTTGACCGATTCATTGAAACCTACCAGCGATATTTCAGGATTCCCGGCGTGTCCCTCGCATTGATAAAAGATGGTAAGGTGGTTTATCACAAAACCTACGGCGTCAAAAACACCTTCACCGGCGAAAAGGTGGATAGCAACACCTTGTTTGAAGCTGCGTCCATCACAAAGCCCGTTTTCTCTTTTGCGGTGCAACGCCTCGCGGAACGCGGCACCATTGATCTCGACAAGCCACTCTATCTCTATCTTCCGTACCCCGACATTGCGTACGATGAACGGTATAAATTGATGACGGCAAGACATGTGCTGACGCATCGTACCGGTTTTCCCAACTGGCGTTCGATGAATGAGGATGGCAAGCTTGATCTAAAGTTCACGCCCGGCACTTCGTACAACTACTCGGGCGAAGGTTTTGAATACCTGAAAATGGTGATTGAAAAAATTACAGGTAAGCAAGTGGAGCAGGTATTGAAAGAAGAAGTATTGGACCCCATCGGGTTGTACCATACATTTTTTTCGAGGAACGATTCGTTGCGGCAGATGGTGGCCAATGGCCATTATGATTTGCTGCCCACTTACGATGAATTGCCAGAGTCTCCGGGAATGGCGTGGTCGATGCACACAGAGGCCAACATCTTTTCAAAATTCATGCTGTACATGCTGGAGCAAAAAGGACTGAACGCTGCAACCTACCAAACGATGCTTTCAAAACATTCCGAATACAATTTTGGCCCGGACGAAGAAAAGCCGAAAGTGCCCACATACATGGGCATGAGCCTCGAAATTCGCGAAACGCCATTCGGAAAAACTTTTGGCCATGGAGGCAACAACGGTGATTTCAAGTGCCAGTTTGAAGTGTATAAAGATTTGAAGATGGGCTATGCCATCTTTACCAATTCAAACACGTCGGATGGATTATTAAGCAGCTTTCGTAAGTTCCTGGTTGAAGGAAAAGACAAGTAAGAACGAATATTGCGATTTGACGCAGTTACGAAAGGCTGTTCCTGGTTTCTTTTCTCACATTTTCTCTGCACACGGCCAGGTAATCCGACGGCGACACGCCAAACTGCTTGTGGAAGCTGCGGCCAAAATGCGTTTGTGAACCGAAGCCCACCATTTCGGCAATTTCATAAATTTTGTAGCTGTCGGTAGAAAGCAGTTCCGCTGCCTTCTTCAGCCTCGTGATATTGATGAGCTCCACCGGCGTTAAATTTGAAATGGATTTTATTTTGCGATACAGCGTGGCCCTGCTCATGTTCACAAACTCGGCCAGCTGTTCAACCCCCAGGTCGATATCTTCAATGTGCCGGTGAATGATGTCGTTCACCTGTTGCAGAAAATGTTCATCCGCTTTTGAATACGCAATGGTATTGATGTTGACAAGAGGAGAGGTGGCAAAGTGTTCTTTTATTTTGTGCCGGTTGGTGAGCAGGTTCGCCACCTGCACCTGCAGATGCTCGGGAGAAAATGGTTTTTCGATATACGCGTCGGCCCCTTCTTCCAATCCCTGTATCCGCGATTTCAGTGTGTTTTTGGCCGTGAGCAGGATAATGGGGATGTGACTGTATTCAACATTCGACTTTATCGCCCTGCACAGCTCGTAGCCGTCCATCACCGGCATCATAATATCGCTGATCACCAGGTGTATGCTTTCCTGGTCAAGTATTTTCATTGCCTCCTGGCCGTTCACTGCCTTGAACACGTCATACTTTTCACTGAGATCATCAGAAACAAAATCGAGTATTTCCTGGTTGTCGTCAACCAATAAGATCAATGGCTTCGTCGTCATACAACATTATTTTAATGAACGGTTTCATTATCATGCACCGAGGTTGAATTCTATCTCCTGGTGTACCGGCAGCGTCAGGTGAAATACATTCATTCCCTCTTCCGGGTGTGTGAGCACCAGGATACCCTTGTGCAAATCAACCAGCGACCGGGCGAGCGCGAGGCCAATGCCGGTGCCGCTCTCCTTGTTCGTTTCCCGGATCCGGAAAAACGTTTCAAAAATCTTTTCTCTCATTTCATATGGGATAAGATAACCATCGTTTTTGATGACAATGGTAAAGTTGTCGTCTCCTTCTCTGAACGGAAGCATGCCAATATACACCTTTTGGCGTGCATATTTTACCGCGTTATCAATGAGGTTGCTGATGATCTTATTGAGCGCTTCCATGTCAACATACGCACACAATTTTTCGGGAACAGCTATAA
>CAMPGT010000194.1 GCA_946885665.1 uncultured Chitinophagaceae bacterium | reverse complement strand
AGCGGCGCGGTTTCGGTATCGCCTACCAACCCAACCGCACCCACAACACCCCCACCGCCCACTACCACCACAACTACCAATAAGAAACCCATCGCCAGGGCCGGCAGCGACCGCGTCATCTACCTGTCGCAGGGCATCAACAGGGTAACATTGGATGCCGGGAGTTCATCTGACCCGGATGGCAAGATCTCAAAATATTTATGGTCCAAAGTAAGCGGCCCAAAGGCCGACCTCTGGGTACTGTCCGCTTCTACCGGTAAAACCTACGCGGCCCATCTCGTAAAGGGCGTGTATGTGTTCCGGGTAACGGTAACCGATAACAAGGGAGCCACCGCTTATGACGATATGAAGGTGACAGTAAACTAAGTTCACCCTTGCAACCAGAAAAGCCTTGTGTCTTAACGGATACAGGGTTTTTTTATACACTTATCTTCCTGCCCCTCGCCGCGACCTTCCAGGCTTCGATGACGTAATTGTTTTCCACCACCATCGCTTCGTCGTAAAGGGCAACCGTGGGACAGATATGAACAGGCACGCCATACAGCACATCGCCCACCCGGTATTTTGATGAGTCGGGTACTTTGACAACCAGGTGTTCCTCGCTCTGGGAAACCGGCACAGCGTCGGGCGCATTGAGAAAGTGCACGCGCGGCAGCGGATTCTCCGCGGCAACGGCTTTGTGACCCAGGTCAGTTGTGAACACGCCCTCGTTAACCATTGATATTATTCTTGTAATGACGAGTGCAGCAAATTCATAGGGCTGGTCAGGAATTTGGTTGGCGTATCCCCAATCCCAAAACACAAACGTTCCCGGGCTGCATTCAACGTTTCGTTTGATATGCGTGGAGAAGCTCGGCGACCCCCCGGAAACAATGGTAACCTTTTCTGCTAATACGTTTTCGAGCGTGTGAAGAACGTCTTCTACTACGCCGAAGGCAGCATCACTGTGCTCTTCGCGCTGTTCAATGTCGGTGTCGCGCACATGTCCGTCGTATGCATGCAACCCCATGATCCGCATGCCCGGAAGATGCATGATGGCGCTGATCACCTTTTTTGCATTGCCGGCCGTTGCACCCGTTCTGTTCATGCCGGTATTAAGATCGATGAATACAGCCGCCGTTTTGCCTGCCGCTGTAAACAGGGAGGAGAGGTGCCGTGCAGCTTCGATGTCATCCACAATGCAACTGAACCTGACAGAGGGATATCGAATGTTCAACTGCAAAAACCTTTCAGCTTTTGGGCCGCAGGGCTGATAGGCGAACAAAACGTCTTTAGCGTCTATCATGGCGAGCATTTCCGCTTCGGCGATAGTGGCGCATTTGAATTTATGGATGCCTTCGTCCATCATCATGCGGCACACTTCTGCCATTTTATTGGTTTTGATGTGTGGACGCAGCAGGTCAACGTTACCGATGGCGGCCACCGCCCGCTGAATATTTTTCCTGACACGTTCCTTATACACCAGCAGCGAAGGCGTATCGATGCTGTCCACATTTTTTACTTCAAACCATTCCATGATGTTAACTTTCTTTCCAGGCCCTTCTTAGAAACCTGAGCCAGTTACGGAAAAATATATTTTCAATATCCTCCTTTGAATAGCCGCGCTTTTGCAGCAACCCTTTCAAACGCTGAAGGTCGCCGATGTTTTCGAGATCGTATGGCGATTGCTCCTTTCCATACGCACCATCCAGGTCGCTGCCAATCGCCACGTGCAGGCTGTTGCCGGCCATCTGGCAGATGTGGTCGTAATGATCAATCAGTTTTTCCAGGCTGGCGCCGCGTTGGTGCGGATCATCTTTCCCTTTCTGCCAGTCATTCACCAGCATCCATGTGTCGAGCACGCCGCCAATAACCGCGTCTCTCTCCAAGAGTATCTTTATCTGTTCATCATTCAGTTGGCGCTGATGATGAACAACGCTTCTGCAGTTGTGATGGCTGGCCCATACGGGCCCTTTGAACATCGACACGGCTTCTGTAAAACCCTCATCGGTAAGGTGGGTAACATCGAGGATCATGTGCAGCGCATCCATCTCTTTCACAAGTTCCCTTCCCTCTTTGGTGAGCGGACCAGACATGCCTGTGCCGGGAGCATACCGTCCGGGCCCGTAATGTGCCGGCCCGCATGCGCGGAGTCCGTATGCATAAGCCTTCTCCAGGTAGGATAAATTCACCAACGAATCGGCCCCTTCCAGGCTTAGAATGTAGCCAATGGGTTTATTAGTCACGGCAGCAGTATCGCC
Organism: uncultured Chitinophagaceae bacterium; assembly: GCA_946885665.1. The sequence continues at coordinate 5,377 of CAMPGT010000194.1, read as the reverse complement.
GTTCCAATTATCCAGATGTTTTTCAAGCTCGCCAATGTTGGTGATCTGCACCATTTCTCCCTGTTCTTCCATGGCTTTGTACCAGGCCAGTTGCGCCTGGGTGATACCCCAGGCAATTTCAGGCGAATGATACCCCGGCAGTTCGCTGCCGGCGCGCACGTACCGGGCTATCTGTGTGGCCACTACCAAGCCGATGTTGCCCTTGCGCAGCTCGGGCAGCGCCACGGTCCCGTTGCCGCGGTCAGACTTGTCTTTCATGTTTTTCTCCCGCTCGCGGATCTCGTTTACCGTTTTGCGCAGGTCGCGGTTCCATTCAATAGCGTTCATAGCCAGGTCGAGATGCGAATCAATTATCAACAGGTTTTCGTCGTTCATAAACTACCGGCTGAACTTTTTTTATCGGAAGGCAACTTTGCGATGGCGTCGATCTCCACTTTTATTCCGTTACCCAAAACAGATTGCACGGTGGTTCGGGCAGGCTTTATTGAAGTGAAATGCGAGGCATAAACGGCGTTGTACCGGTCAAAATCTTTAATGTCGCTGAGGTGAACGGTGCATTTTACGATGTCGTCAAGCGTGCATCCTGCTGCTTCGCAGATGCGGCGCACGTTGTGAAGCGTAAGTTTTGTTTCGTGTTCAATGTCGCCAAGCTCGAATTTGCCGGTGCTGAAATTTACCGGTCCCTGCCCGCTAACAAACAACCATCCATCGGCTGCAACGCCTGCTGAATAGGCGCCTGTAGTGAAGTTTTTATCGGCTTTGTCCGGATGAGCGATCTCTTTTTTTGCCATATCGGTCTGTTTTTCTTGTTGTTTATTTTTCTTTTATTTTTTCTTTTTCGGCGAGTTTCTTTTTCACTATATCTGCGGGATATTTGAGCGCGAGCTTCCTGATCTCATAACTGAAATCATTGAACGTTTCCTCCCACAGCTTTGCTTCTTCCGGTGTGTACGAATAAAATCCGTGTGCATTCGACACTCCCCTCCCTCCTGCTTTTACAATGTCGTCTATCAGTTTCGGCACTTCCGTCTGGTTGTTAAGTGTCGGAAACAGTTCCTTCATCACATTGTGGTAGGCGGCCACACCGGTAAGGTCCATCCACCTGAAAACGCCAACAAGCGTCATCCAGTAGCCGGCATTGTTCCGGCAGGCGCGGTCAATATCTTCAACTGTTGCGTATCCGTTTTCCACCAGGTAAAACGCTTCGCGGTACATCGCGTACATCAGCCTGTTGGTGATAAAGCCGCGAATATCCTTTCTTACGAGTGTCGGCTCCTTGTTCCAATGATGTGAGAGCTCGTACAGGTATTCGGCCTTGTTGATGTCGCTAAGTTCGCCGCAAATGATTTCGAGGAACCGCGTCGTATGCGAAGGCTCCGCCCAATGCAACCCTAAAAATCGTTCCGGATGTTTGGTGAGGCGCTGCAGGATACTGATAGGTATAGCCGACGTGTTACTGGCAAGCAGCGCACCCTCGTCAATCACTGCCTCTATCTTTTCATACACCGATTTCTTGATGTCCTCGCTTTCAAGGGTACATTCCACCACGAGGCGGCAATCCTTCAACTGACTATAATCCTCGCTGATGACAATGTTCTTTAAAAAATATTCAGGCGGTTTTTGGATGAGGCCCTGTTCGAAAGACTTTTCGAGGTGCGTACGAATCCTGCTTCCGGCATGTTTCAGGTCGCCGCTAACCGGCGCGATGGCAACAACAGGATGGCCGGCCATCGCGAAACAGGTGGTTATGCTGCATCCCATCAATCCCAGGCCCACAACTCCTACGGGGATGTCCGTTGTATTTATCTCCATGTAATTGTTTTAAAGCGATACTATTTTTCCTGTCCTAACCGATTCATCGCAGGCAAAGGCGATGCGCAGGCTGTTCACAGCATCGTAGATGTGATCGGTGAGGTCAACATTTTCCCTGATCGCTTTCAGGAAGTACCGTTGTTCCCGGTTACATAGTTCCTGGTGCCCGGGTTCATCTTCGAGGTTGATCCATGTGTCTTCTTTGGCGAATTTGTCGCTGGCATCCAGGTCGGCATGATGAAAGCGGAGTGATTCTGTTTTTGTATGCGCCTCGATAGACGACGACTTGCCGGCGCCTCCCGCGTCTTTTGCAACGATGGACACTGAGCCTTTCGGCCCAAAAACATCCTTTACAAAGAAGGCAGTTTCGCTGACCATCGGGCCCCACCCTGCTTCATACCAACCCACCGAACCATCTTCGAACCTTATCTGCAACTGGCCGTAATTATAATTTCCTTTCGGAATTTCCTCGGTGAGCCTTGCGCCGATGGCGCTTACCTGCAGCGGCTTCGACCTTGTCATCTGGCACATCACATCGATGTAATGTACGCCGCAGTCCACGATGGGGCTAAGGCTCTTCATCAGGTTCCTGTGCACCGTCCACATGTAACCGGAACTTTGCTGGTTGAGGTTCATCCGCATTACCAGCGGTTTTCCCAACTCCTTCGACAGCTCGATGAAGCGCTCCCACGAGGGATGATGCCGGAGAATGTAGCCCACCACCAATTTCTTTCCTGCTTTTTTTGCCGCTGCGGCAACTCTTTCAGCACCTTCCACTGTGTCGGCCAATGGTTTTTCGATAAAAACATCGCAACCATTTTCGAGCGCCATCACGGCATAACGTTCATGGGTATCCGGGTAGGTGGAAATACAAACGGCATCCGGCTTTGTGGCAGTCATCCCTTCTTCCATCGAATTGAACAGCGGGTATTTATTTCCCAGCTTCTCATTCAGCACTTCTTTCGATTTACCGGTTGATACCAGCCCACATATTTCGAAGCCGTCGATGTTGTGACAGGCAGTTGCGTGAGATGCGCCCATGTTGCCACATCCCACTACCAGTACGCGTATATTATTTTTGTCGGCCATACAATGGTTACTTGGAGAGATTATCTCTCATTTTTTTCACTTCTGCAGGAGTGACCTCGCTGGCGTTGTTGCCAAAGTTGCTCCTGATGTAGGTGAGCACCTGCGCCACTTCTTCATCTTTCAGGAAATTATGCGGCGGCATCACGTTGTTGAACGTCTTTCCATGGAAGGTAACAGTTCCTCTCAATCCCTGCAGCACAACGGTGATGAGCCTGTTCTTGTCGCCTGTTACCCACTCAGAGCCGGCAAGCGGCGGAAAGCGGTTGCCATCGCCATTTCCATCCTGTTGATGACAGCTTACGCAGTAGTTGTAATATACTGTGGCTTCTTTCGGTATGCCTTTATTGAGATTATCCTTTACTTCGTCGGGCATCTTGATATTTGTTCGCGTTCTCTTTCGTTCTTCCATTTTTGCAAGCTGCGCTGTGTCGAACGCATTCCTGTCGCCTTTGTACATAACGCGCCATATCTTTCCTTCTTCCGATTCGCCCACGTACAGCGAACCATCGGGCCCCATAGCCAGCGCCATCGGCCGGTATCGTGCGTCCCTTGTTCTTATAATTGTATCCACCCCTGCAAAACCATCGGCAAACACTTCCCAGTCGCCCGAGGGCATGCCGTCTTTGAAAGGAACAAATGCGATAATGTATCCTGCCTGGGGATACGGGTGACGTATTGTTGAGCCGTGAAACGCAATGAATGCACCGTCTTTATAGCGTTCGGGAAACTGGTCGCCGGTGTAAAACAAAAGATCGTTCGGACCGAAGTGACCGGGAAAGCCCATAATAGGCTGTGTAAGCTTGGCGCCGTCGCCTTCCTTTTCGCCATCGCCGCCATATTCGGGGTTCAGCACTTTCTTCTTTTTTATCTGATCATAGTAGTAGTATGGCCAGCCGCCGTCGAAGCCATCGGTTACCTTAAAAAATTCTTCTGATGGCAGCACTGCATTTTCCCATGATGAAAAGTATGCCGGCCACGAGCGGTGCAGATCGTCGCGGCCATGCTGCATGGCATACAAGGCATTTTCCTTGTGGTTCCAGTCCATTCCCACAATGCTGCGTATGCCCGTGGCATACCTGCGGCCGTCTTTCTGTGTTTGGTTGAGCTTGTTGGCATCGAATTGCCACACACCTCCGTGTTCTTCGAGCTGCGGACAGGGTTTGAGGCCGGGAGCGCCCGGAACCCGCTCATTTCCCATGCCCTGGCACATATCGCCGGGGGCGCCGAACTGCACGTACATGTGGCCGTCGTCATCGAACGTGAGGGGCTTGGTGATATGCTCGGCGCCGTGCACATCATTGCGGTAGTCATCAGTAAGAATGAGTTCTACTTTTGATTTGGGTACCAGCTCGCCGGGTGTCAGCTTCTGGCGGTACACTTCGCCTGCGGTGGCAAAGTAAATGTAGCCGTTGTAAATTCTCATGCCGGTACCGTAATGGCCCTGGTCGTTGTAATCACCGAAATACTCCTTAACGTCTGCTTTACCGTCGTTGTCGGTGTCCCGCAGGGCGAGCAGGCCCTTTGGCTGCGCACCGCGCATTTTCACGTAGATGTCGCCGTTAGAATTTACGGCGATGTGCCTTGCACGTCCGGTGCTGTCGGCCACCACTACTGCTTCAAATTTTTCAGGGAGAAACAGCCCGCCATTGTCGGCGTCGCCTTTCGGAAGGTCTGATTGATTACACGAAGAAGAAAGAATGAAAATAGAGATTAGAATAATGCCTGTCAGTTTCATTGTATGAAAATACGGCAAAGAGAGGAGATGAGAAGCGGGAGACGGGAGACATGAGAAATGTTTTTTCTTTTTAAAAAATAAAAACTCCCCATTGCCGATTGCCGTTTGCGGTTTGCCGTTCACACAATTTCGACCCTCTTGCCCGTCCGCATCGCCTCATAAATCGCCATCAGTATCTTTACGTCCTGCCTTCCCATTTCGCCGGGCACCGGCGTAGGCCTTTTATTGATGATGGCATCGGCAAAATCATCCATTTGCCGCGCCTGCTGGTTCACCTTCGGGAAATTCATTTTACCATTCGATGTTTCTCCCTGCTGACCCGAATAACCGTAAGCCGGCGACAGCTCGTACCATCCTTTTTCGGCCACCACGCGCAATAAGTTCAGGGATTCGGAATAGCTGGTTTTGCAGTTGGCAGTAACGTCCCCCGGAAATTCCATCTGCCAGGTGAGCGCCTCCTCAACTTCCGTGAAAATTTCAGGCTGCGTTTTCACAAGCTCGTGCGCCGTTACGGCAACGGGTTCAAGGCCGGTGGTATAACGTGCGCCCTGTACACAATAAATTCCCAGATCCATCAGCGGACCACCGCCGGCGAGTTCCTTATCGAGCCGCCAGCCCTGCGTACCGTTCATGCCGTTGTAAGCAATAACGGACTGTATTTCTCCAAACACCTTTTCCTTTCCCAAACGCATCATTTCGCGGTTGTAGGGCTCAAAATGCAAACGGTAGCCGATAGAAAGC
>CAMPGT010000193.1 GCA_946885665.1 uncultured Chitinophagaceae bacterium | reverse complement strand
CTAAGCACCAGTTTCCCCCGCTGGGGGGGGTGGCGCCTTAGGCGACGGGGGTGGACCCATTAATTTGTAAACTCAAACAACTCAATGATAAAAAGACCAAGGATATTAAGAACCTCTCCAGCCATCCGCGCGATGGTAGCAGAGACAACACTGTCGCCCAGCGATTTCATCGCTCCGCTGTTTGTAGTCGAAGGAAAATCGGTGAAGGAAGAAATCTCTTCCATGCCCGGCTACTTCCGTTTGTCGCTCGACCTTCTCCAAAAAGAAGTGAAAGAACTCTGGAGCATGGGCATTAAATCAGTTTTATTATTCATTAAGTGCCCCGACGAATTCAAAGACAACGCGGGATTGGAAGCAGTGAACGACAGCGGCCTGATGCAGCGTGCGATAAAAGCAGTTAAAGAAGCACAGCCCGAAATAGTGGTAATGACCGACGTTGCCCTCGACCCGTATTCGACTTTTGGCCACGACGGCATTGTCGAAGGTTCAGAAATAGTCAATGACGCCACCGTGGAGGTGCTTGCCGCAATGAGCCTGAGCCACGCACGCGCCGGAGCAGACATAGTGGCGCCAAGCGACATGATGGACGGCCGCATTCTCGCCATACGCAACGCACTCGAGAAGAATGGCTTTACCAAAACGGGTATCATGAGCTACAGCGCGAAGTACGCCTCCTGCTTTTACGGCCCATTCAGGGATGCGCTCGACAGCGCTCCGGGATTTGGAGATAAGAAAACTTACCAGATGGATGTCGGAAACCGCAGGGAAGCGATCAAAGAAACATTGCTGGATGTTGAAGAGGGGGCAGACATCGTGATGGTGAAACCCGCACTCGCCTACCTTGACATTATTCGCGAAGTAAAGAATAGTGTGAACGTTCCCGTTAGCACTTACCAGGTGAGTGGAGAATATGCGATGATTAAAGCCGCCGCAAAAATGGGTTGGCTGAATGAAGAGAAAGCAGTGATGGAAACGCTGACCGCTATAAAAAGAGCCGGAGCAGACTTAATCGCCACCTATTTCGCCAGGGACGCAGTGAGGTTGATGGGTTAACGAATATCCATATCCCCGCTGGCGGGGGTGGCGCGAAGCGCCGGGGGTGGACCAGCAAAAAAAGAACAATCAAAAATGCAAACACCAAACAGCGAAAATCTTTTCAAACGCGCGCAGCAAAGCATCCCGGGCGGCGTGAATTCACCGGTACGCGCATTCAAAAGCGTGGGCGGCACACCCATCTTCATCAAAAAGGCCGAAGGCGCCTACCTCTACGACGAAGACGGAAACAAATACATAGACTTCATCAACTCCTGGGGGCCGATGATCCTCGGCCACGCCTACCCTCCTCTCACAAAAGCGATACAGGAAAAAGTAAACGGCTCCACATCTTTCGGCGCACCCACCACAACCGAAATAGAAGTAGCAGAGCTCATCAAATCCATGGCGCCCAATATCGATATGGTACGCATGGTGAACAGCGGAACAGAAGCGTGCATGAGCGCGATACGCCTCGCGCGCGGCTACACCGGAAGAAATAAATTCATCAAATTCGAGGGCTGCTATCACGGTCATGCCGATGCATTTTTGGTAAAGGCAGGCAGCGGCGTTGCCACCCTGCAAATTCAGGCGGTGCCCGGCGTTACCGAAGGCGTCGCACTAGACACGCTCACAGCACCCTACAACGACATTGATGCCGTCGACAAATTAGTTGCACTGCACAAAAATGAAATTGCCGCCATTATCGTTGAACCGGTTGCGGGCAATATGGGTTGCATTGTTCCTGAAGATGGATTTCTCGAAGCGTTAAGAGCGATCTGTACACGCGAAAACATCGTTTTAATATTTGATGAAGTGATGACCGGTTTCAGGCTTGCAGCAGGGGGCGCCCAGCAGAAATTGAAGATCGATGCCGACCTCGTAACCTACGGAAAAGTAATTGGCGGCGGCATGCCGGTGGGCGCATTTGCCGGGAAGAAAGAGATTATGTCGCTGGTGGCGCCCATAGGGAAAGTTTACCAGGCAGGCACGCTAAGCGGTAATCCCATCGCGATGATCGCGGGATATACATTGCTCAAAACACTGCACGACAATCCAAATATCTATGAAGAGCTCGAAGCAAAAGGCGCCTATCTCGAAAAAGGAATGCACGAAATATTGCGAAAATCAGGAAAACAATATGTCATCAACAGGATGGGTTCGATGATCAGTTTGCACTTTAGTGGCAATCCTGTTAAAAATTTCAACGATGCCTTATCCGCAGACAATGCCTTCTTCAATAAATTCTTTCATGGAATGCTGAGCCGCGGTATTTATTTACCACCCAGCGCCTTCGAAAGCTGGTTCCTGAGCAATGCGCTCAGCTATGAAGATCTGGACATAACATTGCGTGCAGCCGAAGAATCCATTCAATAGCGCGCGGTTCCTGAATTATGTAACAAAATACCTTTATTCTGTAATACTCACAGGCAGCTGCCGCGGTAATTTGCATGTATCAATTTAACCATCATTAAATCTTCAATCATGCAAAATGTAAATCAAACATGCGGCTGCGAAAGCGCCATCTGTAGCTGTGGAGACAATTGTTCGGGTACCAACTGTACCTGCGGATGCAACTGCTGCGCGTAAAGAACGGGAGAAGCTTGCTTCTCCTTTTTTTGTTGGGCTATTTTAAAAATGATTAATGCAGCAACAATTCACAAGGCTTAATGCCCGTGTGTTTTTTGAAAGCAGTAGAAAAATGCGAGATGGATGAATAGCCGAGCATCATGGATACATCGGTCACGCTTAATCCCTTTTCATACAGGAGATACCTTGCGTGCTCCATGCGCTGGCTCTGGTAAAAGTCGAAAATAGTGGTGCCGAACAATTCTTTAAAACCTTTCTTCAAATAACATTCATTGATGGCCACCTTGCGGCTGAGCTCTTTAATAGTGATGGGTTCGCCGATATGCTGCAACAGTATTTCGCGCGAGCGGATGATCTTTTCCCTGTCGTGATCGTTTGCCAGGAACTTGCACTGGAAACTCTCAACATCTTTATCGCCCAGCATGCACTCGAGGCTGTACAGCAAAAGCATCTGCGTTTGTGCGTTCACATAAATATTCTCGAGGCTGTCGCTGTAGGAATGGTTGAGCAGCGCTTCGATGATCATCGAACTTCTGCCGCAAATGGATAATATCTTGGAGAAAGAGGAAGGGTGACGGAAGTTTAAGATGTCTTCCGAAATTTTCGACTCCTGTTTGCCCTGGCGCGCGAATTGACTAAGGTGAAGGTTTGAGAATTTAAAGCTAAGGACATCTATGGTTTCTTCCTTGTTGCTGCAATTGCGAAAATTGCCGCTGCGGCAGTCGCGACATTCACTTTCCGCCTTGCTGCAATAGGCATTACCGGTAACGCAAAATTTAAGTTCCAGGTAATTTTCCTTCGGATCCGCCTTTTTGTAGTGGTACACCATCATGCCGGTGTCGTCCATGTTCCACTGGGGGTTCCGGCGGTATCTTTTGATGTAGTATTGAACGGAACCGGGGATCTGGCGCTCTTTTTCCTGCAATAGCTCCATTTCTCCCTGCATCACAGGTTGCTTGTACGCGACGGCCAATATATCAGGAGGCTGGAACACGGGGGCAAATTTACGGGGTGAAAGGCAAACTACCTAAAGGGGTCCACCCCCGGCGCTTCGCGCCACCCCCGCCAGCGGGGGATACGCTTGCCCATCGGGCAAAACTTAAAACTTAAAAGTTAAAACTGAAACCCCTCTCCCGTCTCCTAATCAAAGCTCTGATTACTGGCCGCTGCCAGCTTGATAATGTTATTAAACTGCTCCGGTGTCAAATCATTGTAAAAAAAGTAAACCGGGTCTATCCGCTGGCCGTTCTTATGCACCTCGTAGTGGCAATGCGGACCGGTAGATTTACCCGTACTCCCCACAGAACCAATCACTTCTCCCCTGGTTACCCGCTGCCCCACCTTCACCTTTACACGATACATATGCCCATACAACGTTTCATACCCGTAACCGTGCCTGATCACCACGTAATTACCATACCCATTGCCGGCATTGCCCGCAACCTTCGCCACACCATTGGCCGTGGCATAGATCGGCGTGCCCTGGGGAGCTGTAAAGTCGAGCCCCGCGTGAAAACGGGAGGTTTTATAAATAGGATCGATGCGATAGCCAAAACCTGATGCCACCCGCTTCAGGTCGGAATTGCTGACCGGCTGGATGGCAGGGGTACAGGCCAGCAACTGCTCCTTGTTCTTGATGAATCCATTGATCTCGTCGTACGACTTATCCTGGAAGGCCATCCTTCTCTCCAGCTTCCGGACAGTTTGCACGATCGATTCTTCCAGCTCAAACCGGTCGAGGCTCATCACCAGCCTCATCTCTTTCTGCTGCTCCATCTCGATCAACCGTGCACTGTCGGGAATGGGGTTCGACTCGAAAATAGCGCGGTATATCTCATTGTCGCGCTCCTCGAGGTCCTTCATTCTTTCGTCAAGCGCGTTTGCCTTTTCCTGAAGCACATAGTAGTCTTCGCGCAGCCTGATATTTTGCTGCTGAAGCAACTTCTCATTGGCAGAAGGGAAATATTTGTAAGCAACCGACACGATAATCATCGCCGTTACGATGGCGGCAGAAATAAAACCGAGTACCCGCAACAACTTTACCCTTAGCGGGATTTCCAGCTTTTCATAGCGGAGTGAATTGGTATTGTAATAGTATTTTACTTTTTTCATGAATAGATGCCGGCTGATAGCGGTGCCCCTATTTCCGTATTTTCGCACCACTTTAGAGGTGGACAAAATAAAACAAAAATATCCATAGCCCAACAGCACTTTCAACAGACCCGTATGATGAATAGCGCAGAGATTCGCCGTCATTTCCTCACTTTCTTCCAGTCGAAGGCCCATACCATTGTGCCCTCGGCGCCGATCGTTGTCAAGAACGACCCCACCCTGCTGTTCACCAATGCGGGTATGAACCAGTTCAAAGACTACTTTCTCGGTCATAAAAAACCCGAACACAACCGCGTTGCCGACACCCAAAAATGCCTGCGCGTAAGCGGCAAGCACAACGATCTCGAAGAGGTGGGCGTCGATACCTATCACCACACGATGTTTGAAATGCTCGGCAACTGGAGCTTTGGCGATTACTTCAAGCCCGAAGCCATTGCCTGGGCCTGGGAACTGCTGACCGCAGTGTATAAAATTGATAAACACAAATTGTATGTCACCATTTTCGAGGGCGACACCAAAGAGGGCCTGCCCCAGGATACCGAGGCGTACAACGAATGGCTGAAATATGTTCCGGAAGAAAGGATATTGAAAGGAAATAAGAAAGATAATTTCTGGGAGATGGGCGACACCGGGCCCTGCGGACCGAGCTCGGAAATTCATGTTGACTGCAGAAGCGACGAAGAAAGAAAGCTGAAGAGCGGAGGCGAACTCGTGAATAAAGATCACCCCCAGGTGATCGAGATATGGAACATCGTTTTCATCCAGTTCAACCGCCTGAAAAACGGTTCGCTGCAGCCACTTCCCGCCCGCCACGTAGACACGGGAATGGGCTTCGAGCGGGTGGTGAGAGTATTGCAAAATAAACAGAGCAACTACGACACCGATGTTTTTGCCGGCACCATCCACGCCACCGAAGAGATCACCGGAAAAAAATACAACGGCGACGACACAAAGCAGGCTGTAGCTTTCAGGGTGCTGGCAGACCATATCCGCGCCATCGCCTTTACGATTGCCGACGGACAACTGCCATCCAATACCGGCGCCGGCTATGTGATCAGGCGAATATTGCGCCGCGCCGTAAGGTATTATTATTCGGCGCTGGATTATAAGGAGCCGCTGCTTCACCGGTTGTTGCCCGTGATCGCCACGCAGTTCGAAGATGTTTTCCCGGAACTGAAAAAACAGCAGGATTTTGTGGCACGCGTGGTAAGGGAAGAAGAAGAAGCGTTTATGCGCACCCTCGCAAAGGGTATCAGTTATTTCGAGGAACACATCAGCGACCTCAACTCGAAACTGATTTCGGGATCCTTCGCCTTTACGCTCTTCGACACGTACGGGTTTCCCATCGACCTCACGCTGCTGATGGCGAAGGAAAAAGGGTTTGATGTGGACATGGAAGATTTTCAGCGCTCATTGCTCGAACAAAAAAATCGCAGCCGCGCGGCCACCTCTGTCGATACAGAAGATTGGATCACGCTGACCTCCGCCGGCAGTTCTACATTTGTAGGCTACAACGACCTGCTGATAGAAACGAAGGTTTCTAAATACCGCAAAGTGAAGTCGAAAGGAAAGGAGCAGTACCAGTTAGTGTTGGAATCGACTCCTTTCTATGCCGAAAGCGGTGGCCAGGTGGGCGACAAGGGCACACTGGCATTTGATGGCGAAAAGATCGAAGTAACCGACACGAAAAAGGAGAACAACCTGGTGGTGCATTTCACGGATACCCTCCCTGGAAATATCGAAGCGCCCGTTACCGCCACAGTTGACCTGGAGCACCGCCTGAATACCACCTACAACCACACGGCCACGCATTTGCTGCATGCAGCGTTGAGAACCGTGCTGGGTGTACACGTGGCACAGAAGGGATCGCTTGTTTCGCCGGAAATACTCCGGTTCGACTTCTCTCATTTTGCAAAAATGACGGAGGAGGAAGTACGGCGGGTGGAATTTATGGTGAATGAGAAGATCAGGCAAAATATACCTGTTGTGATCAAAGAGATGCCGAAGCAGGAAGCGCTTAACCTGGGCGCGATGGCATTGTTTGGAGAAAAGTACGGCGATGTAGTACGCGTGGTGATCATTGATCCTAATTATTCGGTGGAGCTTTGTGGTGGAACCCATGTTGGCCATACGGGAATGATTGGCGTGTTTTCGATCGTCTCTGAATCTGCTGTGGCAGCCGGCGTGAGAAGGATCGAAGCCGTTACTGGAAATGTAGCGATGCGCTACATCGGTGAAAGGCTTCACCAGGTGAAGCATATCTCCGAGCTGCTGAAGACGAAGGATCCGATCCGGTCGATTGAGAAATTGATAGAAGATAAAAATGCGTTGGAAAAAAGAATTGAGAGTTTGGAGGCCAGGCATCTTGTGCAGGTAAGGAACGAATTGCTGCAGAAAGACGAGATTGTTAATGGGGTTACGTTTATCGGCGATGTGGTGGAAGTGGGCAACCCCGATGCGCTCAAGAAGCTGTGCTTCGACCTGAAAAATAAACTCCGCGATTACGTGGCGGTTGTTGCCGCGAATATTGGCGGCAAGCCGTTTGTGGCCATTGGTATTTCAGACGCGGTAGTTGCCGCCCGGCAGCTTGATGCGGGTAAGATGATCAGGGAAATTGTGGCGCCGTTGATTAAGGGCGGCGGCGGCGGACAAAAAACGCTCGCCACTGGTGGAGGGCAGGATGCGGGCAGGTTGAATGAGGTGATTGATGCGGTGAGGGAGGTGTTGAAGGGTTAAAAGCGGGAGCGGAGTATTTTTTCATTTTAGATAATATTGTAGATTCTCTTTGCCCTGTGCTCTTTGCCGGTCCACCCCCGGCGCTTCGCGCCACCCCCGCCAGCGGGGGACACGGTTGTCCTCTCCCGTCTTCCGTCTCCCGTCTCCCGTCTCCCGTCTCCCGTCTCCCGTCTCCCGTCTCCCGTCTCCCGTCT
>CAMPGT010000192.1 GCA_946885665.1 uncultured Chitinophagaceae bacterium | reverse complement strand
CAATGGACAATGACAATCGTGAAACGTGAGAATGTTTTCAGTTTTAACTTATAACTTTTAAGTTTTAAGTTTTAACTAAAAATATCCTTTGCCCTTTCACCTTTGCGCCCATTGCTCTTTGTCGGCTGAAAAAATGTAATTTTGCGTCATGTAAAATTATAAACAGCTTCCCATGGAACTTAAAAAAGTAGAAAAGATCTCAAAAGCACTGGCGGATCCGAACAGGTTGCACATCCTGAAATCCCTCCATTTAAACCAGAGCTGCATGTATTGCTCACGCATCAATGATATTATTGATCTTAAGCAACCGTCGATTTCCCATCACCTCAAGCAACTCACCGAGGCAGAACTGATTATCGCCGAAAAAGAAGGCAGAAATATGAAATATTCGATGAACAACAAAGTGATCGACCAGTACGTAAATTTCCTGGCCGCCCTGAAGGTTTAAAAAAATTTTTTGAAAAAAAGAATTGACGTATCGAAATCTTTCTATACGTTTGCGGTCCGGTTGCAACCGAAACCATCCTTTTCAAAGGATTTTTTTTAACACCAAAACATCGAAGTATTTCTATATATCTATTAAAACTGATCGTTATGAACCGCTTATTATTCTTACTGATTATTCCCCTCGTCTTCTTCATATATGGCTGTGCCACCCGCGCCAACGAAAATGCGCCCGCGGCTGTCACAGCCACAGCGCCGTCACCGGGCATCCCCGCCGATGCCTATGTGGTGAGCGCCGGAGAAGTAAAGCAGGTGATCGAACTCACAGGCACACTCGCCGCCAACCAGGAAGTGATGGTAACCAGTGAGCTCACAAAAAAAGTAGTGGACGTTCCCGTAAAAGAAGGACACTACGTGTCGAAAGGCACTTTGCTTTTTCAACTGGATGACGCCGACCTGCAGGCACAAAAAGAAAGGCTCCGCCAGCAGGAAAAACTTGCCGCGCTCAATGAGGCGCGCCTCAAGGACCTGATCGCACACGACGCCGCATCGCAGCAAGACTACGACCAGGCCGCAACCAACCTCGCGGTGCTGAAAGCAGAAATCAGGGAACTGCAAACCACCATCAATAAAACCCGTATTCGCGCGCCGTTCAGTGGCAGGCTCGGTATCATCCGCACCTACCCGGGCGCACTGGTTTCCCCACAAGCACCGCTCACCTCCATCGTGGATGATGAATATGTGAAGGTGGAATTCTCACTGCCCGAAAAGTACGCCAACCTGGTGAACAGGGGCAGCCACCAGCAGTTCACCATAGAAGGAGACACTACGCGCTACAACGCGACCGTTATTTCGAAACAATCATTTGTAGACAGATCCACCAGGACACTTTTGATAAGGGCCATCGCCCCCAACCAACAAAACAAACTGGTGGTGGGCCAAAGCGCGCGACTGAACATCGCGCTGCGCACCGCCGACAGTGCACTGCAGGTGCCCAGCCAGTCGCTGATGCCTTCATCGCAGGGATACAATGTGTATGTTTTGGAAGATGGTAAGGTGAAGGCGGCACCCGTTACCGTGGGGCAACGCGGGCCAAAGAACGTGCAGATAACACGCGGCATCCATGCCGGCGACACGGTTATTACCAGTAACCAATTGCGCCTGTCTCCCGGATCCGCAGTGAATATCGTGAACCTCAAGTAGCCAGTTCCCCACCGAAGCTCCTCATCCTTATTCCTCTTTAATATTTTTTGCACACCGCTGCAGGCAGTGCCGGCGACACTGCAGTGCTGCCTGCGGCTACTTATAACCTTTTATATGAGCGCCATTTCACAAATGAGCATCTCCCGGCCGGTATTGGCGGGGGTGATGTCGGTTCTTTTAATTCTTTTTGGCATCGTGGGCTATAACTTCCTGGGTACGCGAGAGTACCCCGTAACGGATTCGCCCATCGTTACCGTAACCACCATTTATCCCGGCGCCAGCGCCGACATCATCGCTTCGCAGGTGACGAAACCGCTGGAAGAAGCCATCGCAGAGGCCAACGGCATCCGCGCCCTCTCATCGGTGAGCCGTGAGCAGGTGAGCATCATCACCGTCGAATTCAATATGGACGCGGACCTTGAAGCTGCGGCCAATGATGTGCGCGATAAGGTTTCGAAGTCGCGCCAGCAACTGCCGGTCGATATCGAGCCCACCATCGTTGAAAAAGCGGGACCTCCCGACTTCCTCGTGTTCCTCACGGTACAAAGCGACACCAGGAGCCTGGAAGACATCACCGATTTCGTCAACATCAATATCAAGGAACGCCTGCAATCCATTCCAGGGGTACGGCTGGTGGAATCTTATGCCGGTCGTAAACGCGCCATGCGCCTGCGAATGGATCCGGTAAAGCTCGCCTCTTACGGACTGTCGCCGGGCGACATCCAGGCGGCACTTCAACGCGAAAACGTGGACCTGCCCAGCGGACGTATCGAGGGACAGCAAACAGAAATGACCCTTCGCACACTCGGCCGCCTGGAAACGGAAGAGGATTTCAATAACATGATCATCACCGAGAAAAACGGCGCCATCGTACGCTTTCGCGATGTTGGACAGGCCATCATGAGTTCACAGAACGAACGTACCGCGATGATTGTGGCGTCAGGAAAAAATGCGCGCTACGGCGTAGGTACCGGTGTTCAACCGCAACGCGGCGCCAACTCGCTCGCCATCGTGGATGAGTTCAACAAACGTTTTGAAGAAATCAAAAAGTCGGCGCCCAAAGACTACAATATCAGGCTGGGTAAAGATTTCACCGTACCGGTACGAAACTCGCTGTCGGAAGTGGAAGAAACACTCATCCTTGCATTCGGATTGGTGACCATCATCATCTTCATCTTCCTGCGCGACTGGAGAAGTACGCTGATTCCGCTAATAGCGATCCCGGTGTCCATCATCTCCGCATTTTTCATCATGTACATCATGAACTATTCCATCAACGTGCTCACGCTGCTCGGCCTGGTGTTGGCCATTGGCCTGGTGGTGGATGATGCGATAGTGGTGCTCGAAAATATTTACTCCAAAGTGGAGCAGGGCATGACGCCTTTGCAGGCCGCGCGTAAAGGATCGAATGAAATTTATTTCGCGGTTATTTCTACCACCATCACGCTCGCTGCCGTGTTCCTTCCCATCATGTTCCTCGGCGGCATTACAGGTAAGCTGTTCAAAGAGTTTGTAGTGGTTGTAGCCGGCTCTGTGCTTATCTCTGCGTTCGTGGCGCTTACCCTGTCGCCCATGATGAGCGCCTACTTGTTGAAAGCAGGTGCGCATCACACCTGGCTGTATCGTAAAACCGAACCGTTCTTCGTGAAGCTGAATAACGGTTACGAATACCTGCTAAGGCGCTTTATGCAACACAGGTGGCTCGGGTTTGCGGTGCTCATCGTTGCTTTTGGTATTGCCTACCTGCTTACGCCAAAGCTGCCGTCTGAACTGGCGCCGCTGGAAGACCGCTCGCTTGTGGGCCTCGCTGTGATCGCTCCCGAAGGCACTTCGTTCGAAAGCATGGAAGAATCCATGAAAGAGATCAGCAGGTACGTTGCCGATTCCATTCCCGACCTCAACAACAATGTAACTTACTCGGCCGTGGCCGCCGGCGGCGGTTCGGTGGTGCTGCCTGTCAACACAGCCTTCCAGTGGGTGTTTCTCGAGGATCCGGAAAACCGGAAAAGCGGAATGACGCAACAGCAGGTATATGAAAAACTGGTGGCCGCCAGCAGCCGCTTCAGGAATGTGATGGTGATACCCATTCAAATTCCGACAATCGGCGGCTTTGCCTCGAACCAGCCCATCCAATATGTGGTGCAGGCGCCCGACCTGGAAAGCCTGGTAGAAGTGATGCCAAAGTTGACCGGAGCGGCCTATGCCAGCAAAAAGCTAAGCTTTGTGAATCCCGATTTCAAGGTGAACAGGCCGGAGATCAGCATTTCCATCGACCGTCAAAGGGCCGCACAGTTGGGCATTTCCACACAGGAGATTGGCCGCACGCTGCAACTGGCGTTAAGCGGCCGCCGCTACGGGTATTTTATTTACAACGACCGGCAGTATGAAGTGATTGGCCAACTGGAAAGATCCGACCGGTCAACGCCTGAAAATCTGCGCTCGCTGTTTTTAAAATCATCCGATGATGAGATGGTGCCGTTAGATAACCTCGTGTCGTTGAAAGAAGGCATCAGTCCCCCGGCCATTTATCGCTTCAACCAGAATTACAGTGTAACGATACAGGCCACACCCGCAGCCGGCGTGAGCATGGGTGAGGCGTTGAAGGAAATGGACCGCATCGCGAAACAAACGCTGCCCGCAGGCTTTACCACTGCACTGGCCGGGCAAAGCCGCGACTATCGCGAAAGCAGCTCCAGCCTGGTATTCGCCTTTGTCTTCGCCATCATTCTCATTTACCTCGTACTGGCGGCGCAATTTGAGAGCCTCGTCGATCCATTCATTATCCTGCTTACCGTTCCGATGGCCGTTACCGGCGCGTTGATCAGCCTTTGGGTAAGCGGCAGCTCCATCAACATCTTCAGCCAGATTGGGATGATCATGCTGATAGGACTGATAACGAAAAACGGTATCCTGGTGGTTGAATTTGCCAACCAGCGGAAGAGAGAAGGACTTAGTGTGCGCGATGCCGTTATAGCCGCGGCCACCTCGCGGTTCAGGCCCATATTAATGACCACGCTCGCGATGATCTTCGGTGCGCTGCCCATTGCGCTGAGCCTTGGCAACTCTTCCGGAAGCCGTGCCTCGCTGGGCATAGTGGTAGTGGGCGGATTGGCATTCGCAGGTATCCTCACCCTCTTCGTGGTGCCCGCGGTGTACAGCTACTTCAGCCGCAAAACACGAACAATTCATCATCATCCAAACGGAACTGTAATCGCCAACGCCGCTCCGTTACATCAACATCAAACAGTTTTATCATGAGAGCATCTTTCTTTCTCCATTACATCATACTGACAGCACTGATCGCTGCGCCAATTATTGGCGCGGCACAGGAGGCAAGGAGCCTCAGCCTTGGAGACGCCGTGCAACTGGCAACGCAAAACAACCGAACATTAAAAGCAGGCGCCCTGGATATTTCAATAGCGGGTGAACAGGTGCGGGAGGCGAAAAGCCTCTCGCTTCCCAGCGCACACTTAGGTGCGCAATACATGCACTATTTTTTGTTGCCTGCTTTCTTCGGCTTCGGTGAAAATGGCACCGATGGTAAGATCCCCTATTCGCGCATCGGCGGCAGGGATCAATTTTCCGGCACACTGAGCGCAAGCTATTCCATCTACAACCCTGTTGCAGGGCCGTCGCGAAGATCGGCACAGTTGCAGCAACAGGCGTCTTATGCCTATTACCGGCAATCGTCTGTAGATGTGGCGGCCGACGTACAACAAACCTACCTGGGCATACTGGTGCTGGCCGAGCGCCTGAAGCTGCAGCGCGAAAGCCTGCAACGTAACGAAAAGGCGCTGGCCGATTCAAGGTCGCTGCTGGCACAGGGCCGCGGACTTCGCGTGGATACGTTACGCGCTTACAGCGCCGTCGAAAATTTGAAACCCGATATTCTCAAACTGAACTACGCCATCGAAGTGGGCAAACAACAACTCATCACGCTGATGGGTTTGGATTCTCTTGCGCAGATCTCGTTGACCGACTCGCTGGTTGTTGATGCGGCAGAAGCGATCCCATCCGAAAGTGAATTATATGCCCAGGCGCTGCGCGAACGTCCCGAACTGCAGGCGCTGTCGTTGCAGCAACAGGTTAGTGAACAGCAAACGCAGTTGGCGAAAGCGGCGCGGCTTCCGGTAGTGTCTATCGTTGGTCAATACCAGATACAGAGCCAGGCGCGCAAATTCGATTTTACAGATGCCTACTGGCCCTCCGCCTCCTTTGCAGGTGCGCAGGTGGTACTGCCGTTGTTCACCGGTCACAGCAACCAGGCAAAAATCCGGCAGGCCGAATTCAGACAGCAACAATCCGATATTCGTATTGACGAAGCGCAACAGGAACTGAAGACGACGGTTAAAGAGGTAATCGCCAACCTGAAAGAAACACACGACAGGATGCACACGCAATTGAAAGTAAAAGAAACGGCGTTGTTGAGCTATGACATCGTGCAGTACAGGTATGAAAAAGGAGTAACCTCAAGACTTGAGCTAACCGATGCCGAACTGGCGCTTACTTCGGCGCAGCTAAATTATTTGGAAGCAGTGTTCGAGTACCGCAGGGCAGAAATAGAATTGGCGAGAACGAGGGGCGATGCCGGACCGGCAAAATAGCTGCCGCATTTGTGTTAATTCGTATCGTCGTGATACGATCTTGCATTTAGGAAGCTGGGACGGAACAGGATAGAAAGAATCGCTACGCAACTGAAAAATGAAAAAAGGTAAGGAGATAAGACTTCATCGTAAAAACCAAGGGCGCCGAGCACCCCGAAAATTAACAGGAGAAAAAAAGGTACGGCCAGGGAGATGATCCATCCGGAAAAATGTTTGCGATGAATCTTTTCTTTACCCAGCTGCAGAAAAAAACGCCGGTAATAGAAAAACGTAAAACCGACTGACACAGCCGCAGTTAAAAAAATGAGATAACGTATTACCGGGATTGGGTGATAAAGTTCCGCACCCACAGAAAAAACCTGGTTTGGCATCTCTGCCTGCCGTTCGATGGCTATCTCATCATAGTAAAATATCCGGAGGCCCGTGGTAACGAAGATGGCGAATGCAGTTATGCTGATGATCCACCAGGGGATACGCGGCGTAACGAGATAAACGATGGCGAGCATGGTACAGCACGCATAAATAAGCCTTGCTGCCTTTACGAGGATGAACTGGATGCGGTTATCGACATTGACATAGGAGAAGTAATTCATCACGAAGAGGCTGGCCACGATCAGTATCAGGCAAACTTTAAACAACGGGTTCTTTTTTACCCGGAACAACACATCGAAGAAGACTACAACACAAAGAACCAGGTAAACAAGCAAAAGTGGTTTGATCTCCATCGGGGGCAGGTACGGTTAATAAAAAAGATGTCAAAGTATTGAACTGTACCGCAGTATAACGGCGAATGGGGTTAGGGTATTGCTTTCCTTTATTTGCTGCCGTCAAATAAAGGGTAAGCATGCGTCATGTCATGAACCAGACTTTTGCCATAATTTGAATGTTGATCTTTTGGCAAAGGTCGGTTCAATTTTACCAGGAAAACAAACAGATGACATGCAGCAAACCCAACTCATCATCGTAAAAGGAAAGGTGCACGGTGTTTATTTCAGGCAAAGCACGGTTGATGTGGCCTCGCAACTGAACCTTGCCGGCACGGTTCGAAATGTAAAAGATGGTTCCGTAGAAATTATCGCCACCGGATCAGCAGAATCGCTTCAACGCCTGGTTGATTGGTGCCACAGGGGTCCTTCGAGAGCAAGCGTGGAAGAGGTGATCGTCCAGCCACTGCCTCTCCGCGACGATTCTTCATTTGTCATTAGGCGTTAATAAGGCCATTTACCCACCCAAAAGGCCCAACTACCCGTCAAAAAGGACATCCACCCGGAGCACCAAAAAATGTTCAGGAATTCAGCTAGATTAGTGAAAAATTCAGAGGTGCTGAAAACGCCGCTACTTCTCACCTTGCTGGTGTCGTTCAGTTGCCTGCTTTATGGGCAGGCACAGGATAAAAAATTTGTATTTAACCGGGTACTTGCTCCGGATGGAAGTAATTTCC
>CAMPGT010000191.1 GCA_946885665.1 uncultured Chitinophagaceae bacterium | reverse complement strand
CCACTCCGGCCAACTCATGCCCGGGAATAGTGGGTGTTCGGTCGCGGTCGAGCCGATCGGCCCACGTCGAGGGCCACTCCAACTCCGTGCCCACAAATCCTGATGCATGCACCTGGACGACCACATCGTTTATGGCCGCCTGCGGCATGGGCAGCTCTACCAGTTTCATGCCGGCTATCCCTGCAGCCTGGTCCGTTACAACGATCGCTTTCATCGTCTGCCTGACTTTGTCGCCGGCGGCTAATGTTTCCATATGATTTCTTTTAGTATTAATTGAACAAGTGCGCCGAATGGAATGATTTTAAAGGCACTTCAATTCCGGAAATTTTGGCGAAACTAAACCCGCTGTACCCTGTCGCCAATGATATTTGTCACATAAATACAAAAATGATTGCGGAAGTGTGTGACATATGTCCTTGCGTACAAATCCTGCGCGTTCTACTTTAGCCATTTTCAAGGCAAGTAAATCCCGAAATTAAATTTTAATTATGACATTATACGAAAGCGATCTTGTGAAAGTGGTTGATGAACTGCGCCGTAAGGGTTACGTTGACAACTTCATCATAAAAGACAATTTAATTTTTTCAACGGGCCTGAACCGGGGATTCAGGGAAAATGAAGTAACGATCGAAGGAGCATACCGGTTTGATATCAGTGAGGAAGCATTCGATACACAAAACTTATTCGCCGTATTTATCCCCGAATACCAACTGAGGGGGTTGATAATCGATCTTTTAGGAACGTATTCCTATTTGGCAGATCAACCGATTTCAATGCTTCTGAGAACAGCGCCATTGGTTACTTACATTTTTGATGATAGGAATTCCAGCACTAAATATGGGTTAAATAAGATTACGCCGTCTGAATTTGACGCCGATAGTAATCGATATGAGCTGCGGATCGGTTTTCCCGATTTTCCTGAATGCCCTGCGGGGATTGCTTTCTCAATGCTGGGATTCGACAGGCAAACGCAGCAGTATGTTTGGCTGGCTACCAGGATCCTAAAAGACAGCCGTCTTAAAAGAGTCGGGTATAATTCAAAATTTCCCTGAGTAACGGAAAGAGCAATCACAAAAACCGGATTGAAAATTTTATCTACTCGCGCCAATCAAATTTGTGATTGGATGTGTGTGACAAATGTCAATTTTAAAAAGAGTACGAGATATTAGCTTGCAGCCCAATTTTAGTCACCATTTTATCCATCCTGATGTATGATATCAATAGGCAAAGGTGAATGCAGGCGCACAACAAAAAATAAAGATTTTTATTTCGACGTCATCCGGGGCCTGACGGGAACGCCAAAGAGGTTATCGTCTAAATACTTTTACGACAAAAAAGGCGACAGTCTCTTCCAGGCAATCATGATGTCGCCGGATTATTATCTTACCAGGTGCGAAATGGAGATTTTCATCTGCCAGGCAAAAGGAATGGTTGACAGCATAACAGCGCAAAACTCAGCTTTTGAATTAATTGAATTAGGACCCGGAAACTGCGCAAAATCAATTCATCTGCTGCGTGCCCTTACCGCGGCAAAAGCATCTTTTAATTACGTTCCCATCGACATCTCTAAAAACGTAATCAGCGAGCTCCAGTCATTTCTGCCCGCTAACATTCCGGATTTACAATTTGATGGACTGACAGGCGATTACTTTGACGCGCTGGCATTCCACTGCTTACTGCCCGGCAAGCGGAAGGTGGTGATGTGTTTAGGAGGCAATATCGGCAATATGACCGTCGAGGAAAGCAACCAATTCTGCGAAAAGCTGCGCGGTTATTTACAGCCAGGTGATCAGTGCATTATCGGATTCGATCTCGTCAAACATCCCGCTGTTATCAAGCGTGCATACGATGACCGGGGCGGGTTGACCAAAGAATTTAATCTAAACCTGTTGAAGAGAATTAACCGGGAACTGGACGCCGATTTCCAAATTGATCAGTTTGATCATTATTGCACCTATGATCCCTTGACAGGAGCGGCGAAAAGCTTCCTGGTTTGTTTAAGCGACATGGTGGTGAATCTACCCGGCGCCAGCATTCCTTTTGAAAAAGATGAATGTATCTGGACCGAAATATCCCAGAAATATTCAAAAAGTCAGATTCGTCAAATGGCAAGCGCTAGTGGTTTTATGCACACTGCCGAGTTTGCAGACTGCAAATCATGGTTCATGGATGCAATTTGGACGGCTGTTTAAATCAAACAAAAGTGGACAAATTTGATGCGATAATTATTGGATCCGGCCAGGCAGGCAATCCCTTAGCAAAAAGACTGTCCAGGGAAGGTAAACGCGTAGCAGTTGTGGAATCGGCGTACATAGGAGGTACCTGCATCAATTACGGGTGTACGCCCACAAAAACTTTAGTGGGCCTGGCTAAAAATATTATTCAGGCACGCCGGGCCACCGCTTATGGCATTACGCTGAATAATGAAGTGCCGGATTATGAAAAAATAAATCAACGCAAGAATAGAGTAGTAGCCGATTTTCGGGAAGGCCTTGAACGTTCGCTGGGCGAGGACCCTAATATCACACTGTATCACGGCAAAGGCAGGTTTTCAGGATACAAGGAAATTAATGTGCAATTGGCCGACTTAGGCCGTAAATCCCTTACCGCCAGTTCGATATTTATTAACACAGGCGCCCGCCCTCATATTCCCGACGTTGAAGGGTTGCAATCAGTAAACTTTTTTACGTCGCAGACTATTTTAGAGCTTGACTGCCTGCCTAAACATCTGCTAATTATTGGGGGCGGCTATGTTGCGCTCGAATTTTCACAGATTTTCCGTCGGATGGGCAGTCTCGTCACTATTATCGAAAAATCATCCGGACTGTTGCCGCGGGAAGACGACGACGTTCGATCGGAAATCAGAGAGATGCTTGAAGCCGAAGGCGTAGAAATTATCACTGATGCCACAGTTAAACGTGTCGTCGAAAAAACAGCGCAGTCTCTTACTATGGAAATTCTTTCCAAAGAAAAATCATACGCCTTATCCGGCACGCATCTATTGATGGCTACCGGCACAACGCCAAACACAGAGAATCTGGATCTGTCAAAGACGCGTATTCAAGTCGACAAAAATGGATTTATTTCAGTCAACGAGCATTTAGAAACGACAGAACCCGGCATTTATGCACTCGGCGATGTAAAGGGCGGGCCTGCATTCACACATGTATCGTATCACGATTATGTTGTGCTGGCCGACAACTTATTTGGCGAAAAGACTCTATCGATTCGCGACCGGTTGATCCCTTACTGCGTTTTCACCGATCCTGAACTTGGCCGGGTTGGCCTCACAGAAAAAGAAGCTACCGAAATGGGTTTAAGCTTTTCTGTAGCAAAAATGAAAACTTCATTCATCGCCAGAGCTGTCGAAACGGATGAGACACGCGGATTTATTAAGGCAATTGTTGACAACAAGACAAACAAAATTTTGGGTGTTGCAGTTATAAGCACGAACGGCGGCGAATTAATGTCGCTACTGCAAATTGCGATGCTGGGCAATCTTGGATATGACCAATTGCGCGACACGATGTTTGCTCACCCCACCTACGCCGAAGCGATCAACAACCTGTTCAGTCCAATACATCTTCAACCAAAAGGGTAATTATGGTCAGTATTCGCGGTGTAAGCAAGTCGTTTGGAGACAATGCAGCAATAGACAACGTCAGTCTCGAGATTGCAGAGGGCGAGCATGTTGTATTACTGGGGCCAAGTGGAAGCGGCAAAACTACCTTGCTTCGCATGATTAACGGCCTCATCACCCCTTCGTCCGGTACAATACTGATCAATGGACAGGACATCCGCGAGCAGCCCCAGGTTAAGCTGCGCCGGCAGATGGGTTATGTACTGCAGCGCAACAGTCTCTTTCCGCATTATTCCGTCGAAGAAAACATCAGCGTGGTGCCGAATCTGTTAAAATGGAACAAGCAGGCCATTCAGCAAAGGGTTAAAGAGCTGATGAAAAAATTGCATTTACCTGAAAGCTATCTTTCCCGCTCACCCGATGAACTCAGCGGCGGCGAAGCCCAGCGGGTCAACATCGCACGTGCGCTGGCTGCAGATCCCCCGATATTATTGATGGACGAGCCATTCAGCGCCTTAGATGCCATTACCAGGAAATCAATACGCGAAGAATTTATGCAGTTGCCCGAATTCCGCAAGAAAACCATCATTATGGTTTCGCATGACATTCAGGAAGCCTTTGAATTAGGCGATACGATTGTTTTGCTTCACCGGGGAAACCTGGCCCAAAAAGGAACACCGTCAGCATTATTGTACACACCTGCCACTGATTTCGTAAAAGATTTTCTTGCAAACGACTATTTACAACTTTCACTGGCATCAACAACTATTACCGACCTATGGAATTACCTGCCCCGAAAAGGCAGTAATGCAGAAGGGATTTCCGGAAAAGCCGCTTGTGATACTTCTTTATGGGAGGCGATGGCGTCCTTTCGGAATAAAAATCAAGACGGTCAGTGCATAGCGATACAACATCAACGTACCGGCGAATGGAAACACGTCACATGGAGCAACCTAATGAGTGCTTACAGTTCACTTCAATCTAATAATAGCCGATGAACGATAATATTCATCTTTGGGATTTTGTCACCCTCCACTGGGAAAAATTGCTTCAACAAACCGGGCAGCATATCGGACTTACTATTATTTCAATATCGCTTGCGATAATCGTTGGCGTTCCAACAGGTGTGCTCATCAGCCGGAAACGAAAGTTATCATCCCCTATTCTTGGCTTCGCAGGGGTTTTGCAAACCATCCCCAGTATCGCATTGCTTGGGCTGCTAATTCCACTATTAGGTATCGGCGCCAAACCGGCCATTGCGGCCTTGTTCTTATATGGGCTGCTTCCTGTGATTCGCAACACCTACACCGGCATTGTAAACATCAATCCGGAAGTAAAGGAGGCCGCCAAAGGATTAGGCATGAGTGACAGGCAATCGCTGCTGAAAGTGGAGCTGCCGCTGGCAATGCCTGTAATTCTTGCCGGCATTCGCATCGCGACGATTATCAACGTTGGCGTGGCAACGCTTGCTGCTTACATCGCCGCCGGTGGGCTGGGCGAGTTTATTTTCGGCGGAATTTCTTTAAGCAATACAACAATGATGCTTGCAGGAGCAATTCCCGCTGCCTTGCTGGCGCTGCTGTTTGACTTTCTGCTTTCGCGCTTTCAAAAAATTAAATTCAAAAAAATCGAAAGTGTTCTTCTTAGCATGATAGTCGTTGTTTCGATCTCGGGTTTCTATATCATTCCATCCTTTGAAAAAGGGAAATTGTTAGCCGGATTCACTCCCGAATTTATGGGACGCGCCGACGGCTACATCGGCCTGCGGCAGACATACGGTTTAAACGTGCCAACAGTGGTGGTCAACGATGCTGTCATGTACAAAGCCATATATGAGAAGAAACTCGATGTGGTCAGCGGTTACGGCACCGATGGCCGGATCGCCACTTATCAACTGGTTAGTTTGGAGGATGATCGAAAAATATTTCCTCCTTACTATGCTGCGCCGATTATAAAGGAACAAACGCTCGAACGATTCCCGGAGTTAGAACCTGTTCTTAACCTACTGGCGGGAAGAATTAATGATTCTATCATGACTTCGCTTAATTATAAGGCCGACTATCTGCATCGCGAGCCGGCTGTTATTGCCCGTGAGTTTCTTGAAAGCCAGAACTTATACAGACCTGCCCGCCCGGCCGGTGGCGGTTCGATCAAGATCGGTTCAAAAGTTTTTGATGAACAATATATTTTGGCCAGTATATACACTCAGCTAATCAGGGGATATACAAACCTCGATGTTTTGCCGAAAACCGGGTTAGGGGGCACTAAGATATGTTTTGACGCGCTGATGAATGATCAGATCGACTTATACCCTGAATATACAGGCACGGGGCTGACCGTTATGTTGCACGCGGACGCCACAACCGTGGGCAGGCTCGCAGTCAGCAAGGATTCGGTGTATGCCTATGTGAAACGGGCATTTAAACAACAATTTCAAATTAAGTGGCTGAAGCCAGTAGGATTCAATAATACCTACGCGCTAATGATGCGAAAAGACGACGTTAGGCGGCTGGGAATACGCACAATTAGCGACTTGTCTGATTACGTAAACTTACAACGATGACATACCTTCAAGACAAATATCGCAGCGTTCGTGCGAGAAGCGAAAAAATCTGCGAGACACTGAAGACGGAAGATTATGTGGTACAGCCGGTGGCAGATGTGAGCCCTCCTAAATGGCATTTGGGACATACGTCGTGGTTTTTTGAAACCTTTATTTTATCGCGCTATCTTCCTAACTATTCCTGTTTCAATCCCTTTTACCCTTTTGTATTTAACAGTTATTACGAAAGTTTTGGCGCAAGGGTGATACGGACCAACCGTGGCAATCTGAGCCGGCCGACTGTCGAAGAAGTTTATCAATATCGGCGGCACATCGATGCAGCGATGGAGCAGCTACTGAGTTTGCCCATAAGTGACGAGTTGAACATGCTGACTATTTTGGGACTCAACCATGAAGAGCAGCATCAGGAACTATTAGCGACCGATATCAAATATATTCTGGGGCATAACCCGCTCTTCCCAACCTATAATGAAATCGCGGAATCTTTTGAACCTGATTTTAGACAAGACGAAGCTATTGTGATGAAGGAGGGGCTGTATGAAATCGGCTATAACGGCGGTCAATTTTGCTTCGATAATGAACTGGGCCGGCACACCGTCTTTCTGCCGTCATTCACCATCGCGGCAGGATTGGTAACGAATGCCCAATATCTCGAATTCATTGAAGACGGCGGATACAGCAAGCACGAATATTGGCATGCAGAAGGTTTGGATTGGATAAAAAACAACAACATTATTGCGCCCTTATACTGGCATTGGATAAATAACCAATGGCATTACTACAATGCGTCTGGTATCCAGCCGTTGAAACTGAACGAGCCGGTGGCACATATCAGCTATTATGAAGCTTCTGCCTTTGCGGCGTGGAAAGGAATGCGGCTGCCGACCGAATTTGAATGGGAGGCGGCGTGCGGTCAATTCGCGTGGGGGCAGCGATGGGAATGGACGGCAAGTGCATATCTTCCCTATCCTGGTTATGTCAGAGCGCCCGGACCAATAGGAGAATACAACGGCAAATTCATGGTGAATCAAATGGTGCTTCGCGGAGCTTCAACGGCTACCCCGCGAGGACACAGCCGGCCAAGCTATCGCAATTTCTTCCATCCGCATTTAAGATGGCAGTATACCGGCATCAGGTTGGCAAATATCACTCACACTTAAAAAAACAAAACATGCAAAAAAATCTTGACGAATTATCAAATGCCATGAATGAAATGGTAACAAATGGCCAATTGGTTGAGGCCGCTGAAAAATATTACGCACCAAACATCAGGACCGTCGAATTTGACGGCAGGGTGACAGAGGGGAAGCAGGCAGCTATGAAGAAGCTAAACGACTTTGTAAGCTCCATCCAAAAGGTCAATGAAATTGCGCTCGTTCGGTCTGCGTCCGGTGATAACGCCTCCTTTTCAGAATTCAGGTTGAATATTGAAATGAAGGATGGAAGTGTTCTTGATTTGTATGAGATCGTCCGTTCCCTCTGGGAAAACGGACAAGTTACTGAAGAACGATACTTCAAAGGATAGTGCAAAAAGAATTGGTGTCAACACCGGTGCACCTCGTTTCAGCAAATATTGAGAACGAACAAAACATATAAATGGATAAAGTTACTTTA
>CAMPGT010000190.1 GCA_946885665.1 uncultured Chitinophagaceae bacterium | reverse complement strand
TATAAATTCTGCTTAGAAAGGTAATATAAAAAAATCGATATTTCTCGCGAGCGCGAATTCCGCCATTATTTTACGGCAATAAAAAAGGTTATAAACCGTGAGATGTATAACCTGCAGCGCCGGGATAGATTCCACGGCCTTAATGATCGATACTTTTTCGATTTGAGATGATCAAAACAGCCAGGAAGTTTAATGACTATTCTGCCTTAATCGTGTGGTGCCCAGAACAGGAATCGAACCTGCACATCATTGCTGATACCAGATTTTGAGTCTGACGCGTCTACCAGTTCCGCCATCTGGGCCTCATTAAAAGGGAGGCAATATTACAATTTTGAATGTTCCGTTCCAAAAGGATTTTGGCCCGTCGCTACTGGCAGCATGCCTTCTTGCGGAGGAAGATTTTTTTCGCGAATTTCCATAACCATCTCAGCATCACAAAACGATTTGAGCCACAAAGGTACGAATAAAGCCGGGCTCAACTTTTTTTTGGCGAGTGCAAGATGAATCGTAATATTGCGATAGATATGGGACTGACGAAAACAGAGATATTCAACGACAAGCAAAACAGGTTGGCCCAAATGATGAAGGCTTTAGCTCATCCCGCCAGGATAGCCATTATACAGCATTTAGTAAAGGCACAGGCCTGTATTTGCGGTGACCTTGTTGAAGAATTGGGATTGGCGCAGGCAACGATCAGCCAACACCTGAAAGAGCTGAAAAATGTAGGCCTGATCCAGGGAACCATTGAGGGCACGAGCGTTTGCTACTGCATTGATCCCAAAGTATGGAAACAATATAAAACGGCTTTCGACAGTTTCTTCCTGCCCTATTTGAGCAAGGATAGCTGCTGTTAATTTTTTTGCATTAATTCATCGCAATATTACAATAAATAAAAATTAACGATTATGAACACGGATAACGAAATAAAGGAAATGGTAAGGCAAAAATACAGCGCCATTGCTTCGCAGGAAAAGTCTGACAACACCGCCTCCTGCTGCGGTTCCGGTTGCTGTTCCACAGAAGTCTATAATATAATGACCGACGACTACAGCGCTGTGGAGGGGTACAACCCGGAGGCAGATCTCGGCCTGGGATGCGGATTGCCCACCCAGTTTGCGAAAATCAAAAAAGGAGATGTGGTAATTGACCTCGGTTCCGGCGCCGGCAATGACGCCTTTATCGCCCGTAATGAAACAGGGGAAACGGGAAAAGTGATGGGAATCGATTTCACGCCGGCCATGGTCGAAAAAGCGAGGCAGAACGCGGAAAAGCTGGGTTTCAATAATGTTGAGTTCAGGCAGGGAGACATCGAACACATGCCGGTTTCAGACAATATTGCGGATGTAATTGTGAGCAATTGCGTCCTGAACCTGGTACCCAACAAGCAAGCTGTTATACAAGAAATCTTTCGGGTGTTAAAACCGGGTGCCCATTTCAGTATTTCAGATATTGTTTTGGAAGGAAATCTGCCCGCGTCCCTTCAGCAGGCTGCTGAGATGTACGCAGGCTGTGTGTCGGGAGCAATCCAGAAAGATCATTACCTCGAATTCATCAAGACAACCGGATTCACGAACATCACTGTTCAAAAAGAAAAAGCAATTAACATTCCCGATGATATCCTGTTGCAGTATCTTTCTTCCCGTGAACTGGAGGCATTCAGAAACAGCAATACCGGAATATACAGTATCACCGTATATGCAGAGAAGCCAACGCAGGAAGCGAAAAGCTGCTGCGGGCCCGACTGCTGCAATGAATAAACGGTGTGATTAACACCACCTGGCACCTCCCATCCGACAGTAAATGAAAAAGATATTAATTCTTTGCACGGGAAATAGTTGTCGCAGCCAAATCGCCGAAGGCTACCTGAGACATTTTGCCGGCGAAAACGCAGCAATTTACAGCGCCGGCGTCGAAACGCATGGCGTAAATCCCAGGGCCATTGCTGCAATGAAGGAGGAGGGTATAGATATATCCGATCACACTTCTAATCATCTGGACGAATACCGGCACATCGATTTCGACTATATCATCACGGTATGTGATAGTGCCAGGGAACGATGCCCGGTATTTCCTTCGACGGCAAAACAATTTCATCAAAACTTTCCGGATCCCGCCAAAGCCACAGGTAGTGAAGCGGAGATAAAAGAATCATTCAGGAGCGTGCGGAACATGATTAAGGAATACGCTGCCGCTTTCGTTAAAGAGCACTTATAGACGCGAATAGTATAAATATCGCCCCGGAAGTACAATCAATTTCGTTATATTGTTTGTAAACGCTACCGTTGGCTCTTTGCAAACCATACACCAGTTTGCTATTTCTTTGCTGTTGGAATCTTGCGGCATCCGGACAGGATAGCTTCGCGGCCACTAAACGACCGCTCCCGGAAGGTGCTGATAGTACCTCACCGGTGGAGAAGGTATATCTTCATTTTGACCGCTCTCGCTATCAATTCGGTGACAGTTGCTGGTTTAAGGCTTATGTAGTGACCGGAACGGCATATCAACCGTCAAATGTTTCGGGCGTGTTGTATGTCGATTGGCTTGACCGGCATTTTAATCTGATAGAACAGCAAAAACTGCGGGTTATCAATGGGCAGGCCGAAGGTAACTTCACCTTCTCTCACCACGTTTCATCCGGAATTTATATCGCACGGGCCTATACGCGCTGGATGAGAAACCAGGATGCGGCCTTCTTTTTTAAGCAACTCTTCAACGTTAGCGGAGACTCCCCTGCTATGTCCGGGCAGTCTGCGAGTTCGCCGAACAACGCAACACATGTTGACTTTTTCCCGGAAGGAGGCAGCCTGGTTGAAGGCATCGAAACGAGAATGGCGATACGCGTTTCAAATGAAAATGGAGAAGGTGTGGAGGTTGCAGGAGACATCATAGACGAGCGGGGAACGACAATCAACCGCCTTGAAACAACCTATGGCGGCATGGCCGTATTTCCTTATGTTCCCGGCAAAGCACAATATAGCTTCCGGCTGTCGTCGGGTAAAACATTTGAATTGCCCGCTGCGGAGAAGACCGGCGTTGTAATGAATGTCAACAACAGCGGCTCCGAAAATATATTCCTGGCGATTAACGCCACCATCAACAACATAAATAAAGCGTTTACCTTAATTGGCGTGACTGCTAACGAAATTTGCTATCGAAGCCACTTGATCCTGAATAGCACACATGGCGAATTCACGATCAGCAAAGCGGCGCTTCCATCAGGAGTTATTCAGCTTACGCTTCTCGACGATTCAGATTCGACCGTTTGTGAAAGAATGATATTCATTAATAACATCAACCAAAATTATATTCAACTGCAACAAAGCATCCGGGGCGACTCGCTGTTCCTGGATCTTCAATCGGCGTACGCCGGAACGCACCCTGCTTCCCTGGCGATGTCGATAGCTGCAGGCTATGACAGTTCTCTTCCTAAAACAAACCGCAACAACAACATCTTCGCCTACCTGCTTTTAATGTCGGACTCAAAAACGCCAGTTGAAATACCTGCTGAAATCATCGGTTCACCAACAGCCCGCAACAATTTTATTGTCGATCTTGTAATGCTTACGCACGACTTAAGAAAAACAGACCTGACCCACACCGTTGGAAACATGCCGTTTCGGCCCGAGGCCGGCCTTACACTCCGAGGTAAGGCTAAGTTCGCAAACTCCAAAAAAACCGTCGGTGAAGGTGTCATAACATTGGTTATCGATGACCGCAACTACAAAGGAATTTATACAGCAGAGATCGATACAAATGGAAACTTCCGGTTACAGGATATCGGATATGGTGACAGTACATTGTTGGTTTGGCAGTATCAGGATAAAAAAGGCAAGGTCCGGCCGATAGACGTTGAACTGTATGATGCTGTCGATGTTCCCCCTGCCGATACCACGCTGAAGTTGCTTGTTGCGCGTTGCCTGTCCGAACGAAAAGCCGTTAATTTCGATACAGATGCAGGTGATGACAGATATGAACTGCTTGAAAAAGTGATCGTGAAGGGAGTTCAAAACAAGGTAAGGGCGGTAGGAGCAGGCAGTATTCTGGTAACACCCGGCAAGGACGACCTAAACCTCCCGGCGTCTCAGTTTGTGTCGGCCTATGCCATCGGGCTGCCTTTTTTAAAGCCGGTAACATTCGGCGATGGTTCAATGATGTGGGTGACGACAAGCGGCGCCGGCGTCAGACTCCTGATTGACGGATTCGATGTAGACGAACACAAAACCGGCGTCAATCCGTACCATTACTTAATGTTGTACAGAACCGACGAAATAGAAAATGTAATGATAACCGGAAGCAATTACACAGGATATATTATTCGGGTGAAAATAAACAAGAACGCTTCACGCGGCCCGCGAAATTTTGTTCAGCAGTATGCCCGCGGTTACAAAAGCGCCGATGAATTTCATGGCAACCCGCATTTGACAGTTGCGGATACGTCGGCCGGAACAACCATCTACTGGAATCCTCATTTGACGACTGATGATAGCGGAACCGCCAAAGTTTCTTCTCGTATTATTGGCAGCAAACCGATATCGGTCGTATTGCAGGGAATAGGTATGAACGGCGAGATAATAGACTATACGCTTTCAGTTGCGCCAAATTAAGTTCTCCGGTTTCAAGAAGATCAGTCCGAATCTGCTTTAACTTTGCTGACGAATTCGATGGGTACACCGACCAATTGCGCAATTTCTTCTCTGGAATGTGCTGTATGTTGCAAAAGATACTTAACAAAGGCAGCGTTTCTGCCGGCCGTTGCTTTTTCAAGCCCTTTCTCAAGACCCTGGTTGTAACGGATATCTCTTTCGATATGGTAGGTAAGCGCCATTTTTATATTTTCCTGATCACTTGCCGGAAAATGTGATATAAGTAAAACATTCCGGCACGTGTGAATCCCATACGCCGTGCGGACTCCATGCCCAGCCACCCGCGTCGTCGGGCGTTCCTTTCTTTACATTAAACCGCGAAAAGTCCATGCGCCAGGTGTCACCTTCGGCCGGCGGAAGTGCTCTTCCATCTCCTTCGGCCAATATCTTCAACGAAGCCCATGGAATGGCTATTTCAACGGTCCAACCACGATCCTTATCCTTGTTATTATTGATGGTTCCATCGATGTGAACAGCAGACCGCAAACCGGGCATATCCCACTTCCAGAAACCTATCCGGCGGCCCCTGGGATGCCTATAGCCCACGCCATTAAACAATTTTGCCCCCTCCGCACTTCTGTTAAATTCGGGCCGATGGTGATAGCCTTTTTTCTCATAGGCATCCAGCCAAAAGAACAGTACTTCGTATATGGTTCCGAATGAATTGATCTCAAATTCATAGTAGCCATCGGGTCCCGCAATGAATAACTCGACATCATTATCCTTGTATATCGGCGCATCTCTTTCCGTAAGCGTAGCCGTTACCTGCGGCTCTTCTATCCAATAGCCAATGTAAAGATTTTGGTCGTCCCACAGCACGGCTGCGTGGGTGTTCAGGTAAGTGTCCGCGCCCGAGATCATATCTCTGAACGAATTGGACCTTGAAGCGTTTTTCCAGAAGGCTTCATCCAGTTTTCCATCAACGGTCAGCGAGTTGCTGATTTTATGGGCAGTATAATGCGGAATATCTTCTTCTTTGCATCGCTCCTGGCTTTTATAATTCGGTTGACCATATACGGCTGTATTGGTGCTCATAAAAAATAAAGCCATTGCCATCAAAATCCTTTCTTTCATGCCGGGAAATTTGGTTCGAATCTTTCAAATGTAAGTTGCGGGAACCGTTAAGAAAAAAGAAATGATGATCGGCGAATCCAATAACGTCACTCAGAACGTAAACAGGTGACGGGATTTGACATGGCAGATTTAATGACCTGTACACTTATGGTACCCAGGGTGATCAACAGCGTGGCCATGCCCGCTATCACGAACGTCCACCACCCTACCGACACCCTATCTTCAAAAGACAGCAACCAATTACTGCTTATCCACAGGGAAAGCGGCGTGGCAATGCAGAATGCGATGATGATTAGCAATGCGACGTCTTTCGACAGTAACCTAAGTATAGAAGCAACACTTGCACCCAATACTTTCCTGATGCCAATCTCCTTGGTACGCAGCTCGGCGCTGAACATAACGAGACCCAGCAAACCCATGCAGGAAATAACAATGGCCAGTGCCGAAAAATATTTACTCAAAGTGCCGATGATGGTTTCACTCACGTACAATTTTCCATAAGCCTCGTCGGCAAACTGATAAGTAAAGGGAAACTTCGGATTCAACTCACGGCAAAGTCCGGTAAGTCCTCGCAAGGCAACTGCTGTCTTACCCGCTTCCACCCTAACAAGTATATTGCCATAACTTAATTCTTTACTCAGCCTTATTACCAGAGGCCGCATCGGCTCGTGTGCCGAACGAAAATGAAAATCCTTCACCACGCCAACAATAGAACCTTTAACACCGGCAAATGTGAGGGGGCTGTTCACCGGCTCCTCGTACCCAATCCTCTTCGACGCCGTTTCGTTAATCACGAATGCAGCGGAATCGTGCGAATAATTTGAAGAAAAATCTCTTCCGGCAACCATCCGGCCACCAATCGTTTCGACAAACCCATGTCCCACCATAATCTGCGCGAACGAAGGTTTTTCATTTGGATCCTTACCTGCCCACTGCACGGAGGTCGTCCAGGAGTCGATGGATGTTGGCGCGCTCGTCATCTGGCTCACAGATTTTATTCCGGTGAGCTTTTGCGCCTTCTCCCTGAAAACAGCATAATTTCTCTCCAGGTTTCCCTCGATCGGTATGTATAAAAGATTGTCCCTTTCAAAGCCGAGGTTTCTCTGTTGAATATACCGTACCTGCTTGCCTACCACAATGGTAAGAACGATCAGAAATATCGACAATGTAAACTGAAAGACGATGAGTCCTTTTCGAAACAGTACAGCGTCGAGCCTGAACTTTATATTCCCCTTTATTGCCTTTATCGGGTCAAATGAGGATACGTACCACGCCGGATACATTCCGGCAAGTAAGCCGGAGCCAACGGCAATCCCGAGTAACTGAAGCCAGAATCCATACGCTGTCCATGGCAGAGCAATGTTTTTTCCGGTAAGGTTGTTAAACGCCGGCAAGCACAGTCGCACCACCAGCACAGAAGCGATTACAGCAAGAAATGAAAAAAACAATGCTTCTGTAATAAACTGCTTAATAAGCATGCGTTTGTTGGCGCCGATTACTTTGCGCACGCCAATTTCTTTGGCTCTTTTCAATGAGCGTGCGGTACTCAGGTTCATGAAATTGATGCAGGCTATCAATAACACGAAAACAGCCACTATACTGAAAAGCCGGACATATTCTATCCTTCCGCCGGAAATATATCCGTCCTTGAAATTCGAATAAAGATATTGCTCGTCGTAGCGCTGCATATCGAGTTCAAGCTTGTAACCTGGTCCTTCTCCAACGTCATAGCTGTCAAGGAAGTCTTTTATTTTTGCGCGCACCAGCGAGGGATCCGCATTGTCTTTCAACAGGATTGTCGTAAAAGGCGCAGTGTTTCCAAAGTTTTGAAACCACGGACGCTGCTGCATAAAAATGTGCCAGTTGATAATGTAGTCAAACTGCAGGCTGGAATGATCCGGTACATTGGCCAGCACGCCTGCAACGCTAAAATCGTCACGGTCCATATATCGCACGGTCTGTCCCATCGCCTTATCAACTGATCCAAAGAAATCGATCGCCATCTTTTCTGAAATAACCATTGATGACGGGCTGGTCAGCACCTCATCAATTCTACCGCGCAACAGCGGAAAGGTGAGCACCTTTAAAAAATCTTCATTCGCATAC
>CAMPGT010000189.1 GCA_946885665.1 uncultured Chitinophagaceae bacterium | reverse complement strand
GTTTATGAGTTAAAAACTGTGTGAAAAAGAAGAATAATCATGAAGATTATTTGTGCGATGCGCAATGAAAAAGACCCCGCACTTCGTGCGAGGCCTTTGTTGCCCGATCAGGATTAGTTCGGCGCTTCGCGTAAATGAACGTGTGATTTCCAATTTTTTCAGATCAGGATTATATGCGCTTTGCGCAAATGATCCTGTGGCGCTTTGCATTACCCAAGAACTCGCACCTGGCTTCGCCAGGCTCGTTTTGTTTTCCTCCTCCACTCGCTCAAGCAAGCTTGGCTCGTGTCGAAGAAAAACAAAACCCATCAGCAAGGCTGATGGGTTTCTTGTTGCCCGATCAGGATTCGAACCCGAACATACAGAGCCAGAATCTGTCGTACTACCATTATACTATCAGGCAATTTCTTCACCACCACTCAACCGGTAAGGAAGACGAACTTTCCGGCGCGCAAGATAAGTAAGTTTCGCGAGAGATTTCGAAAGTTTCAGCAGGGATTTTCGAACGGCCTGCCACAGATTTTCTAATTGAAATCTTTTTTCAGCTCCTCTATTAAATCACCAATCCCCTCCGTAGCCGGCTTCTCAATCACCGTGAGGCCGGGCATCGACGACAAATAAGGAATCTTCTTATCTATAATATACTTGTCGGCAGTGTGTGGCGCATATTGCACCAGTCCGGCGGCAGGATACACCTGCAGCGACGTGCCGATCACCGCAAAAATATCTGCGTTCATGGAATGAATAACCGCTTCCTCGATCATCGGAACCGGTTCCTCGAACCATACAATGTCGGGGCGGTATTGATGACCGGTTTCTGTAAGGTCGCCGATGTTGATGTCGCCACGTATCTCCTTCACACAGCTCCTGTCTACCGCGCTGCACATCTTGAAAATCTCACCATGCAGGTGCAACACCTTTTCGGAACCGGCGCGCTCATGCAAATCATCAATATTTTGGGTAATGACCTGCACATCGAAGTACTTTTGCAGGCTGGCGAGACCAAGATGTGCAGCATTGGGCTGCGCCTTCGCCACGTCGCGGCGGCGGTAGTTGTAAAATTCCAGGACCAGCGCAGGGTTCTTTTTCCAGGCACGCGGCGTGGCAACGTCTTCAATGTTGTAGCCCTCCCATAACCCATCACTGTCACGAAACGTCTTCAACCCGCTCTCCGCACTGATGCCGGCGCCGGTAAGTACCACAAGTCTCTTTTTTGACATGCCCGGAAATTATGGAAAAAGGAGAAGCGCAACGATAATTTTAACGGTTTTATCAGGGAATAACATCCCTGTTGATAAACGCGATAAATTGCTTGCCAAAAAGAATTACTATTAATGCGAGAATGCACAACCATAAAATGGAGCGCAGTAATACATTTGTCATAAACAATGGTTAAAAGGGTTAATCGATCCTGCCCTTAAAAGTTAAGAATTTATAATGGATTTTAATGATATGTGAAAAAGTATTTAACCTTGCAAAACATGAGCGGAATTATGAAAGAAGGAACGGATACCCTTTCGTTAGGCACGGATAAGTTGGCACAGCAAACCGTTTTCTCCATCCTGTTTACCATCAGCCTCAGCCACCTGCTTAACGACATGATGCAGGCGGTGATACCCGCCGTTTACCCGCTGTTAAAACAGAAGTACCACCTGTCGTTCACCCAAATCGGGCTCATCACCTTCTGTTTCCAGTTAACTGCCTCCATTCTTCAGCCTTTCGTGGGCAACTATACCGACAAAACGCCCCGACCGTACTCATTGGCGGTGGGGATGGGATTTACGTTCGTGGGACTCATCGCCCTGTCGTTTGCACCCAATTTCGCTATCATCCTGGTGTCGGTTGCGTTAATCGGCATCGGCTCGTCCATCTTCCATCCCGAATCGTCGCGGGTGGCCCACATGGCATCGGGTGGGAGGCGCGGACTGGCCCAGTCTATCTTTCAACTGGGTGGTAATGCCGGCTCCGCCATCGGACCCTTGCTGGCCGCCCTGATCGTAATGCCATACGGACAGTGGCACATCGTATGGTTTGCGCTGGCCGCGGTAATTGCTATCATCATCCTCATGAGAGTGGCCGACTGGTACAAGCACCATCTTTACCTTAAGGCCAGCAAAAGGGTTCCCTCCGGCGACCACGCCGCAAGCATCCCTCGCTCCCGCGTCGTCACGTCGCTGGGTGTTCTGCTGGTACTCATCTTCTCCAAATATTTCTACCTGGCTTCCATGACCAGCTACTACACTTTTTTCCTGATCGATAAATTTCACGTCACCGCACAGCAGTCGCAGATATACCTGTTCATCTTCCTCGCATCGGTGGCTGCGGGTACTTTAATTGGAGGGCCGCTGGGCGACCGCTTTGGAAGAAAGTATGTGATCTGGGTGTCGATACTCGGCGTGGCGCCATTTACCCTGTTGCTGCCGCACGCTTCGCTTTTTTGGACGGCGATGTTATCCGTGATCATCGGTGTTGTGCTGGCCTCGGCTTTTTCCGCGATACTGGTGTATGCCACGGAACTTGTGCCCGGCAAAGTGGGAATGATAGCCGGCCTCTTCTTCGGCTTTGCCTTTGGCATGGGCGGCCTGGGCTCGGCGCTCCTGGGAAAACTGGCCGATATGACAAGCGTTGGCTACGTGTTCAGCATTTGCGCATTTCTGCCTTTGCTCGGCATCATTACCGGCTTCCTCCCGGATATCGAAAGGAAAAAGCGGGCGCCGCGATAATTAATTGTTGTTCCAGTAAATTTTCAGGTTGTGCGTGGACCTTCCCGCAGCGATGATGTCGGTCTTTCCATCTCCATTTAGATCCGCAACCTGCAGATCTTCGCAAGCCATTCCGTTTTTATCGATCCATTCGGTTGACCATCCTCCGTTGTTCTTTGAATACAATTTGATGCCGAAGTTGCCGTCTTTGTCGGGATTGCGCCAACCGGCAACTATCTGCTGCTGCCCATTGCCCAAAAAATCTGCGATTCCCAGTGCATGTCCCTCTTTCAGGGTGCTGTCTAAAACTATGCGGGTTTGATTTTTTTGTTTTGGATAGATCACCACGTTGTTGCCGTGCATCGGTTCGATGGTGGCGATAAAATTTTTGCCG
Source organism: uncultured Chitinophagaceae bacterium (assembly GCA_946885665.1). Next base: position 4,734 of record CAMPGT010000189.1, on the reverse strand, counting down.
AGCCTGATTTCACCGGCGCCATGCATTTTGCCGGGCAGCTTTTCAGAATGTGATTTTTTGCCTTTTGCAAATCCATCGCGAATGATACGTACCCCTTCTTTTCCGGCAACGTAAATTTTTTCTGCACCACCTGCGTTGCCTTCAACGGCAAGATTGTGCGTCATGTGCATATCATCTGCCAAAACAGTTAGGTTCCAGTTTCCGTGAACGTCTTGCGGATATTCATATGCCAGCATGGTAACACCCTTGCCTTCGCCTCCTTTGTTGTCACGTCCATGCAATGGCAAAACAACAAGGTAGTATTTGCCGTTTGTACCGCGTGCCCAGCGCATACGGTGAATGGTGGGTTCGTGGTGCAGTTCAACTGCTTCCCATTTTTCATGGGGATCGGCCGGCCTCACCAAATAATGCACCGCGCCCGATTGTGTGGTGTCGCTCGTTTCGGATGGGTTCCATCTTCCACCCACTGCCACTTCAACTTTACCATCGCCGTCGAGGTCGCGGGCAGCAATGCAAACATTGTCGAATTGCGTGAGGTTTTCGGCCATCACGAATTTTTTCCAGTCGCCATTCCTGTACCAACGGATTTGTTCTTTATCTGCCAGCAGGATGTCATCTTTCCCATCACCATCCACGTCGCCTAACGCTATGCCATAACCGATTTTTACATCCGCATCAATGACCTGTTCGTTAAACTGCGGCGGCTCATGCTGAGCGAGTAGGAAGAGCAGTAAATGCAGCATATGTGGAAGATTTAACTCTAAATTTAAGCAAATAAAAAGGGCCGGAACGATCCGGCCCCATGTTTCAAGAAATCACCCACTTAATTTTTAACCAGCTTCGTTTGCATGCCAATTGAATTGCCGGTTCTTACTTCTATGTAATACAATCCCCTGTTGAGCCTGCTGATTTCGAGGTTGTGCCTGTAAACGCCTTCGCCTTTATAGAAAGAGATCGATTTTACCAGCTTGCCGGAGGCATCATGAATATTGATGACCGATTTGCCGGTGGCGCTGTTGGTGTATTGCAGGTTCACCATGTCTGTAGCCGGGTTCGGGTACAGCAGCAGTTGGTCGGGCATGGTAACGTGTGTCAACGGTGTTGCCTGCACGGCCACTGTTTGCGGTTGTGGTTCAACAACCGATTTGCTCGCAGTTGCTGCTGCGGTGGCATGTTCGGGTTGCTGTGTCATGGTTATCTTAACGTCGGCGTATGAATGCGCACCCTTGTTGTCGTAAGCGGTTACTCTAAACACATATTCACCGGGTACGAGATGAGTGATCTTTGTGGCGCAGCTACGCGGACTTTCAATTTTATAAGCATCAGGTCCGCTTACTTTTTCCCAGGTAAACAGGGCGATCCATCCATCGGCATCTGTTGAGGGGTAGCCACTTACTGTTGGGAAGTAGTTCCATTCGATCGGGATTACGCGATCCGGTGTTGTTCTTGCTACCGGTGCTTTGTTCGGTGTTGAGCTGGCCGGGTGCGACAGGTAAGGGTTGTCGAGCACAGTTACCTTCACCACATCGCTGGCAAGGGTATTTTTATCGTCTCTGACCGTTAACCTGAATTCATATACTCCGGCAGCGAGGTTGTCGACGCGAACGGTGCTGTCGTTTATCCTTGCGAACTTCACCGTTGCACCGGATTTTCTCACCCATGAGTAATAAACAATTCTTCCGTCGCTGTCACTGCCCGCACCCACCAGGTGTAACACCTGCGGAAGCTCGATGGTAGTGTCCCTGCCTGCGTGAGCAGCCGGTACTTTATTGGTTGCCGGGGGCACAGAGGTTACCGGAGGAACGGTAGTTACCGGAGGAAGGCTCGCCAGTGCAGGAAGCACGGTCACTTTAATCACGTCGCTGGCGGCTGTGTTCTTGTCGTCTTTAACGGTTAAGCGGAACACGTACTCGCCGGCAGCCAAATTATCAAGACGAACGGTGTTGTCGCTTGTCTTGACGAGCGTTACGCTTCCACCGGATTTTTTGACCCACGAATAATAAACAATTTTGCCGTCGCTGTCGGTGCCGGCACCAACAAGATGCAATACCTGTGGAAGACGGATGGTGGTGTCCTTTCCTGCGTGAGCTGCCGGCACTTTATTCGTTACCGGGGTAGGAGCGCCTGCCGCTATAGTTACGGTTACAGTGTCTTTCGTGTATGCGGCCCTGTCGTCCACAACTGCTAATTCATATTGATAAGTGCCCGCGAGGGTAAGCCCGCTAACGGTGGTTGTGGCACTTGTACCCATTACGGTGGCAATTTTCCCTGCTGCTGGTCCGGATATTTTTTTCCAGACGTAGCGTACGAGCTTGCCGTCGGCATCGGTAGATGCAACGGCGTTGAGCGTAACGACCTGTCCGGGCGCCGCTTGAATATTCACACCGGCATTTGCTTTCGGCAGTTTATTTACGGGGAGAGATTTATTTTGTCCGAGGAACCATTCATAAATATTGATCACGCCGTTGTACCTGTAGTTGGTGTCGGTGTACACGCGGTCCCATACGCCATGTCCGCCACTGGGCCAGATGGTTTTAAGCGGCATTACTGCGGGTTTGGCATCGATAATTCTTTTGATGGCTGTTTCGGTGCAAGTGTATGAAGCGATGGCATCGTCGGATGCGTGAAACGACCATACCGGTAAGTTGGCGTTGGCAACATTTTCACCTTTGGCAAACATACAGGGGGCGCACACGGTAGCTGCGGCGGCCACTTTTTCGGCCTGCCACTGCTGGCGCGAAATGAACCTGTAGGTTCCGCCACCGCCCATGCTGAGGCCGGTGAGGTAAATCCTGTTGGTGTCGATGCGGAGGTTCTTTTTCGCATAGTCGATCATGTCGTTGATCAGCAGTTCGGGCCACATGCCGTATTTGCCGCGGCATTGCGGTGACAGCACGAGGAAGGTTTCTGTTTTGCCGTTCCAGGTGAAGGTCATATTGTGGCCGAGCTTGATCATGCGGGGAAGGCCGATGCGTGCCACATACTTGAGATCGGTGGTGCCGTTTCCTCTTTCTCCTATTCCGTGGAGGAAGATGATGAGGGGGTGTTTCACGTTTCCCTCGGTGGCATAGTTAGTGGGTTTGTATTCCAGGAAGCCTATTTCTTCCTGGTTTGAAAGAGTCAGGTGCTTTTCGATTTGCTGGGAGAAGACCGTGGTGGAGGCCACGGCAGAAAGCATGCAAAGGAGTGTCACCCTTTTAAAAAAGGTAAAGTTTTTCATTGGTCGGATTTTGGATTTTACGTTTTCGGAATTTCTCTTTTTGAATTCCGTGTGCGAATAACGGGTGAAAAAACTTTAGTGAGTGATCGTTGGGAGAGTAAAAAAAGATTTCAATGTGTTCCCTTTAACTATGGTTAATGGGAAATCCTTACCTGTGAGTTGACCAAAATCAATTTGAGGCAGTCGGGGCCTTGTAGATGATCCGGCCCTTATGAATGGTATACGCCACACTGGCAAAATTTCTCACATCGGCAGCGGGGTCATGTTGAAGGACCACCAGATCCGCGTCCATGCCCGGCGCTATTTTACCGGTATTGTTATAACCGAAAAGTGCAGCCGGGTTGATGGGTAAGGATGCAAGGATGTCGCGAAAAGACATACCCGCCTCTGACATCAATGAATATTCGTCGGAAGGATCATAATCTGCCATGTAGCCCACGTCTGTTCCAAACAGCACGACGCCGCCTGATTTGAAAAAAACAGACAGTTGGCTGATGGCCGTGGTCACTAACGGATCGGCAGACGGGTCAATGCCCATCCGTTTCAGTTCCCATGAAAAAAGTTTAAGCGTTGGAATCAGCGCGACTTTTTTCCTGATCATTAAATTCACCAGCGATGTATCCCAGATTTTATGGTCGTCGGGCGACGTGTGGGACAGCACATTTACGCCGTTTTGCACGGCCTTTAACACGCCGAGGTTATCAGTTGGATGCGCAAACAACGGAACACGGTGCTGTCTTGTCAGCCTTGCGGCAGTCTGGATTAAACTGTCGCTCATGTAAGCAATTCCCGGCCTGGTGGGCGAGGCGGACCAAATTTTTATACCGTTTGCGCCATCTTTCAACTGGCGTTCAATGTGTCTTGCTGCTTCCGCCGTGCTTTTTATTTCAGGGAGAACAAGCGGGCGGATGTAAAAAGGGCTTTTCGAAGTAAAGGGCACGCCAACAGACAGGATGGTGGGACCTTTTATTTCGCCGGATTGTATACGTTTTCGAAGATCATTGACATTTTGGAAATCGAATTCTGCGAGGTCGAACACATACACGAAGCCTTTCGAGGAGAGCATTTGCTGCAATGATTTTTCGAGGCTGTCGCGCGGCTGCTCCTTTGCATCTTTCCATTTGGGTTCAATGAAATGAACATGGCTGTTCCAGAAACCGGGTGTCACTACTTTGCCCTGCACATCCAGGATTTGGTATCCGGCCGGAATTTTTACCGCGTTCTTCTTTCCAACCGCTTTAATTGTTCCATCTTTAATTAAAATGGTTGCTTTGTCGATGCGTTCCGCGTGTGCGGATGTATATAGTTTGGCATTAATTACTGCTATGGATTGAGCTTGTATATGCGTGTGAAAGAAGAACATGCCCGAGAGGCATAATAGCAGTATCGTGGCACGGCATTTTGTCATTTGCTTCTTCAGGTGGGTGTATGAATGGAACACCATCATACAGATTTATCCTCGAAAGTAGTAATATTGGCCGACAGGATAAGGTGTTGTATACTCTAAAATGATA
>CAMPGT010000188.1 GCA_946885665.1 uncultured Chitinophagaceae bacterium | reverse complement strand
AACAACACCAGGGCACGCACGGCCGCTTTTTTGTAAAGCGATCGCTTATCAAGACCTTTTTTTAATCCCGACTGCAGGGAAAAAGACAAGGCTATGCCCGCGGTAAACAGGAAAAGCGGAAAGATAAAATCGTAGAACGTAAATCCATGCCATTCCGGGTGAACGAGCTGATCTGAGAGCCAATCGACCCATGCAAGGCCTGTTTTTCCTTTTAATCGCACGAGGGCCTCGCCGCCTCCTGTGATCAATAGCATGTCGAAACCGCGCAGCGCGTCAACTGAAAGTAGTCTTGGTTTTTGTTGCGTAATCATAATTGAGGGGAATTAAAGATAGATGAAAAAGATTTACGATCATCTTAACATCCCGTACCGTCATAAAACGCATCAATGTCTAAAACATTCCTGATTCTCGTATTTTATCTCACCAGCAACCTGCTTTGCGCGTAACAGAAACAGTGGGTTGAATATAAAGCCGCTCCTTCCCTTAAATAACCCTCGTTGCCAAAGTCATGTCGCAGCGGCTCGAGCGCTTTTCTGGAAGTCATTTTACTTTTTTGTCCGCAAACCATAACCTTACTCACAATCATACTGCACGGTCGCCCCCGGATCGGCACTGAGGAACGGTTGAAAATAGGTGTTTGTCGAATCGGAAAATTTGGTGGGGAGTCCCTCTTCATTGTACGTTTCGCCTGTAGCGGTTGCGTTTTTGCTGAAGTCGCGGTACCTGATCTGCCACACCCGATGCAGTGAATATAAGCTCGGCTTACTATTGTACAGGATCAATCCCGGGTAACCTGGATTATCCGGGTGTTCCTGGCGATTGCTGCGGAGGTCGTAGAAGTAGCGCAGCTCTACATCCGCTTCTGGTTTGCCATTTGCACCCTGCTCGATCTGGCGGCGCAGCACACGGGTCATACGGCCGGCCGCATCATACTCAAATTCTTCTACAAATATACCCCGGTCATTATTTAAATAAAGCGTGTCGAGAACAGGCAACGGAGAACTGCCCGTGTAAACATAGCGATACCGATAACCGGGGAAAAGACTATTTTTATGCACCAGTTTCTTAGTGAACGCCTAAAAGCTGTACGGCGCAATCAGCAAAGAGCCGGAAGCCTGCACTACTATATCCCTCCGAAACATCGCATGTAAAGTCCACTACTCTTAGGGTATACCGTAGTTCTACGGGAATTTTTGATGATATCCTGATTTATCTTTAGTCAATAAACCTTAACCGTGAAATGAAAATCAAACCCATTGCCGCACCCCCGAATATGATCGGATGTTCTCCCGGTTGCCGTATGTGGTCACTGTTCTCATTCCTGCCTCCGCAATTCAAGTTTCTCTTATCATTACATACACAAACAACAAACGCAAAAAAATGAAAACAAACCATTGGCCGGTCAGAGCCCTTATTTTTGTCTGCCTGCTGCAGGTTGTTGCCTGTACCAAATCGATTGACACGGTTACAAATGATTCCATTACCCTCGAAGAATCCAGCGATCTAACGTTTCCCGTTTCGAATGAATTTTCGAACTGCAAGCTGCGGCGTATTTACCAGAGTTATGGCGAGGGATTAGCGACCATTAACGGCCTTTTTACGTACAATAAAGCGGGCAATCCGGTGAGTTTGCTTTTTGACGATCCTATTGCTGACGATCACTATTTCTTTTATGATAAGCTGGGAAGGCTGAAGGAATATCGTATTGAGGGAGATTTTGGAGATAGCTGGCATTTTTACGGTTATGATGCCAACAACAGAATCGTTACAGATACTTTAAACAGGGGTTTCTGGGACGGCGTCCATCACGTGCCGCTGCAGATCTGGATCTCTACATTGACTTACGATTCGCAAGGCAGAATTATTAAAGAAAACATCAAAAACACGCTGAATAACGACATCGAAGGAATCGTTAATCCGCTGCAACCGGAACGCAACCCAACGTACACTTACGACAACCGCGGCAACCTTGGAGTGATTGGTTGGAAATCTTCATGGTACGATTATACCAAGGTAAGCATCTTCCGTGCGCACCCGGTTTTCCAGTTCATTCACAGAAACTACAGCAGGAATAATTCATCGATTCAGGAGAGATATAATTCCAGGGGGCTTCCCTTAATGGTTATTCCTGGCAACGACTATTTCTTCAATCTTAAAAATGTGACCAGGGCTGTTTATGATTGCCAATAAATATCTTTTATAGATATGCAGAAACCCCGCCTATTGCGGGGTTTCTCTTTTGGAAAGTGTTATGATCCAACTCTGAACACCGGTTATGTGGAAATCAACGCAACTTTTGTTAGCTTACCGGACGATGAAACGGATGCTTCCAATATTTTTGATCATGTGCCTGAGTGCGTATGCGTGCCGAACGGAGAAAACAGGAAACCCTCATGTGGAGATCACTACCCAGTACGGTGACATTGAAATTGAACTCTATCCCAAACAGGCCCCGGTAACCGTCGCAGCGTTCCTGTCGTACATCGACTCCGGTTATTATGAGAAGTCATCCTTCTACCGCGTACTCGTGGATGAGGACCAGCCGCCTTTCGCGCCAAAATCTGAAATTATCCAGGGCGGCATCTGGAAAACGAATAACTATCTATTGCAGAAAATTCCCGGCATTCAACACGAAACCACCGCGCAAACCAAACTTTCCCATACCAATGGTACAGTGTCGCTGGCGCGGCAGGAGCCAGGAACGGCCAATACAGAATTTTTTATCTGCGTGGGCGACCAGCCCGGATATGACTTTGGCGGTGAAAATAATCCTGACGGGCAAGGCTATGCGGCATTCGGAAAAGTAGTTAAGGGTATGGATGTGGTCAATCGAATGTATGCCGCACCCGAAAGTAACGGGCAATTTACCCCGCAAATCTTCATTACGCGTTTTCGCCTGCAATAGGCATTTCCAGGCGCTGTTTCGATAATTTCAGTAAATTCAACAGAAAAACTGGCACTTATGCATAGAAAAATGGTTGTTTTGTCGCTAATCGTCATTATTGTCGCCTGCTGTTCGCTCAGCTTTACTGAGAAACCGAAATTTAAGAATTTGAAGGTGTTGGATAAGAACATTAGCGAGGATGAGCTGGAGCTCGTCATGAAAGGATTTAAGACTGCCCTCGGCGTAAAGTGCAGTTTTTGCCACGCTAAAAGCAAAACCGACCCCAAAAAACTTGACTTTGCAAGCGATGAAAATGAGCACAAGGATATTGCCCGTGGCATGATACGCATGGCCAGGCGTATCAATAAAAAATATTTCGGCAATGAAAAGGAAGACAGGATAACCTGCTTTACCTGCCACCACGGAAACGAAGAGCCCGAAAAGCCACCGAAAGAAGTTCTGGGACACTGACCACTATCCAACAAGTTATTTGTATAAGCCTGTTCAATAACGGGCCAACTTTTCGCGCAGTGAAGCCTTTGAGAAATGTTCATCGAGCGCGTCAATGATCGCCAACTGCAGTTCACGCTGTGCACCGGGCTGTGGCGACAATTCAGCAGCAACAAAACCATTGCGCACTTCGAAAGTGTTGGCGCCGGTCAGCAGTTTCTCTAACTCACCATCCATTACGGTTACCCGCAACAGGTGGCGCCCGCCACGCTGCAGCAGGCGAATTAGACACTGGCCGGTTTTTTCGCGGAAAGTAAACGGTAGTACGAGTATAGGTAACACGGTAACGGGTAACATGACCGTAATCTTTACTAAAAATCCGTGCCGTTCAATCGCGCTGATTATTGTAGTGGCACGCTTTTTTGCGGCGGCGTGCCATCAAAATCTCAGCGTATACACCAGCACGTGATACACCAGACACTCTTTTGTCGTGGCAGATGTTCTATGGACCGGCCAGCATTTTTTCGACGGTAGCCGCCAACACCTCATAAGGACGGAAGCCAGTAACCAGCAGAGATGCGCGGCCGGGGTTTTTCATCAGCAGGGTGGGAAAGCGGTGAATCTGGAGTTGCTGCACTTCCTGGAGATCCTTTTTGAATGCCTCCGAGCCGCGACCGTTTCTGAGGTCGTCACAAAATAACTGTATATCGAGCAGCTCCGGCTGCTCCGCACTTAACGCCCGGGCCAGCCGCACCAGCGTCGTTTCATAGGATATGTTGATCCCGCCGGCCATCACCGCCGCGCGCAATTGATGCAGGTATTGTTCTTCTGCCGCCGGCGACTGCAAACCCGCACTTTTTACGGCAATGCACGACAGATAGGAAGAAGTGGGAGGATCTTCTGTCCATATCGTGCTGTTGATGGCGGTGCCCGTTGTGTGCGCCGCCTCCATCCAAATAGGTCCCATCTGTGCCGGCCTGCTCACGTGATTCACTTCATCCCGAAAATGCTTCCAGTCGGGAATCAGCCCTCCCATACAATTGCGCCACCGGATCTTTCCTGCATATTCTTCCTTCAACCGGGTCAATGGCGCTTCCATGGCCCAGCTCCAGCAGCAGAGCGGATCGGTGTAATACACGATATCAACCTTTGGCGATTGATCCATTATTTTCTTTTGGTCGTTTTGCCTTTGACATCCTCTGCCGCGATCGGCGAGTTCCATTGCTGCGGACCTATCGGTGCGGCCGCGTCGACGGTTGCTCTGCGCGCCTGCCCCAATGTTTGGTTCATTTCCTGTACCTTCTTTTCGGTGCGTGTTGTTCCTTCTGCCTTTTGGTCGAGTAGGCCGTTTGTATCCAGCACATGCTGAATGGGATCTTCAATAAACTGCCAGGCTTCGCCGAGTTCCGGGCTTTCTCCCTGGTTCCAGGGTCCCCTGATGGTGGCGCCGCTCGACATATTAAAATACAGGTTACTGTAACGCGGGTCACTTTGAAGTGTTCCCGGCGGAAAGTTAGGCTTGATGGTTTGCAGCGCCGCTTCGAACATCTGGAAGTGCGCCACCTCCCTTGTCATCAAAAACCGCAGCGTTTCTTTCACATAGGGATCGTCAGTGAATTGCAGCAGGTATTCATACACCATCTTCGCGCGCGACTCAGCGGCGATGTCAGACTGCAGGTCGGCAGTCAGCTCGCCGGTGGCGTCGCCATTGATGTAGGCAGCCGTCCACGGTACGCCCTGGCAGTTGGTTATCGCAGGTCCGCCGGCGCTGCCCACCATGAACTGCGGGGCCACCATGGCCTGGTGAATAAATGATTCCTTCGCCGTTTTGCCATTGAGCAACTGCATGATCTCGGATTTTTCTGCGGCTTCTTTTAGATCCCCGTTAATGCCGGTGAGCAGCATTTGTATCGTTGCGCCTACAATTTCCAGGTGACTGAACTCTTCGGTGGCGATGTCCATCAGCAGGTCATATTTGTCGGGATAGGGATTTCTTGCACCGAAGGCCTGAACAAAATACCGCATCGCTGCAGCCAATTCCCCATTTGCCCCGCCAAACTGTTCCAGCAGCAATGTGGCAAATGCCGGATCCGGTTTGGACACTCTCGCATTGAATTGGAGGTCCTTTACATGGTAAAACATACGTGTTATTTTAAAGGTTATGAATGCTGAAAACGTTAGCGTCATTAACTCTTTAAAATATCGTTCCACCAGTGGTATTTAACCGGATCAGTCAAAGTAGCGGCCGACCACGGCCTGTCATTTGCAGTTCTTCCCGTGAAAAACTAAAACATGCCAACAAAGAAAAAAAAGGCCGGCAAAATGTTTGACCGGTTTTCCACCGTCGTTACGAAAGTCACGGGCAGGCCCGCAGCTTTTCTTACCGCCTTTACCATTGTTATCATCTGGGCCGTTAGCGGGCCGCTTTTCGGATTTTCCGACACCTGGCAGTTGGTGATCAACACCGGCACCACCATTATCACCTTCCTGATGGTCTTTGTGATCCAGCAGTCGCAGAACAAGGACACCATGGCTATACAGATAAAGCTCAACGAACTGATAGCGGCGAGCAGTGGCGCCAGCAACCGTATTGTGGATATAGAGGACCTGACGGAAGAAGAATTGAACGCGCTGAAGAAGTACTATGTGAAACTTTCGGACCTGGCAGAAAAGGAATCGGACGTGCTCGCCACTCACTCCATTGATGAGGCGCAAACCAATCACACGAACAAAAAGAACGCGAGGCAAACGATAAGAAAGGAACGCAGCAAATAGACCGTGCGTGGTTCAACATCGCTATCGAGTATCTTTAGACTATGGCCTACAACGAACAACTCGCGGCGCGCGTCAGGGAAATGCTTACTGCCTTCAACATTAATGACATTGTTGAAAAGAAGATGTTTGGCGGATTGTGTTTTATGGTGCGCGGCAAGATGTGCGTGGTGGTGAGGTCCGACAGTCTTTTGCTAAGGCTCGCTCCGGATGAATTTCAAAAGGCAGTAAACGAAAAAACGCTCGATCCCATGCTGCGCATCGGCAGAACGATGACGGGCTTTGGTTATGTAAGCGAGGAGCGGCTAAAGACGAAGCGGCAGTTGCATCACTGGGTGGACCTTGCGTTGCAGTGCAACAAACAGTTGCCGGCACCAAAAAAGAAGCGCCGGTAAAAGTGGTTTATAGGATTACCGCATCAATAGTGGCTGATGACTGCCTGCAGGTCGACGAATATGCCCGCTGCTATCAGTTCCTTGGCGAGTTTGCTTTTCCAGCCGCCGCCACTGTCATATTTCTCGTAGAGGATCCCGTAAAGATCTGATGGAACTTCAACGTCGCCTTTCACCAGCAGCCGCACCCGTTCCTTGCCGAGCAGTCCGATGAAGTAGCCCATCTCCAGGATCACGTTTTGCCGTGCCCGGTAGGCGCCGGAAGAGAGAAGGTCGTCGGGCGACAGGATAGCGATCGCAAACGACGACCGTTCACTTTCTTCCAACAGTTTGTCGATGATCGTCCTGCCTTTATCGGGCTGTTCGTGCAGCACAACATAAGGCACCCCGCCGTTAGTAAGCAACAGTTCCAATTCTGATTTCAGCCCATGATCGTGACCGTGAATGATGAACACCGTACTGCCGCGCGCTTTACGAATGGTAGCCGATGCATACTCCGGGTTGGCATTACTGATGTCTGTGATCGCCTGTCGAAAATGGGGCAGAAACAGCCGGTTGAATTCCTGCACCGCCTCCCTGAATTTGTCCTTTCCCGTTACAGTGAACAGGAACATGGTATTGTCGGCTTCGCCGGCGATCTTACGATACACAGCGTAGGCGAGCTGCTTCGCGTCTTCGAAAGAAGTGGGCATTTCCCAGTCGGTGCCGTAACTCTGCGATTCAATATCTTCCAGCCATTGCAACCATTTAGCTTTCGATGATTCATATTGCGCGAACACGGGATTGTCCTTGATCTCGGTGTCGAGGTGTTCGAATAACTGCGCCGTGTTGCCACGAAAAGTGTTGGGCGCGGAATCTTCCATTTGCTGCAGGAAGAATTCGACGCGTTCGGGTTGGAGTGCCATCAGTGAGAAGTTAGTATTTTTTTACTGTTTCGCTCACCGGTAGCAACAAAAGGCACTCTTTCAGATAATAATTAACTTTGGAACAAATCGACCGCATGACAATGAATTTCTATCAAATAGCCGGGGATGAGCCGGGCAGTTCTATCTACATCAATCCGTTGCAGGTTGTAAAAGTTGTCTCTGAGGGACGCAATTGCAAAATATATCTGAGCGATAAATCCACTTATGTTGTTGGTCAGACTGCCAGCATAGTAAAAAATAATATCCAGGCGTGCCTGGGTTGACAAGGGTAGCTGGAAGATGAGATGGATATTTTACTTCGCGTTTCTGCTGCTATATTGTTGCGGGGCCATCAGCGCAAGCGCACAAAACATTTCCCCGAAATATCCCGTGTCGTACGACACGACAGAATTAAATTTTATCGCCCGGTATTACTT
>CAMPGT010000187.1 GCA_946885665.1 uncultured Chitinophagaceae bacterium | reverse complement strand
GCAGAAAATCCGTGAAAAAGATTATTCTTTCTTTTAAAAAAGAACATTTTTAGAAATCCTTTTAAAAAATCATTGCCCATTGCCCATTGCCCATTGCCCATTGCCCATTGCCCATTGCCTTTTGCCCTTCCCTCACGCATACTTCCCCTTCAGCCCCTTGTCGATCGCATCAAGAAACTCCTCAGTATAAAGGAAATGCTCCCCATGCTTCACCTTATTGCCGTGAACGGCGATCGCAAGGTCCTTCGTCATCTTTCCGCTTTCAACGGTTTCTATGCAAACCTTTTCAACATTATTGCAGAAATCAATCAGTTCCTGGTTGCCGTCGAGCTTACCCCTGAAGGCCAGGCCGCGGGTCCAGGCAAAGATGGACGCTATCGGGTTGGTGGAAGTGGGCTTTCCTGCCTGGTGATCCCGGAAGTGGCGGGTAACGGTGCCGTGCGCAGCTTCCGCTTCCATGGTTTTACCATCGGGCGTTACCAGCACGGAGGTCATCAGGCCGAGCGACCCGAATCCCTGCGCCACTGAATCGCTTTGTACGTCGCCGTCATAATTTTTGCAGGCCCATACAAAGTTTCCGTTCCATTTGAGGGCGCTTGCCACCATGTCGTCGATCAGCCGGTGCTCATAAACGATCCCTGCATCAGCAAACTTCTGCTTGAACTCGGCTTCAAAAATTTCAGCAAAGATGTCTTTAAAGCGGCCATCGTATTTTTTGAGGATGGTGTTTTTGGTAGAAAGGTAAAGCGGCCATTTCTTGGTAAGCGCCATATTGAAGCAGCTCCGGGCGAATCCTTTTACGCTTTCGTCCGTATTATACATGGAAAGAGCAACGCCGTCGCCCTGGAAATTATATACTTCAAACACTTGCGGTTCGCCGCCGCCTTCGGGGGTAAAGGTCATGGTGAGCTTGCCTTTTCCTTTGATCACGGTATCGGTTGCACGATATTGGTCGCCGAAGGCGTGCCTGCCCACGATGATGGGAGCCGTCCAGTTGGTCACCAGCCTCGGCACGTTTTGAATAACGATGGGTTCCCTGAACACTGTGCCGTCGAGAATGTTACGGATGGTGCCATTCGGGCTCTTCCACATTTGCTTCAGGTTAAATTCCTTAACGCGCGCTTCATCGGGGGTAATGGTGGCGCATTTAATGCCCACGCCCAGTTCCTTAATGGCGTTGGCCGCGTCAACGGTTACCTGGTCGTTGGTAGCGTCGCGGTGTTCGATACCTAAGTCAAAATACCGAATTTCCAGGTCGAGGTAAGGTAGAATGAGCTTGTCTTTAATGAACTTCCAAATAATGCGCGTCATCTCGTCACCATCCAGTTCTGCAACCGGATTTTTTACTTTGATTTTTTGTGTCATCCGTATGATTTTTGTTTTTTTTGTTCAGGCGGACCGCAAAAGTAAGAAAAATCAGGTAGCGAGAACGGTAAAAACACTTACCGGAAAAAGGTTTAGCCGCAGCCACACCGGATTTCGTGGAATATATAATATATTGCAGATATGGTAAAGGCACTGAAAGATTATCTTACCAGGTTTATCGAATTGACTGAAGAAGATCTCGAGGTCATTGCCAGTATTGCAGAAGTTCGCACCTATGATAAAAAGGTCAGGCTCATCGACCAGGGCGAATACGAACGCTACTTCAACTTCATCGTAAAAGGTCTTGCACGAAAATATTTTTATAAGAACGATGAGGAGATCATCACCCAATTGGCAAAAGAAGGCGAGCTGATCAGTTCATCCGTGTCTTATCTTTCGGGAGAGAAATCCCTTTATGTGGTTGAAACCATCGAACCCACTACTTTTCTTTCTTTCAGCAGGGAGAATATTGAAATGCTGTATGAGCGCGACAGAAAATGGCAGCGCCTCGGCAGGCTGGTGATCACCGACCTCTTCCTTCAGAAAGAAAACTGGGACCTCGAACGCATCCTCTACAGCACACAGGAACGTTTTATCAGGTTTGTGAGTAATAACTCCACTTTATTTCAGCGGGTACCGCAGAAATATCTTGCATCTTATCTAAATATCCAACCGGAAACATTCAGCAGGCTTAAGCATCTGCTTCGTACCAGAAACGGCAACTCTGTTATTTCTTTATAGTTAGTGCGTAATGACACGAAACAATCCGGATATTAGTCAGTATGCGGTATACCTGCATCAATTCATGCAGCGATATATAAAGATTAGCGAGCAGGAATTGAACCTCTTCCTTCCGTATTTTGAAGTGCGCACCTTTGCGAAGCGGCAGATAGTTTTGGAACAGGGGCAGGTTGATCATTATCTTAACCTCGTGGTGAAGGGCCTGTTGCGCAAATATGTGGTGGCGGGAAAAAATGAAAAAACGGTGCAGTTGGCGATAGAAGGGAAAGTGATACAATCCGAAATTTCGTTTCATACGCGCACGCCCTCAACAATGATCATCGAGGCGCTCGAGCCATCGGTGGTTGTTGCCATCAGCTACGACAACATGCAGCTTGTTCTTGAACACGTTCCTTCGGCAGAAAAGATGGGCCGCGAAATGATGACCTTCCTGTTCATCAAAAAAGATGCACGCTATTTTCAACAACTCAACAATACCGTCAGGCAAAGGTTTTTACACTACCTGAAGCATCATCCGCAGATGATGGAGCGCGTGCCGCAAAAGATCCTGGCGTCATATCTTGAAATAAAGCCCGAAACGTTCAGCCGCCTCAAGCATCTGCTTAAATCCTGACCGCCTGCTTTTCGGTTATGCCGGCAGGTTTGCTTTTCTTTCCGAATAATGGGTGCGCCAGAATGTAACCGAGTAAAAGGATCAGCAGTCCGCTGCCCGTCAAAATCAATCCCTTCAACAGCATATTATCGGAAGAAACAAAATAATCTATGGCCTCGCCCACGATTAATTTCAGGTTGAGATAAACAAGGATGGAAGCGATGATCCACGAAATTATCCTGACCGGGATACTGATGGCATGAACACCCATCTTTTTCCTGTCGCTGCAGAAATGAATAAGCGGGATGATGGCGAAGCCGAGTTGCATGCTTAGCACCACCTGGCTAAAGATGAGCAGCTTGCCCACTTCCTGTTCGCCAAAGGCAGAAATCACTATCACCGCCGGTATGATGGCGAGCAGCCGCGTCATCAGCCGCCGCAGCATGGGGTTGATCCTTAATTTCAAATAACCCTCCATCACAATTTGCCCCGCCAGCGTGCCGGTTACCGTTGAGCTTTGTCCTGCCGCAATAAGCGCCACGGCAAAAAGTATGGGTGCAAGCTTCGTTCCCAGCAGGGGCTCGAGCAGTTGGTGCGCGTCTTCAATTTCAGCTATGTCTGTTCTGCCTGTTTTGAAGAACACTGTCGCCGCCAGCACCAAAATGGCGGCATTCACGAGGAACGCAATGTTCAACGCAATGGCCGAGTCGAAGAAGTTCCATTTAATCGCCTGTTTGATCTGGTGCGTTTCCTTGCCGATCTTACGCGTTTGCACCAGTGCGGAATGCAGGTACAGATTATGCGGCATTACCGTTGCGCCGATGATGCCAATGGCGATGTAAAGCGCCTCATCGTTGGGAAGCGAAGGAATAAGGCCGCCTGCCACTTCAACAATATCCGGTGCCGCGAATATTATCTCTGCGAGAAATGAAAAGGCAACGATGGCTACCAGAGAAATAATAAATACTTCAAGCGTGCGCATGCCCAGCCTTTGAAGGAAAAGCAGCAATATGGTGTCGAGTACGGTAATGCTCACGCCCCATATCAGCGGCAATCCGGTTAACAGGTTAATGCCGATAGCCATACCCAGCACCTCCGCAAGATCGGTTGCGGCGATGGCAATTTCGGCAAGCAGGTAAAGGATGAAGTTGACGAACCTGGGATATGTTTCCCTGTTGGCCTGTGCAAGGTCGCGCTGGCGAACGATGCCGAGCCGGGCAGAAAGACTTTGCAGAACAATTGCCATGATGTTGCTCATGAGCAGTACCCAAAGCAGGGTATATCCAAACTGGCTTCCGCCGGCAAGATCCGTTGCCCAGTTGCCGGGATCCATGTAGCCGACACTGACAAGGTAAGCAGGACCGAAAAAGGCAAGCAGTTTTTTCCACAGCCCCTTCCGGTTATTCACTTCAACGGTTGAATGTACTTCGCTTAGGGATGTATCTGTATAAAAATTATTCCTCATGGGTTACAAACACATTTTTGGCGACATTTTCACTAACGGTGATGGATGGCTG
Source organism: uncultured Chitinophagaceae bacterium (assembly GCA_946885665.1). The sequence goes on along the minus strand of CAMPGT010000187.1, from coordinate 3,631 downwards.
GTTCTTTACTTTCAGTTCTATCGAGTTGTCAAAAGAAAACCGCTTCTTTACCTCCACTTTTGTTCCCAGCGCCAGCCCCTTATGGCTCAGCAATTCGAGCATTTCGGTGGTTTGGTCGGTGATGTTGCTCACCACGCCCGGCATATTCACCTTCATTTCTGTAAGGCTCACCTGTTTTTTCAGTGATATTTTGCCGCTCGCATCGGGAATGGGATCACCATGAGGATCAACTTTGGGAAAACCGAGAAATTCATCCAGGCGGTCAACCAGCTTTTTACTGCTGATGTGTTCGAGCTCTTCGGCCATTTCATGTACCTCCTCCCATCCAAAATGCAGCTTCTCGACCAGGAACAGTTCCCACAATCTATGTTTGCGAATGATCTGCAGCGCCATCTTTCTTCCGTCCGGGCTCAGTTTGAACCCCTGGTATTTTTCGTACAGCAATAATTTCTGCGTCTTCAGTTTCTTGAGCATGTCGGTAACCGACGCCGCCTTCGTTTCCAATTGGCGCGCCAGGGCATTTGTGGTCACTATGCCATTCAGCTCCTGCAGGTGAAATATCGCCTTGATATAGTTTTCCTTGCTGGACGAAACTTTCATGGGTGATAATGTTTAGTGAATCTAAAATTAAATTTAGGCAAATCTAAAATTTATTCCAAATTAATATTCATATTTTATTTTCAATGATGCATCCGAATCGCTACTTTTAACCGTTCAATAGGTTAATGGGTATGAATAGAATTCTCCTGGTGCTGTGTTTGGCCGGAATAGTGACATTTGCTTGCAACGATAAAGAGAAGGCTCCAATGACCGGGGAAGAGCCGGTTACCGTCGAAGAATTCATCGAGTTCTTTCCCAAAGTCGAACTTCCATTCACGATCGCGGATACCAGCCTTGGCCGGAAAATGGGCGATTCGTCGCTGATCGCCAATGCCGTATTTGCGCAATTCATACCCGACTCGATCATTAAGAATGATTTTGGAAAAGCGACCCCAAAAATATACTCCCTTGGGAGGGTGAAGGAGAGGGACCGCCAAACGTACCTGTTTGCGAAGGCGATTACCTCGTCAAAGAAGGTGGGTTACCTCATCACCTTCGGCAAACAGAATGAATACCTCAACACACTGCCAATCGTCAGCAATTCCGCTACCTACTCCTTCAGCTATGGAAAGCTCGACAAGAAGTTTCAGATCACCACTTACCGGGAAAAGAAAACAAAAACCGGCGAAGCGAATTTCAAACGCAACGTTTACATCTATAATGACGCCTCTAACGAGTTTACGCTGATATTAACCGAGCCGAACATCGATATCATCGAAGACATCATCAACCCGATAGATACACTACCGCAAAAAAATAAATATACCGGTGATTACCAGGTGAACAAGAAAAATTTTATTTCTTTCCGTGATGCGCGCAGGCCTTCTGAAATTCTTTTCTTTACACATTTTGAGAAAGACGGCGGAGAGTGCGTAGGGGAATTGAAAGGAACGGCACGTTTTGTGTCGGCCAAAACTGCGCGATACAAAGAAATCGGCAATCCGTGCTCCCTCGAATTCACTTTTACGTCGTCGTCAGTGACGATGAAAGAAGAGGGTTGCGGATCTTACAGGGATATCAAATGTTTTTTTGACGGCAGGTATCCCAGGAAGAAGGCAAAGACAACTAAAAAAGCCAAATAAAAAAAATCAACAGCGTTTACGATCGTTGTTGTTCATTTGCACAAAGTTTTCAGCTTATGGATTTTACTAATTACCAGGTACCCTTTAAACCAGATGATCGTTTTACTAAAAAAGTCGCTTACTTCTCCATGGAATTCGCCGTTCACCAACCGCTGAAAATTTACAGTGGTGGTCTCGGCTTTCTCTCCGGCTCCCATTTACGCAGCGCATATGAACTGAAACAGAACCTTATTGGCATCGGTATATTATGGAAATACGGTTATTACGACCAGGCACGTAACCAGGACCAGTCGCTCCAGGTAACATGGATGGAGAAATTATACAGCTTCCTGCAGGATACCGGCATACGGTACCAGATCAATATTCACGACCACCCGGTATGGGTAAAGGTGATGTACCTCGATCCAGAAGTTTTCAAGACGGCTCCGCTGTTCCTGCTCAGTACCGACCTTCCTGAAAACGACCATATTTCGCAAACCATCACACACCGTTTGTATGACGCGAATGTCGCCACCAAGATCGCGCAATTCATTTTGCTGGGCGTGGGCGGCGCAAAACTGGTAGATGAGCTTGGCTTCAATCCCGACAGGTACCATCTCAACGAGGCCCACGGCGTATCGAGCGTATTCTACCTTTACAAGAAATTCGGCAGCGTTGACGAGGTGAAAAAGAGGCTCGTGTTCACTACGCATACACCGGAAGAAGCCGGCAATGAGAAACACGACATCTATCTCTGCGAAAAGATGAGCTATTTCTGCGGCATGGGTCTCGACGAAGTAAGAAAACTTACCGGCCTCACCGATGCGCTGTTCAATCACTCGCTGGTGGCGCTGCGGTTCGCCCGCCTGGCCAATGGGGTTTCTCAACTGCATGGCAATGTTTCGAGGGCCATGTGGGGAAAATACCCGGGCGTATGCCCCATCATTTCCATCACGAACGCACAAAACTGGCGCTATTGGGCAGATAAGCAACTCTATACCTTTGCCGACGAAAATAATGACAAGGCGTGGGACGACAGGAAGAAATATCTGAAAAGAAGAGCCTTTGAAATTGTTGCCGACCAGACCGGCAAACTGTTCGACCCTGCGGTGTTCACCATCGTATGGGCGCGCCGCTTTGCGGGATACAAGAGGGCGGAACTCATCACCCGCGATCAGAAGAGGTTTGAAAAGCTGATGTCGAACGTAAAGTATCCCATTCAGATCGTGTGGGCCGGGAAGCCTTACCCAATGGACTATCCCGCGATCGATGACTTTAATCACCTGGTACACCTGAGCAAGGGATATAAAAATGTTTCGGTTCTGATTGGATATGAACTCGGGCTGTCGAAGCGATTGAAACAGGCAGCCGACGTATGGCTGAACAATCCACGCGTTCCGCGCGAAGCATCAGGAACCAGCGGCATGACGGCTGCGATGAACGGAGCGGTGAACTTTTCCACCGACGATGGATGGATCCCCGAATTCATTCATCATGGCAACAATGGTTTTGTTATTCCCAAGGCCGATTATGCAAACATGAATGTGCAGCAGCAGGATCAGTATGATCTCGACAAATTGTACGAGATACTTCAGGGCGAGATGATCCCAATGTACTACGAGAATTATGACACCTGGCGCCGGATTGCCTGGAACGGCATGAGAGATGTTCGTTTCCAGTTTGATTCGGGCAGAATGGCGGAGGAGTATTATGAGAAGCTTTATAAGTGAGGGGGCGGAGAATCGGCAAACGGCAATGGGCAATGGGCAATGGGCAATGAAGTGATTGATTTGTTTTTTATAAAAGAAGTTAGTCTGAAGGCTTTGTCAGAAAATTAGCAACAGCATTTTCTTTTTATTTTCTTTATTAAACACACAAAAAATTTAAACAAAGGTCAACAAAAGTCATTGCCGTTTGCCCATTGCCGCCCTTTCCCCCTCTCATTTCACTATCTCCAACAACTCCACATC
>CAMPGT010000186.1 GCA_946885665.1 uncultured Chitinophagaceae bacterium | reverse complement strand
TCGCCATGTTCGGCCAGTCGCAAATAAAAGTGCCGATAATCGGACTCGTTGAAAATATGAGCTATTTCGTTACGCCCGGCCAGGCCGACGAACACGCCAACCGCCACTATATCTTTGGTAAGGAGGGAGGAAAGAAACTTGCCGATGAATACGACATTCCCTACCTCGGCGAAATTCCACTGATCCAGAAGATACGCGAGGGCGGGGATATCGGTGTGCCGGTGATGATGACAGACGATGAGCTGTCCCGCAATGCATTTATTTCCTTCGCCGGCGCGGCCGCGCGCAGCATAGCCATGCGCAACGCTAACATGAGCGCAGAAAAAACCGCAGAAATCGTCGAAATGTGACGATGCATAACGCACCAACATGACCAGACAAGAGCTTATCAGCCAAATCAGGAACAAACAAACATACCTCTGTGTTGGACTGGATTCGGATATTGAAAAACTGCCTAAACACCTCCTGTCACTCGACGATCCCCAGTTTGAATTCAACAAGCAAATCATTGACGCCACACTCGATCACTGTGTGGCCTATAAAATAAACACCGCCTTTTATGAGTCGCAGGGCGTAAAAGGATGGACATCCCTGCAACGAACCATAGACTACATTCCTTCTTCACATTTCACCATCGCCGACGCCAAACGCGGCGACATCGGCAATACCTCCGCGCAATACGCGCGCGCCTTTTTCCAAACGCTCAACTTCGATTCCATCACTGTTGCGCCGTATATGGGCGAAGACAGTGTAAGGCCATTTCTCAGCTTCAATGGCAAATGGACCATTCTGCTGGGACTCACTTCCAACCCGGGCTCCGCCGATTTCGAGCTGCTCACCACGGGCCGCCATCAACTCTACCAGGAAGTGCTCAAAAAATCTTCACAATGGGGCAATCCCGAAAACCTGATGTACGTTATTGGGGCTACCAGGCATCACCTGGTAGGCGACATCAGAAAATCATTTCCCGATCATTTTTTTCTTGTTCCCGGTGTTGGCGCCCAGGGAGGCAGCCTTGAAGAAATATCAAGGCACGGCATGAACAAAGATTGCGGACTGCTGGTCAATGCCAGCAGGGCAATAATTTTTGCTTCCTCCAATGAAGACTTTGCTTCTGCCGCCAAAAAGGCCAGCCAACAATATCATGATGATATGAAACGTTTTTTGGGAGATTTTGCCTGAAATATTTTAATGAGAAATTAATTTGGTTCGCTTTTTGATAATCTCCGTGATTGTCCCTAAATCCTAACTTATGAAGAATCGTTCACTGCTTATCCTGACGTGCGCATTCCTGTGCGCCGCCCCTGCGTTTTCGCAGATCCAAACAACAATCGCTTCGCTTAGAACCATTTCAGCATCTACCACAACACCTTATTTTATTACCGACCAGGGTAGGGAAGGATTGTTTTACTACGATCCGAAGGATCTTACCAGCATCGACAATGGCGGTACCATCATCGTAAACGGCAGCAAGCGTTACAAAAGAATGTATTCGGGCCCCCTCGATGTAAAATGGTTCGGCATGAAGGGCGACTGGAACGGCTCGGCCGGCTCCGACAACACCGCCGCATTTCTCGCTGCCCTCAAGGCCGCCGCCCGTAACCAGGTGGTGGTTGTACCGCAGGGGGGTTATTATGTAAAAGGGTCTATCGCACTTCCGCTCACCTCCTCGAAAAAAATATATCTCGAAATTTATGGCGACATCTATTTCGGAAAAGGTTCGGGGTTCATCCTCGAAGGGCAGAACCAAAGCCTGAAGAGCTACGGGCTCATCGCCGGCGGAAATACAGGTGCCACCACCGAGGCCACTTATGCAGCCTACTCAGGCGTGGGGATCCTCATCAAGAATGCCATGCAGGCCGATGTTGAGGTGAACGAAGTAAAAGATTTTAAATACGGCATCCACCTTACCGGCGATAAAGACGGCGGCTTCCCTGCCGGGTGCCAATACAACCGCATACGGTTCAACACTATTCACCATTGCCATACGCAAATACGCATATCTGTGAGAGGCGTCAGCGACCTCAATGGTAACTGGAACAACTCGAATTACTTTTATGGCGGTCAGTTGGGACGCGGTCCCGCGGGCACCTATGGCAAAGGAGGCTGGTACGGAGTGGTGATGGTAAAGGAGCCGGGTTCCAATGCCGGCGACCCGATGAACGGCCACATGTTTACCGACGTGGGGTTTGAGGGCCTGGAAAAAGCCATCGTATTGTCTGATGCGCGGTACAATTCATTCACTGGAGGACGGTTCGAATTGATGTCTATCCGCGAGGGTATTAATCTCGATCCCAATACGGCGATTGCGAATAAGTTCGTGGGTGCGTTTGCGATGATCGAGAGCCTGTTTGTTCCCGGCCGCCTCGGCTCGAACACTATCATCAGCGCATCGCCGCTGTGGAGCGATCAGCCCAACCAGGTGATGATGGGAAGTGAGGCTACCAACTCCATCACCCCAAACAAACTGCTCATCACCACCAATAAATACCAGTACACGAATTTTGAGGTGAGCAAGAAGCACGATCTCATCAGCCAGACGGGCCAATACCCGACCGTTGAGGCAATGACTTACCGCATCAATGGCGTGAAGAGAGCGGTGCCATACAAATCCACTTTTTATTGGGTGAAGACAAGCACCGCCGGATCACCTTTGGTGATGCCACCCAATATCGGCCTCGTACGGGTTGAAGCCACCCAGGCAAAAGTGTTGAAAATTGATGTTGGCGACCTCGTTAAAGATGGCCATGAATTCCTTGTCGAATATCTCACGCCGCAATTTCCGCTCAGCTTTATTCGCTCCGATAACTCGGCGCAGGTGATCGCAGCTTCTAACTTCAATTCGGCCGGCACTTACCGCTGCCTGTGGATAAACGGCGTGTATAAAGTGACCAAGATAGGAGAAGAATATAAAACACAGTCATGGACCGGTTCGAGCTATACCATTCCGGCCGAAATAAAAACGGTGCTGATGAACGCTTCTGTGGCCACGGCAATCGTTAATTTACCGGCTGCATCGTTATGGCCCGGCCGCGAGGTCACCATCAAAAATCTGCAGATGGCAAAGAATGTACAGGTCAACGGTATTTCGGCAAGTGATGAAAAAATTATTCCCGGAAGAGGAGCGATGACAGTAAAAAGTGATGGCACTTCATGGGTAATTATCAACTTTTATAAACGCAATCTATCGTACTAAGTAATCCTTACTTTTGTGCGCATGGCTGTACGAAGCGACCTCTTTACTGCGCCCGATTATTATCTTATAGACGAGTTACTGTCCGAAGAAGATAAGCTGGTTCGGGAAACCGTACGGAAATACGTTAAGAAAGAAATTTCACCGATCATCGAGGAGTTTGCCGAGCGTGCTGAATTTCCCGAAAAAATCATCAGGCAACTGGGAGAACTGGGCTGTTTCGGCCCTACCGTTCCCGCCAAATATGGCGGCGGCGGAATGGATTACATCGCTTATGGCCTGATGATGCAGGAACTGGAACGCGGCGACAGCGGCGTTCGCTCCACCGCTTCGGTCCAGGGCTCGCTTGTGATGTTTCCGATCTATGAATTCGGAAGCGAAGAACAGCGAATGAAATTTCTTCCAAAGCTTGCCTCGGGCGAATGGCTCGGCTGCTTCGGATTAACTGAACCCGATCACGGTTCCGATCCCGGCAGTATGGAAACACGGTTCGATGATGCCGGCGACCACATCATATTGAACGGTTCGAAAATGTGGATCAGCAATGCACCATTTGCGCAGGTGGCTGTGGTGTGGGCAAAAGATCCTGAAGGAGAAGTGCGGGGCGTTATCGTTGAAAGGGGAATGGAGGGGTTTACCACGCCGGTAACACACGGCAAATGGAGTCTTCGCGCAAGCGCAACCGGCGAACTGGTGTTCGATCACGTAAAAGTTCCCAAACAAAATATCTTACCAAAATCGAAGGGACTGAAATCGCCGCTGGCGTGTCTCACCAAGGCGCGATACGGCATTGCATGGGGAACAGTGGGCGCCGCAATGGATTGCTACGATACGGCGCTCCGGTATAGCACCGAAAGAATGCAATTCGACAGGCCCATCGCCGGATTTCAACTGCAACAAAAAAAATTAGCCGAAATGATCACCGAGATCACGAAGGCGCAACTGCTGAACTGGCGTCTCGGTGTTTTAATGAATGAAAACAGGGCCACACCGCAGCAGGTGTCGATGGCCAAAAGAAATGGCTGTGAAATTGCTGCCAACATTGCAAGGGAGGCCCGCCAGATACTCGGCGCCATGGGCATCACCGGCGAATACCCGGTTATGCGGCACATGATGAACCTGGAAAGTGTGATCACCTATGAGGGCACGCATGATGTGCACCTGCTGATCACCGGCCAGGATATTACCGGAATAAATGCATTCAAGTAAATGAGAATATTCCTGATTGGATTTATGGGCTCAGGCAAAACGCATTGGGGAAAGCAGTTGGCGAAACAATTGCAGATTCCTTTTTTTGACCTTGACGAAGTGATCGAAGGAAAAGAAAAGCGTTCCATCACCCAAATATTTGCTGAATGTGGCGAAGAGAGTTTTCGCATGAAGGAGAAGGAAACGCTTGAACAATTAATAGATGATTATCCATCGATAGTGCTTTCAACAGGAGGCGGCACGCCATGTTTTTTCAACAATATTGAAAGAATGAAGAAGTACGGCGTGGTGGTGTGGCTCAACACACATGTTGAAGTGCTTTTGACCCGCCTGATGAAAGAAAAGGCCACAAGACCGTTGTTAAAGAAGATTGCTGATGACGACATGCGTTCGTACATCATCCGGAAACTTAATGAACGAAGAATGTATTATGAACAGGCGGATGTGATTATTGATAAAGAGGACAGCATGCCTGTCAATGAATTCATTCAAACCATATTGCATGCATAGATCATTTGTCACCACAGCTTCGGTATTGCTTGCGCTGGCAGTTGTACTCGGCGCCTTCGGCGCGCATGGTTTAAAAGATTCGCTTTCTCCAGCGTCGCTGTCAACCTATGAAACAGGCGTGCGCTATCATTTTTATCATGCGTTTGCATTGCTCATCACCGGCGTATGCTATGAACGCTTTAACAAAAAATGGCTGCGCTATGCCGGCTATTGCTTTGTTGCCGGCATTATTCTATTTTCAGGCTCTTTATACCTGCTTGCCGTTTTGATGGATACTGATTCTGTAGGAATTAAGAGTATCGGCATTGTTACTCCATTCGGCGGATTGTTTTTCATTGCAGGTTGGATATTTCTATCTTTGTCGCCATGGCGAACCGCTTAAAGTCAAACAGGAGCCAGTCACGCAATCCGGGAACGCTGAAACCTGAAAAAGAAGAAAAGGTCAGCATGAAGGAACTGGTTCGTGATGAACGTACCCATAAAATAGCAGGGGCCTTTCTGCTGCTCATCTGCCTTTTTTTGTTTGTGTGTTTTACGTCGTACTTATCAACCTGGCGCGAGGATCAGAGCAGCGTACAGGGGCAATCCGTTTTTTTTCCTGACAGCGATGTGAAATTCGAAAACGTATTGGGCGCATTGGGCGCCTGGGTGTCCCATCAATTTTTTTACAACTGGTTCGGCGTTGCGTCTTATTTGATTTGTATCCTGTTTTTTGTTGGAGGAGTTAACCTCATCACCGGCAAGAAAATATTTTTATTTAAAAGACATCTGCGGAATGTTATAGCAGGTGTAATTTATTTCAGTGTCTTATTTGCGTTTCTTTTCAGGGGATATGCATTTCCTTTTGGAGGTGGTGCGGGTAACATTTCCAGCGAATGGCTGACGGGGCTGATGGGAAAAGTTGGTACCGCGCTGCTCCTGTTCACTGCGGGGCTAGCCTATTTTATTTGGAGATTCAATCCTGCATTCAGGATGCCTGCCCGTACCAAAAAACCTGCGGCCGAAAAAGGAATGCTCGACCAGCCACTTACTGAGGAAGTGAAAGAAGAGCCGAAAAAGAACAGGCTGAAAAAAAGCAACGGCACCGCTGTTGCAGAGCCGGTGATGGAAGAAGAGCCTGATTTCGATCTTACTATCGTTGAAAGCGACATTGAGGAAACACCCCCCGCCATCATCAACAACGTTCCGGTGGGCCCGTTGACAGATACGGAGCCCGTGCTGCCGGAAGAACCAATCGTTCCCGAGCCCAAAAAGAGCAGGAAGCAGGTGGTTGACCCCGAGCTGGTGATCAATGAACATCCGGAAACCGGCGACGAGGAGGAAACAAGAGAGCGGCGGCCGGTCGAAATGGAGCCCTATGAACCTACTCTCGAACTTCGCGATTATAAATATCCCGTGCTCGACCTGCTGGAGATACACGGCAGTGAGAGGATCATCCAGGACGCCACCGAACTCGAGGCCAACAAGAACCAGATCATCAACACGCTGAAGAATTACGATATTCTCATCCAGAAGATCAGCGCCACAGTGGGCCCTACCGTAACGTTATACGAAATTGTTCCGGCGGCAGGCGTAAGAATATCGCGTATTAAGAATTTGGAAGATGACATTGCGCTGAGTCTTGCGGCTTTAGGCATACGCATCATCGCACCGATTCCCGGGAAAGGCACGATCGGTATCGAGGTGCCGAATGTGAAAAAGACGGTGGTGAGCATGAGAACGCTTCTCGCCTCTGAGAAGTTTCAACATAACAACTATAGTTTGCCGATAGCCATCGGTAAAAAAATAGACAACGAAAATTTCATCGTGGACCTTACCACCATGCCGCATTTGCTCATGGCCGGCGCAACAGGGCAGGGCAAGTCGGTTGGGTTGAATGCCATATTGGTGTCGCTGCTATATAAAAAACACCCTTCGCAGCTCAAGCTGGTGCTGGTGGATCCGAAGAAGGTGGAGCTGAGCCTTTACCGTACTATCGAAAGGCATTTCCTGGCCAAGCTTCCGGGCGAGGAGGAAGCCATTATTACCGACACCAAAAAGGTGATCAATACGCTCAATGCGCTATGCATCGAGATGGACAACCGGTACGACCTGCTGAAGGAGGCTGGTGCGAGAAATATCAGGGAGTACAATGAGAAATTTATCAAGAGGAGGCTGAACCCGCAAAAGGGTCACCAGTTCCTTCCCTTCATCGTATTGGTGATAGATGAATTTGCAGACCTTATCATGACGGCTGGTAAAGAGGTTGAGATGCCGATTGCGCGGCTGGCGCAACTTGCCCGTGCGGTGGGCATTCATCTCATCATCGCTACGCAGCGTCCGTCGGTGAACATCATCACTGGTACCATTAAGGCTAATTTCCCCGCGCGCATTGCCTTTAAGGTGTCTTCGAAAATAGATTCCAGGACCATCCTCGACACGGGTGGCGCGGAGCAGCTTATCGGCAAGGGCGACATGCTGGTGTCGTACAACGGCGACATTACCCGCCTGCAGTGTGCTTTTGTGGATACGCCGGAGGTGGACAGCGTCTGCGAATTTGTGGGGAGCCAGCGTGGTTACGCGCAGGCATTCCTTTTGCCAGAGTATATTGATGAGAAGGATATGGAAGCGAAGGATTTCAGTTTACTGGAAAGGGACCCGCTTTTTGAGGACGCCGCGCGCCTCATTGTTCAAAACCAGGTGGGTTCTACCTCGCTTATACAGAGGAGGATGAAGCTGGGTTACAACAGGGCGGGCAGGTTAATGGACCAACTGGAGGCAGCCGGTGTAGTGGGGTCGGGACAGGGCAGCAAGCCGCGCGATGTGCTCATCAAGACCGAATCGGAACTTGATCAGCATTTGGTGACGTTGGGATGAAACGTGAAACGTGAGACGTGAGACGGGAGACGGAAGACGTGAAACGGCAATGGGCAATCGGCAAACGTATCCCCCGCTGGCGGGGGTGGCGCGGAGCGC
>CAMPGT010000185.1 GCA_946885665.1 uncultured Chitinophagaceae bacterium | reverse complement strand
GACATCAACGGTGTTCCGCTCGGTATTACGAGTGTGTGGACGACCACCAGCGCGGCAACCGGTACTTTTTCGCTGATACTGCGCCATTATCCGAATGGGGGAAAGGAAGCCAGCGATGCTGCCGGCAGTACTAAGTCTACCACCGATGCTGGAGCGATTTTCGATTTTGTTGTGGAATGAGCGGGTGTCCGCTCTCTGTTGCCCTTCGGGCAAAAGTTAGAAGTTAAAACTGAAAAATGTTTCATGTTTGCCGGTCCACCCCCGGCGCTGCGCGCCACCCCCGCCAGCGGGGGATATTCTCCCGTCTCACCTTTCACCTTTCACTTTTCACCTTCAACCTTTCACCTTTCACTTTCACTTTCTCCCTCCGGTTCTCCCTGATCACATCCCAATATTCTTTTCCATAACCAACAAATATCTCTCCATTCGCGGGTATGTTTTTAGTGGCCGTGATGTAAACTTTCAAACCATCTTCCTCGTACGCTGAGTTGTTGGTAATGCCTTTCGTCCTGGAAATGCCGCGCGCGTCATTGGCATAACGGGCGAGCGCCTTTTTGTACGGCAGCGCGTCAATCACATGATAGCGCTTCACGTAATAGATGTATCCATTGTCGCCATTGCGGTGGTCGGAGTCTTTCCAACTGCTGATGCGCCCTTTGTACTCAACGATCCGCGTGCCCTTCGGTATCGCTTTCTTTGTAAACAGGCCGTTGCCTGCGCCGGGCAATGTGGATCTCTTAACAACCAGTTGCTTTTCTAATAGAGCCATTCTGTCGAATTACTGAACACTAATCTGTTTCGGGCGGCGAAGATAGGTTTAAAACCTTCATTCCGCATGGAAGCATTTTGCTACCTTGCGTTAACTTCGAAAAAAGGTGAGCAAATTACTAAACATCAATGCAGAGAAAAGCGTGCCGATCTATCTCCAGATCGTGAACTCCATTACGGATGCCATCCGCAGGGGCAATTACAAAAAGGGAGAACGGATCTATTCCATCAACGAGCTGAGCAACGAATACTTCCTGGCGCGCGACACGGTACAGAAAGCGTATAACATCCTTCACGAAAGGGGTATCATCACATCCGTGAAAGGAAAGGGCTATTATGTGAACGAAACGGATATCGACACCACGTACAGGGTGCTGCTTCTTTTCAGCAAGATCAGCAATTACAAGCGCCAGATCTACAACGCCTTCGTTGATACGCTGGGAAAAAATGCGGCGGTGGATATCAAGATCCATCACTTCAATACCGGCATCCTCAAAGAGCATATTTCTAATCACCTGAACGATTACGATTATTTCGTGATCATGCCGCACTTTTATGATAACCCGGCAGAGGCGCTCACCATCATCAAAACAATTCCGTCCGACCAACTGATCATTCTCGACAAAAATATTCCCTACACCGACCTCAATTCTGCTGCGGTGTACCAGGATTTTCAAAACGACATCGTGGATGCCCTGGAGCAGGGACTTGATCTGCTCGGCAAGTACGACAAGCTGTACCTTGCTTATCCCGACGTAGACGCCTATTCGCCTGAGATCCCGGTGGGCTTCAGGAAATTCTGCATGCAGAACAATTATAAAAACGCCATATTGCCCGAGATCAACGACGACACTGTGGTAAGTGCTCGCGAAGCTTACATTGTTATCGAAGAGAACGACCTGTGCCGCCTGATCAGGAAGGCGCGTGAGCAGAACCTGGAAATCGGGAAGGATGTGGGGATTATTTCGTACAACGACAGTCCGCTGAAAGAAATATTGCTCGATGGCATTACGGTGATGACTACCGACCATGTGAAAATGGGGCAGACCGCCGCTAAATTCATTCTCGACAACAGCAAGGAGAAAATTAAAAACCCATTCGTGCTAATCAAAAGAAAGTCTTTGTAGCACAGTGCTTCGTCATCTTCTTGTTCACCATTACATTTGCGCATGAAATATTCTCAATGGATTGGGATCGTTGCAGCAGCCGTGCTCGTTTTTTCATGTACCCTCAACTGGACATGGTATCCCGACATCCAACAATACTTCACCGGCTTTTATTCGCAAAATAACCAGTACGGAAAGCCGGGAAAGGTGTTCATCATCCTCACTGTGATTTCCGTTGTTTTTTACCTGGTTCCGAGATTGTGGGCGAAACGGTGGAACGTGTTCCTGTGCTGCATCATCGTTGCCTTCGGCATCAGGACGTTCCTTATTTTTTCGGCCTGTTACGTCGGCATTTGTCCCGAACGGCAAACGGGCATTTGGATAATGCTGATCTGTGCAGTGCTGATGCTGTTGGCCGCATTGCTGCCCGACCTTCGCATCAATGACCAAAAGAGCCGCAATACATCAGACAAATAATTTTGCGATAAGAAACGCCGCCGTTGCTGCCACGGCGCCCGTGAGCACTACCCTGACGGCGCCGGTCCACCCGCTTTTTCCATGGATCGCCGATTCAAAAAAACCGGCAACCGACAACAGCACCAGCGACACGGCCGTTGCCCATTGAAGGGAAACAGTGGTATCAGTATTCACCAAAAACGGAAAACACACGGTGCTGCCGCCGGCGAAATAGCTGAGGCCGATCACCAGTCCCGATGATGAGGGAGACGTGTCGGGTTCATATTTTCGGGCCTCCATGAAGCCGCCGATGCTCATTGTCATGGCTCCTGCAATGGAAACGGCCAGGCAGGCAATGACGATGGTGGCAAGCGTCGCCGACAACGCATATAATCCGGCAACGGCCGCGAGCGGGATAATCAGTCCGTCAATAAGACCGATGCAGATGTTTCGTAAAAGTATTTTGTCGTCCAATCCAATCAGTGTTGATTTTCAAAGCTAACAATTGATCGGCGGATGATGTCTGCCGTGTCGGTCACTTGTTCTTCATTGATAAGCAATGGCGGTGCGAACCTGATCTTGTCGCCGTGTGTGGGTTTTGCCAGCAGGCCGTTTTCCTTCATGATGAGGCAAAGGTTCCATGCGGCGTTGCTGTCTCCATGACGGATCGTGATGGCGTTGAGTAATCCTTTGCCGCGCACGTCTGCTACCAGCGCCGATGAAATCTTCTTTAGCTGCGTCCGCAGGAGGTGGCCCATGGCTATTGCATTTTCGGCCATTGATTCATCGAGCAATACCCTGAGCGCTGTAATGGAAACAGCCGCTGCAAGCGGATTGCCTCCGTACGTGGATCCGTGTTCGCCAGGTTTGATGGTGAGCATAATATCATCGTTTGCCAGCACTGCCGATACGGGCATCATTCCCCCGCTCAGGGCCTTGCCGAGGATAAGGATGTCCGGTTTTACATTTTCATGATCGCAGCAGAGGAGTGCGCCGGTTCTGCAGAGCCCGGTTTGAATTTCGTCGGCGATGAACAAAACGTTTGCATCTTCACAGCACTGTTTTGCGGCTGCCAGGTAGCCGTCGTCGGGTAAAACCACACCCGCTTCACCCTGTATGGGTTCCACCAGGAAACCCGCAACATTTTTATCCGACAATGCGCGCTGCAATGCATTGAGGTCATTGTAGGGAATTTTTAGAAAGCCCGGCATGAGCGGACCAAATCCGGCGTATGCGGAGGGATCGCTGCTAAAGGAAATGACGGCGCCCGTACGGCCATGAAAATTATTTTCGCAGACGATGATTTTCGCCTGGCCGGCGGCAATGTGTTTAACGTCGTATGCCCATCGCCTGCATAATTTAATCGCCGTCTCAACAGCTTCAACGCCGGTGTTCATCGGCAGTACCTTCTGGTAGCCAAACAAACCGGTGATGTATTTTTCAAATTCGCCGAGCTGGTCGTTGTAAAAGGCGCGGGACGTTAATGTAAGCTTTGCTGCCTGCTTCGTGAATGTGTCGAGGATGCGGGGATGACAGTGGCCCTGGTTGACCGCTGAATATCCGCTGAGGAAATCGTAGTATCGTTTACCATCCACGTCGTAAACGAAAACACCTTCGCCGCGGGTTAGCACAACGGGAAGCGGATGGTAGTTATGGGCGCCGTAATCTTCTTCAAGAGATAAAAAATAGGATGACCTGGATGACAGGTTGTCGACTTGTTGCATGGTATGCGGTTAAATTTAAAAAACGGGAGACGGGAGACGGCAAAAAAATAGATGTTACCCGATGGGATGATCGAGGAAGTCGAGATTCTGCGAAAGAAAATGCAATATGTGGGCGCGTGTAATGATGTCGCTGAATTTCTGCAAAGATAATTAAAATGCCGGTGAACCGGGATGCAGGTGGTAAACTTTGTATTCTCCTCCAAAATCAAGGCCGCTCACGTTCGCATCCTTATGGAATATGCCGAAGACGCAACTGCCCGTACCTGTGAGGGAAGCATATTCGGCGCCGGCGGTATACAGCGACTCTTTAATTTTTGCAAGGGCGTGGTATTCTTCAAACACGGGCGCCTCGAAATCATTCACCAGTTCGTTCTTCCAGGATGCAACAGGCCGTTGAATAACGTCCTTGAGGGGCATGGAATGATGAGGGGATCCGATTCGGGAAAACGCCCAGGCGGTATCAATGTGGATGCCGGGGTGCACCAAAACAAATTTGTACCGGGAGAGGTCTACCTGCACGTCTTCGAGCAGTTCGCCACGGCCCGATGCGAAGCACGGTTTGTTGACGATGAAGAAAGGGCAGTCGCTGCCGAGCCGGAGCGCGTAATTCATGAGCTGCTGCCGGCCTATTTTAAGGTCGAACAATTCATTTAAGAGCATCAGGGTAAAGGCACCGTTCGATGATCCTCCTGCGAGTCCGCCGCCGGGGGGAATGGCCTTCAGGAGGTGCATTTTGACGGGTGGAATGCCGGGGAAGTCTTTTTTGATGAGTTGCCACGCCTTTGTGCAAAGGTTTGATGATGGGTCACCGGGGATGGGGAGCCCGGAAATGTTCAGCTCGAACTCCTGCGGAGGAATATGCTTCAGTACGGGGCAGGCGTTGATTTCCAGCGCATCTTTGAGGGAAAGCGGAAAGAATACTGTTTCGAGGTTGTGGTAGCCGTCGGTCCTTTTTTCGAGCACATGCAGGCCCAGGTTGATTTTGCAATTTGGGAAAAGGACCAAGGTATTTATCGTGATTTTTTGCGGCTGTTGATCTCGTCGCGGATGGCTATTGCCCGCAGGTAATCTTCCTGTTCCAGCACCTCGTTCAGCAGGTGGTTAAGCTCTTCGACAGATAAGGCGCGCAGGTCGTCGGAGCCCCTGGACGTTTCGGTAGTGACCGCTTCGCGGGCGATTTTCTTTTTACCTGTCGAATCTTCCATCAGGATGCCGGCGCTTTCCAATATATTATCGTAGGTATAGATGGGGCAGCCGAACCTGACCGCCAGGGCCAGCGCATCGGAGGTGCGGGAATCTATCTCCACGGTGTCGTGTTCACTTACGCAGAGCAGCTTGGAATAGAAGATGCCTTCCTGCAGGTCGCAGATGATGATCTCCTGCAGATCTATGTTGAAGGCGCTCATAAAGTTCTTCATCAGGTCGTGTGTAAGGGGCCGGCTCGGGTGCATTTTTTCCAGTGCCACGGCGATAGCCTGGGCTTCGAATCCACCGATTACGATGGGCAAACGGCGCAATCCATTCACTTCACCCAACACCACAGCATAGGAATGAGTTTGGGTTATGCTATGAGACAATGCCACTATTTCCAACTCTATTTTCTTCATATAAACATTAACCCGGTTGTTGCGATGTATTCGGGCGGTTGTCATTTAGTTAATAACTACAAACGTACAAGAATTTCCTGAAAAATTGAGGGGAGGGGACGGCGGCAGTGGGCAATGGGCAATCGGCAATAAGATTTTCAGAATTATTTAAAAAAGCTTTTCACAATTATTTATAAGTGATTGTCGTACCGATGCATTGGCGATTAAAATAAAGATAAAAAATTAATGTATTTTTTATTCCATTGCCCATTGCCCGTCATCTCTTCCTCAGCTCCTCGATCATCTTCGGCACCACCTCGAACGCATCGCCAACGATACCGTAATCTGCGGCTTTGAAAAAAGGCGCCTCGGGGTCTTTGTTGATCACCACAATCACCTTGCTCCTGTTTACACCCGCCAGGTGCTGGATGGCGCCCGATATCCCTATGGCCATGTACAGGTTGGGCGCAATGGCGAGGCCCGTTTGGCCTACGTGTTCGTGGTGAGGCCTCCATCCGGCATCGGTCACTGCCCGGCTGCAGGCCGTTGCGGCGCCCAGCAGTGACGCCAGCTCTTCGATCATCTTCCAGTTTTCCGGTCCCTTCAGGCCCCTGCCGCCGCTTACCACGCGCTCGGCCTCGCTCAGCGGGATAGCGCCCGACAATTTGTTAACCGCCTGCACTTTTGTTCTGGCCGGCGCCGGCGCTACCGTCAGCGCCACCACTTCGGCCGTGCCGCCGTTCCCGGAGGCCTGAAAGGAATTCGGGTTCAGCGAAATGATTTTTATGTCGGTATTCACGGCAATGTTCGCAAACGCTTTTCCCGAGAATACATTTTTTTTCACCACAAATCCGTTTGACGTATCCGGCAGTCCTACCGCGCCCGCCACCAGGCCGGCCTTCAATTTTGCCGAAACCCGCGGGGCAATGGCCCTGCCGTGCAAATTTTGCGAGAAGATGATGACCTTAGCACCAATGTCTTCCGCAACCTTGCAAATGATATTCGTGTATACCTCGCCGTCAGGATGGTCGAGAGAAGCATCATTGGCATGATGTATTTTGCCGACACCATATTTGCCCAGTGCGGCAACGTCGCCGTTGAAGGTGCCGAGCAAAACGCCTTCTGCTGTGGTTCCCAATTGTGCCGCCACCTGCGCACCGTAGCTCATCACTTCGGAAGTTGTTTTCTTCAGCGTATTTTCCGACTGATCGAGGAATATTAAAACCGGCATAGCTTGTTTTTAAGTTTGATGAAATCAAATGACCTTCGCTTCTTCATGCAGCAGCCGCAGCAATTCTGCGGGGTTGTCGGCAGGAACGAGCTTTACACCTGCCTTAGCCGGCGGCAGCTCGAATGAAACGATGCTGGTCAGCGGTTCCGCAGCTACGGGTTCACTCACCTTCAGCGGTTTTGTACGCGCACCCATGATGCCTTTCATATTCGGTATTCTTTGTTCTGCCATTCCTTTCTGACAGCTTACCACCAGCGGCAGTGATGCCTCCACCACCTCGTCGCCGCCTTCTATCTCACGATGAAGTGTAGCCGAGGTGCCATTCAGCTCAAATTTTGTGGCAAGGCTGATAAACGGTAATCCCAACAGCTCAGCCAACATTCCTCCTACGGATGAACTGTTATAGTCAATGGTTTCTTTCCCTGTAAAAATGAGATCGTAATTACCCTCTTTTGCCATCCCGGCAATCTGAGCGGCCACATAGTAGCTGTCGTGTGGCGTGGCATTAACGCGGTATGCTTCATCGCCGCCGAGGGCCAGTGCCTTCCTGATGATGGGTTCGGTATCGGCGGCGCCAACAGTTACCAGGTGGATGATGGTGGAAGGATCTTTTTCCTTCAATTCAATCGCGCGCACGAGGGCGTACCATTCGTCGTACGGATTAATTATCCATTGCACGCCGGCTTCTGCGAATTTCGTATTGTTATCGGTGAAGGCTATTTTTGCCGTGGTGTCTGGCGTTTTGCTGATACAAACCAGGATCTTCATAATGTAAGCATTTATAAAGTTGTTTATGCAACTAAACCCTGCAAACCAAAAGAATTTTCATCATATAAACAATTTTTAGGCGAAGAAATGGATAGAATTGAGAAGATAAAGGAGATGCTGCTCGCGAATGCTGATGATTCTTTTTTGAAGCATGCCCTGGGACTGGAATATATCAAACTCGGCAAAGAGGAAGTGGCGCGCGGTTTATTCGAAGAACTGCTTGCGCATGATCCGGGAT
>CAMPGT010000184.1 GCA_946885665.1 uncultured Chitinophagaceae bacterium | reverse complement strand
CGTTGAAGGAGTTTGAGGCGTTTCTTGAAGGGAGAAAAGTTAAAAGGTAAAGCAGAGGTCAACTCATTGCCGATTGCCGATTGCGGATTGCCGTTTGCCGTTTCTCGGGTCCACCCCCGGCGCTTCGCGCTACCCCCGCCAGCGGGGGATACACTTTGCCGTCTTTCGTCTTCCGTCTCCTGTCTCCCGTCTCACGCCTCACGCCCCTTATACAACGGCAGCTTCACAAAAAATATCGTCCCGTCGCCGTCAACAGTTTCGAACCAGATGTCGCCCTGCGACTGCTCCGCAATACTCTTGCTCATCGCCAATCCCAACCCCGTACCCGACGACTTCGTCGTGAAATTGGGCATGAATATCTTGTCGCGCGTTTGTACAGGTATCCCTCCCCCATTATCATGAATACTCACCACCACATTCTCTCCATTGATGCGTTCTTTTACCAGTATCTTTCTTTCCAACTGGTTTTCAGGCGCCTCAATGGCATTTTGCATTAGGTTAGTGAACAACCTGTTGAGCTGCGTCTTATCGGCAAACATCATCACTTTCTCCGGAACCGGCTCCCACGAAAAATCAAGATGTTCCATCGGGTCGTATAAAGACGCCAGCGAATACAGCACCTCGTGCAGGTCAAACACTTCGTTACGCTGGTTACCGATATTCGCAAACTGCGAAAAGTCGGATGCGATCTTCGAAAGGTGCTCGATCTGCTCGATGAGCGTACTCGCCACGCTCGCCGTCATCTCCTTCACCTGCGGTGAATTATTATCAATGGCTTTTTGCAAGTACTGGATACTCAGCTTCATCGGCGTAAGCGGGTTCTTGATCTCGTGCGCCACCTGCTTCGCCATCTGCCTCCAGGCGCCTTCCCGCTCGCTCTTTGCGAGCGCCTCCGCACTTTCATCGAGCTTGTGCACCATCTTATTGTATTCGTTTACCAGTTCACCAATTTCATCCTTCCTGTTCCATTGTATCTCCTGGTTAATTTTTTGCAGGTTGATGTCACGCATCTTCTGACCGATGAGCGTGAAGGAATGGGTGATCCGGTTGGTGATGAACAGCGCGATGGCCCCCGCCACCAGGAAGATAAATGCATTGAGGTTGATGATGGTCACCAGGAAGTTCGAGATCTCCTGCTTCAGCTCGCCCTGGGTACTGTACGACGGAATATTCAGGTAGGCATAGGCGTTACCTTCCTCATCGCGCACCGGCGAATAAACGCTGATGTAATCCACCTTACCCATCTGCTCATCCGTAACAAACTGGACCGCCTTTAAATTATTCAAATTGTGAAAGGCCACAGGATTCATTTTCTCGCTCAGCACCCCCTTATTATAGATAAGCGGGTTCGACGACACGCGCAACGTTCCCGACGTATCGTACAGGTTTACATCCGTGCCGTGTATCTCCGAAATTTCCTGCATCAGTTGCTCCACCTGCTGGTTGGCGCCGGTTTCAAACAACAGTACACTATTGTTGAACCGGCTGCGGCCGGCAAGCTGGTTCTGCACTTCGTTCACCATAATCTGTATGGCGCGGCTTAGCTTATCCTGGTTGTTCCTGTCATATCTTTTGATAAAGAAAAGAATAGTGGCGATACCGATGATGATGAACGACAACAAGCTCACCATCAGGATCGTGCTGTGAATCTGCGATCGTATGCTGAACTGGAAATATTCTGAAAGTGCGCCCATTTTGAATCGCGACCTCACCAGGAACGCAGTGGTGCGGTAAATGAACAGCAGCAGGATGAACGTACTGAACAACCACGAAAACAACGTGATGCCCTCGATAAACGAATTGTCTTTTTTGGCAATCACCACCACTTTGTCGGCAGAGTGCCGGTACCACAGTTCTTCATAATCGAGGTGCTTTCGCGTTTCGAATTCAAATTTGGGCACCTGGTCTTCCGACAGCTTCGTGGGAAATGGATAATCATTGTAATAACTGATCAGGTCCATGTCGCTGTACACACCATAATAGTAACCCGGCGAATACTCGGGAACGAGCTCTTTTGTTTGCCTGAAAAGCTCCGGTATCAGTGCGTCACTCTTGTAACGCTTGGGTTCCGACAACACAAAGAAATATCCCGTATTCATTCCAAAGCTGTCGACTACATCCTTCTTGTAGATGTAAGAAAACTTGTCGAACGACTTCTCAAAATATTTCAGGTCGGCGATGCTGGTTTCTTTGCCCTGGATACTGAAGATTGTATTCAACGTGTCGTAAGAAACCGGGCTGTGGTTGGAGAGCGGCTTTTCAGAAGCGTCAAACGTAAATATTCTCGTATCGTACTTATCGAGATAGGCGCTGAAACTCTTTTGGATGATGCTGTCCTTCAGTTCCCTGTTGGTGAGCGGGTTTTTGAACCGCTCGAAATTCCTTTGCAAAAAATCGTTGTCGAAGTAGGTGAGCGCTATGCTCAGCAACCGTTCGCTCGAGGGGTCTGCGCGCAGGGATAGTTTTTCCGCGAATAGCTTCCGCTGCTCGAATTCTATCTTTTTGTTTTCAAAAATGATCACCCCGGTAATCGAGAATGAAAATACAAAGAGCCAGTACAGTACCTCGGACACGTTAAACCGCTGGTTGATGCCTGAAAATATTTTCTGCTGCATCATCAGGATGTACACCACCAGCCAGATAAGAACATAAAGATTCAGTTCAAGCACCGCCGTGTTCCTGGTAAACGTCAAGATGGCGAGGCCCACAAACGCGGTAACGAGGATAATAAAATAGGTGGAACCCTCGCTCAGCCTTTTAATGACATTCAAGATCACCTGCGAAAAGAAAAAATAACTGAGCGACAGGATACCAAGTATCAGGAAGCCGAGCACACTGTATTTGGTGAGGCTGAAAAAATTTGTGACGTTAAACGACATCTGCGCATCGGCCACCAGGCTTTGCAATATATCCGCAAACACAAACGTACCGCTCACCAATACCATCAGCGCAATACCGATGCACAGCCAGCCCAGCCATTTGGGTCGGAGCGGTTGTATTTTGTCGGTCGGCAGCCTGCGGCTGATGAACAGCATCAGCCAGCAAAAGAGGATACTGTTGATCATCAGGTCGCCAAGCGAGCTGAACACAAAGCTGGAACTGTAAATTGACGGGTCGAAAAGTTCAAACGACCGGAGGTGCAGCAGGCCCGGGTCATAATAAGTGACCACCCGCATCAAAATGACCATGGTTGTAAGGAATGCGAATGATGAAATGAGTCCGTTCCTGGCGTTTATATAACTCGCGGTCTGATGTACATAAATGATGAGGAGGAAGATGCCGAGAAACGTGACGATCCTCGACCACCAGCTTGTTTCCTGCTGGTCAACCGTTGTTTTCTGCAGGTAGAAAAGAATATTACCGTACGAACTTTTGATCGGGTATTCCGTTGGCGTGTACGACACCTCTACCCGCTTTCCCGCTTCCGGGTAGGCAGCAAACTCCTTCTGCAGGTTTTCTATTTCAACGAAGTACTGCCACATTATCGGTATCAATCCTTCGAGCGAGAGTAATTTGTTGTCGCCCACCTGGATCAGCTTGCTGGTGTGTACGTACAGTCCGTTGTTCAGGCGCACCATCCTGCTCGCATCCGATTCGTTCATGATGTTGATGGGAGGAAGTGCCTGCTGGCTGTTCCAGAAAAGCAGTTTGTGTTCGGAGGCAGTGTCTTTGTCGTAAATGAAAAAGAGGTAGCCCTTCTCCTTGTCTATCACCGACTTTAGCGTTTTTTCGTTATAAGTGCGGTTGATAAGCGAATACAAGAGGGACGTATCGTGGGCCAGTTGCTGAAAATCCTTTTCTTTCGAAATAATGTCGCGTTGTATCAGCCGGGCGTAGTAACGCGATGATGTGCTGGTGATGATAAACTCATTGATCAACAGGGCCGCCAGGAACAGCACAACTGCAGCTACTAAAAAAAACAGCCGCCGGCCGCCAAGACTTATAAAAAGATCTTTCAAGTACCGTTGTTTTGTTTTTTAATTGAGTTCCAGATTTCATCCATTTCGCCGAGGGTCATCTCAGCGAGGGGCCTGCCGAGCTGAAGCGCCTTTTTTTCCATTTCTGTAAACCGGGAGATAAATTTCCTGTTGGTTCTTTCCAGCGAGTTCTCGGCATCGACATTCAAAAACCGTGCATAATTGACCAGAGAAAACAGCACATCACCAAATTCATCTTCTATCCTGTCGGCGTTGGCGTCGGCAACCGCCTCTTTTAGCTCGTTCATCTCCTCCTCTACCTTTTCCCACACCTGTTCCCTGTTATCCCATTCAAATCCAACCTGCTTTGATTTTTCCTGCAGCCGGGCCGCCTTCACCATTGCCGGCAAAGCAACCGGAACGCCACCTAATACCGAGGTTTTACCTTCCTTCAGTTTCAGCTTTTCCCAGTTTCTTTTAACATCTTCTTCATCATTTACTTCCACCGATCCGTAAATATGAGGGTGCCTGCTGATAAGCTTGGCGGAAACAAATTCGAGCACATCCCTGATGGTAAACTTTCCCTGCTCGCTCGCTATCCTCGAATAAAAAAGAATGTGAATCATTACGTCGCCCAGTTCCTCCTTCATCGCCTGCCAATCGTGGAGGGTAACCGCTTCCGTCAGCTCATACAACTCCTCGATGGTTTGCGGCCGCAGCGATTGCAGCGTTTGCTTCCTGTCCCACGGGCATTTTTCGCGAAGTTCGTCCATGATTTCTTTTAATCTGGTGAATGCCGCCGCCGTTGCCTGTTCCATACCTGCCGTTTTAAGTCGAAATTTTGCTAAAAATACGCATTCCGATGCCAGATATGTGAAAAAGAGAGGATATTGCGCGCATGATGATCAGACTACTCGGAATCATTTGCCTGTTCCTTACCCTTGAATCGCAAGCCCAATATTACTACAAGGACATCGTCACTTCGCGGCAGACAACAGAACGCATCAAAAAATACCGCATGCAGAAAGTGCGGAGCGTTAAAGTGTTGAGCTATGAGGGTTCCGGCGAACCGACGCCTGGTTTCCAGGGCAGCCAGTCAATCACTTCCAACTTCACCATCATCAAAACTGCATTTAACACACCGCTGGAGGGCGAATCGCAACTAACCACTTTTTTCAATGCAGGCGGACAACTGATAAAGACTGTCGACACACTCGAAGGCTCCGGGAGTGAGAGCAGTTATATTTATAATGATGCCGGCAGCATCTCAAAGATCGTCAATGTTTCCACTTCGCCGGGTCACCACCAGGAAAATGAGGTACATATGTGGTTGTATGACGTGCAGGGCCGCCCCAACAAAATGCTGCGCATCAGGAACGGTTCCGACACCACCCATGTAAATTTTACACTGGATGAGAATGGCAACGTGGCGGAAGAGAACAGCGTGCGCAACGGCCGGCACCTGCCTTCCTATTACTACTATTATGACAACAAAGGAAGATTAACCGACGTGGTCACCTACAATGAAAAAGCCAAAAGGCTGCTGCCGCTTTATATTTTTGAATACAATGAAGCGGATGATATCTCATCGATGATGGTGATCCCCGAAGGGAGTGACGATTACCAGAAGTGGTATTATGAATACGGCGAAGGAAAGTTGAAAACGAAAGAGACGTGCTTCAACAAGCACCGGCAGGTGATGGGCAGGATAGAATATGTTTATGATTAAGTGTCAAGTTGTTTCAGCACTTTCAATAAATCTATTCCTTTACCGAGCACGGGTTTGAAGATATCTCCCTCCCTTTTCAGCCTTTCCACTGCATTTTTGATAGTGAAATCTTTCAGCTTCAGCCCTTTTTTCACTTCTTCCCAGTGAAGCGGCATTGACACCGTAGCCCCAGGTTTGGGACGGGCAGAATATGGTGCTGCCAGCGTTGCTCCCGGCCGGTTCTGCAAAAAGTCCACATACAATTTGCCTTTCCTGGTTTTCACTATCCTTTCGATGCTGGTAATATCAGGAAGCTGCTCATGCACCCGTGTGGCCACCCAGCGCGCAAACATCTGGCATTCATCATAGGTGAATTTCGGTTGCAGGGGAACGTAAATGTGCATGCCGGTCGAGCCGGACGTTTTGCAATATCCTTTCACTTTAATCGAATCCAGTACCGATTTGGTGACCTGCGCCACCTGGATCACCTGTTCAAAAGTGCTGTCATCACCAGGATCGAGATCTATCAGGCACCAGTTGGGGTTGTCAGGATTATCGCGGGTGCTGCTCCATGGATGTATTTCGATGCATCCGAGGTTCACCATGTACATCAGGTCCGCTTCCTTATTGCACAGCATGTAATTCTTGTCCTTTTCATCACTGGTGGTATAAGGAAAGAGTTCCACCCATTCAGGTGCTTTTCCGGTAACATCTTTTTGATAAAAGCTTTCGCCGTTAATCCCATTCGGGTAGCGGTTGAGTGATTGGGGCCGTTCTTTGAGGTAGGGCAAGATGTAGGGCGCCACCTGGTAATAATAGTTCAGCAGGTCGCGCTTGGTGTATTTTTCTTTTGGCCAGTAGATCTTGTTGAGGTTGCTGAATTTCAGCTCGTGGCCGTTGATGATTTTTACCTGTGTTTTTTCGGTGGGATTGAGTAAAGTTTTTCGTTCTTTGGACGAGACGGGTTTGATGAGTTGCGTGGTATCTTTTGTCTTTGTGGTTTGCCCTTTTTTCTTTGCCGATTGCCGCTTGCCGTTTGCCGCCTTCACCGCTTCTTCAGTTTTAACCGGTTTCTCTCTCATAACGTCTTTTGGTTTTTTGTCTTCCCGCATTCCTTCAAACGAAGGATGGCGCATTACTCCATCGCTGGTAACCTCCGTATAGCTCACTTCGCACACCAGTTCCGGCTTCAGCCAGGTGACTGTTGCATTGGGCGGATTTGGTCGGAAACGGGAGGGTTTGTTCACGTCCGGCGTAGTACTGAAAGGACTTTTGTCAGTTACCAGGGGCTTGAATTTCGCCATCATCTCCTGCTGTGTTTTCACATTGAACCCCGTACCTATTTTGCCCGTGTAAACAAGCTCCCCGTTTTCGTGTACGCCTACCAGTAAGGAGCTGAACAATTTGTTGGTGCCGTCGTTAACGGTGTAACCGCCAATCACCACTTCATGCCGCAAATTAACTTTTATTTTCAGCCACTCGCGGGTTCTGTCGCCCGGACGATAAACGCTGTCGGCCTTCTTGGCGATCACTCCTTCCAATCCCATTTCCTTTGCGGCTTCCATGAACTCGTGTGCGCTGGCCTCAAAATTTTCGCTCATGCGGATGGTTCCTTCGGGCGGAAGAATTTGCCTCAAAAATTCCCTTCTTTCCGTAAGAGGAAGTTGTGTAAGGTCATGGCCATTGAGCCACAGCAGGTCGAATACGTAATACACCAATTCGCCGTCGGCTTCGCTTCGCCAGTTCTGCAATGATCCGAAATGCGAAACACCTTTGTTGTTGAGTACGGCAATTTCGCCATCTACAACGGCATTGGCCTTCCATGCTTTCACGGCATCGTAAACGGGATAGAATTTATCGTTGAATGATTTGTTGTTGCGCGAGAGGAGGTTGACGTCGCCCTTGTTGCAAAGGGCCACTGCGCGATAACCGTCCCATTTGATTTCATAGAGCCATCCCGGCTCATCGAAGGGTTTGTCTATCAGTGTGGCCAGCATGGGTGACATGGTTTCGGGAAACGGCGCTTTAGGAGCGTTTGCGAGGTCTGGTTTTTTTTTACGTCCACCCCCGTCGCCTTCGGCGCCACCCCCGCCAGCGGGGGAAACTTTTGCCGTCGCCCGCTTACTGCCTGCCGCCGATTGTGATGAACGCTTTTTACTTTCCCCCGCTGGCGGGGGTGGCGCGGAGCGCCGGGGGTGGACCTTCGCCGCCGACCGTGATGAACGCTTTTTACTTTCCCCCGCTGGCGGGGGTGGCGCGGAGCGCCGGGG
>CAMPGT010000183.1 GCA_946885665.1 uncultured Chitinophagaceae bacterium | reverse complement strand
ATGTTAATTATAGTGATGACGCCATTGACGCATGCGTGAAGCTTAGCGACAGGTACATCACCGACCGCCTGCTGCCCGACAAGGCCATCGACGTAATGGATGAAGTGGGAGCGAGGGTGCACCTGAAAAACATCAACGTACCCAAGGAAATTCTTGAGCTTGAAAAGAAGATCGAGGATGTGAAAGTGGAAAAGAACAAAGTGGTGAAGAGCCAGAAATTCGAAGAGGCTGCTTCCCTGCGCGATACAGAAAAACGCCTGCAGGAAGATCTTGAAAAGGCAAAGAATCACTGGGAAGAAGAAAGCAAGCACAAACGCTACCCGATAGATGAAGAGGCGATCGCCGAAGTGGTGAGCATGATGACCGGCATTCCTGTGAAGAGGATGGTACAGGCAGAAAGCGAAAAGCTTCGCAAGATGGCCGAAGAAATGAGAGGTATGGTGGTTGGACAGGACGATGCCATCCAAAAAGTGGTGAAGGCCATCCAGCGTAACAGGGTAGGATTGAAGGACCCGAAGAAACCCATCGGTACGTTCATTTTCCTTGGTCCCACAGGTGTTGGTAAAACAGAACTTGCACGCGCGCTCGCACGCTACATGTTCGATTCGGAAGACGCGCTCATCAGGATCGACATGAGTGAATACATGGAAAAATTCACGGTGAGCCGTTTGATCGGCGCACCTCCGGGATATGTAGGATATGAAGAAGGCGGACAGCTTACCGAAAGGGTGCGCAGGAAACCTTACTCAGTGATCCTGCTCGATGAAATTGAAAAGGCACACCCGGATATTTACAATATTCTTCTCCAGGTGCTGGATGATGGTCAGTTGACAGACGGACTTGGCCGCAAGGTTGATTTTAAAAACTCAACCATCATCATGACATCGAATATCGGTGTACGGCAGTTGAAAGACTTTGGTGAAGGCGTGGGCTTTGCAACAGCATCGCGTACGCAGAGCAGTGAAGAAAATAACAAGGCGGTGATAGAAAAAGCTTTGAAGAGAACATTCTCTCCCGAGTTTCTTAACCGTATCGACGATGTGATCATCTTCAATTCGCTCAACAAGGATAATATCTTCCAGATCATCGACATCCTGATGAAGGGAGTGACGAAGAGACTCAGTACGCTCGGCTTTACACTCGAGCTCACTGAAGAAGCCAAGAACTTTATCGCGGAGAAAGGATATGATGTTCAGTTTGGTGCACGTCCGTTGCACAGGGCCATCCAGAAATACCTGGAAGATCCTCTTGCTGAAGAGATCCTGAGCCTGAACATTAAGCAAGGTGACACGATGATTGCGGATATGAGTGAAGATAAGACCAGGATTCAGTTCACGCTGAAAGAGCCGAGGAAAGAGAAGTCGGAAGCGTAAAACTTCAAACTGTTCGAGGGCAAGCCTCAACTTAATAGAAGGATACACAAGGGAACAAATCCATGTGTATCCTTTTTTATTTGACTGCATTGGAACAAGTTTTCAACTTATAACTTTTACCTTTGAATTTCAAACAATGCCAGTGTCCCAGAAAATAATCATCACAATAGACGGGTGGTCGTCATGCGGAAAAAGTACGCTTGCCAAACAACTGGCTAAGGAACTCGGGTATATTTATATTGACAGCGGCGCCATGTACAGGGCCGTCACTTTATATTTTCTTCGCAACCATATTGATTGGACGAATATTGAAGCCGTTGAAGCGGCGCTCAGGGATATCAATATCGAATTTATATACAACCCCAAGAGCGAGATGAGTGAGACACATCTCAATGGTGAGAATGTTGAGTATGTTATTCGCGATCTCGTGGTGGCTGAAAAGGTGAGTGAGGTGGCCGCGATAAAAGAAGTGCGCGAGTTTGCGGTTCGCAGGCAGAAGGTGGCGGGAAGGAATAAGGGAATTGTGATGGATGGAAGAGACATCGGTACTGTTGTGTTTCCTCACGCAGAGTTGAAGATTTTTATGACTGCGGATAATGAGATTCGTGTGGAAAGGAGATTTAAAGAGCTTTACGAAAAGAATCCGAATATCACGATCGATGAGGTGAAAACAAATCTTGAGATGCGTGATTATATAGATTCTCATCGCAGCGCAAGTCCGCTGCGCCAGGCCTCCGATGCGCTTGTGCTGGATAATTCTAATCTTACGATGAAGGAGCAGTTAGATATTGCTTTGAAATGGGCGAGGGAAAGAATGAAGGTGATGGTGTAAGTTGTTTGTTTATTTATTTATCATTTTTGCCGATTGCCGTTTGCCGTTTGCCGATTGTCCACCCCCGGCGCTTCGCGCCACCCCCGCCAGCGGGGGATATGCTTTGCGATCTCTTTTCTTTGCGACCTTCATTGCGGCATCGCGTGAAATCCGCCAGCGGGGGATATGCTCTTACTTTCCCCCTCTGGAGGGGGTGGTCCCAAAGGGACCGGGGGAGGACATTGCCCATTGCCTATTGCCTATTGCCCATTGCCCATCACTCCCATCCGAAATAATGTTTGTTATTATTATAGCAAATATCCTGTATAATCTTTCCCGTCCAGTTGACGTCATTCGGTAATTCGCCTTTTTCGATATCCTGTCCGAATAAATTACACAATATCCTCCTGAAATATTCATGTCGCGGAAACGAAAGAAAGCTCCTTGAATCCGTCAGCATTCCAATGAACTTCGAAATAACACCCATGCTGCTCAACGTATTCATCTGGTTGATCATTCCCTCCTTTTGATCAAGATACCACCACGCCGATCCCCACTGAATTTTCCCTGCAACACTTCCGTCATTAAAATTACCGGGCATCGTGGCGAATATGGCATTATCGGAAGGGTTAAGATTGTAGATCACCGTTTTTGCCAGCGTGTTCTTTTTATCGAGGCTGTCAAGAAATTTCGCTAAATATTTTGCCTGGGAAAATCCACCAATAGAATCCCATCCCGTATCCGGGCCCAGCTCTTTCAGCTTTCTGGAATTCGCATTTCGCAAGGCGCCAACATGAAATTGCTGCACCCATCCCTTCTCATGGTCCCATGTTGCGAAATGATACAGCATCGCCGATTTAAACCGAAGCTGCTCGCCTTCATCCGGCACTTGTCCTGCTAATAGTTTTTTGAATGTGGACTTCGTTTCCTGTTCGGTAAAATCATCCGAAAATAAATGATCGAGACCGTGATCGGAAACCCTGCAACCCACAGAGGCAAAGTAATCGTGCCTTCCTTTCAATGCAGATAAATATTCGTCGAATGTGCTGATGGAGACGTTGCCTGCGGCCTCCAGTTTCTTTACATAGCC
The DNA here is from genome assembly GCA_946885665.1 of uncultured Chitinophagaceae bacterium. Next base: position 4,676 of record CAMPGT010000183.1, on the reverse strand, counting down.
GGTCAATAGTTGTGGATCGGTGCTCATTGCCTTATCGGGGCGGAAAGCAGGCAGCACCTCCACCTCAAAACCATCTTCTTTTATCTTTTTATGAAACTCGAGCGTATCTGTTGGGTCGTCGGTGGTGCAAAGCAGTTCCACGTTCATCTTCGCCAGTAAATTACGTACGGAATATTCGGGCGACTGCAACTTTTCTGATGCGTCGTCGTAGATTTTTTTGGCAGTGGAATTTTTCAGGAGGTCATCGATGTTGAAATATCTTTTCAGTTCGAGATGCGTCCAATGAAATAATGGGTTTCTGAGTGTGTAGGGAACCGTTGCCGCCCATTGCCCGAATTTTTCGTAATCGGGTTTGTTACCGGTGATGAATGATTCATCCACTCCGCATGTGCGCATTGCGCGCCACTTGTAGTGATCGCCGTACAGCCATGCCTGTGTGATATTCCCGAATTGCTTGTTTTCGGCTATCTCCTGCGGAGGCAGGTGATTGTGGTAATCGATGATGGGAATTTCCTTCGCAAATTCATGATAGAGCCGCTCCGCGGTTTTTGATTCCAACAGGAAATTCTCATCGAGAAATGAACGCATAGGGATAGATTTTGATGGTTGGTTGAATATTTTTTTATTTGTTTTTGGGGTCCACCGCGCCAGCAGGGGATACCTTTGCGAATCTTCGCGCCTTTGCGAGAGCTCCCTACATGCTCCTCAAAATCCCCAACTCCAGCCCGCGAAGCTCGGCAAGCCCCCTCAGCCGTCCAATGGCCGAGTACCCGGGATTTGTTTTCTTGCCAAGATCGTCCAGCATCTGGTGGCCATGATCCGGCCTCATCGGAATAGACACGTTCCTCCTCTTCATCAACAGCACAATTTCTTTTACCACCGCGTACATGTCTACATCACCCGCAAGATGGTCCGCTTCGTAAAAATTTCCTTCCTCATCCCTCCTTGTACTGCGCAAATGAACAAAATGAATATACTCACCGAGCCGCTTCACCATCCCCGGCAAATCATTATCTGCCCGCACACCATACGACCCCGTACAAAAACACAGCCCGTTTGCAGGCGAAGGTACCGCATCAATAAGTTCTCTCGCATCCTGTTCGGTGCTTACCACGCGCGGCAGGCCAAGGATAGGATAGGGGGGATCATCGGGATGAATGGCCATCTTCAACCCATACTCTTCGGCTACCGGAACCACTTCTTTCAAAAACTCAAAAAGATGCTGCTTCAGCGTTGCCGCATCAATGCCTTCATAGGTTTTGAGATCGGCGCGCATCCGCTCATCAGAAAAACTATCGTCCCTGCCGGGCAGGCCCATTAAAGTGTTCGCGAAGAGATTTTTCTTTTCGTCGTCATTCATTTTGTCGAGCCTCGCTTTCGCTTTTTTCAATTCATCGGCGGTGTAATCGTTTTCCGCACCTTCTCGTTTCAAAAGAAATACGTCAAAAGCAATGAAGGCCGACTTTTCAAAACGAAGCGCCTTGCTGCCGTCGGGCATCGCATAGGCGAGGTCGGTTCGCATCCAGTCGAGTATCGGCATAAAGTTGTACGTCACCACGTTGAGCCCGCATGCTGCAACATTCCTGAGGCTTTCCTGGTAGTTGCTGATATACTTCTTATAGTCACCGCTGCGCATTTTGATGTCTTCATGCACGGGCAGGCTTTCTATCACTTCCCACGTCATTCCTGCGTCTTCCACTTCTTTTCGTCGTTTACGCACTTCTTCCACCGTCCACACTTCGCCGGTCGGCACATGATGAAGCGCCGTTACCACACCCGCGCATCCGGCCTGGCGAATGTCCGAAAGCTTCACAGGGTCCTGCGGACCGTACCACCTCATGGTTTGTTGCATCGTATTCATAGTTGCTAAAGCTAAAACGAACTATTTAATGATGAATCAATTTATGCCGCAACCTCCAAAAAAAGAACCAGGAATAAGTATTGGGCTTTTTTTACATTTGATTGACCAAACTTCTGCTACGGCATGGCATCGCATCACAAAATATCGGACGAAGATATCTGTTCAGTGCTGCAGGAAATTGCGGAAGGGAAAAAGATAACTGCCGGCGAGCAGCACATGCTCGAGCAGTGGATGCATCAATCCACGTATAACAAGTCGGTGTACAACGAAATTTTATCGGACACAAAGTTGCGGTCAACACTCACGGGTCCCGATGGCAGGGACCATTCACAGTTCTGGAAAATAGTGATCACTCATCGTGTGGCGCTGCACGAGGCTATGCCTTACAGCCGAAGAAACTTCTGGCAAAGGATGACTTTCAACATTGCAGGCATGTTCAAAAACAAAAAACCCCGGGGTTAACCGGGGTTATATTGTTGGGATGGTATTATCCGAATGATATTATCTTAAGAACAGCATCTCCCTGTATTTGGGCAACTGCCAGTAGTGGTCGCCTACCAACAGCTCGAGCTTATCTACGTGATAACGGATCTTATCGAAATATTCGTTCTTGATCTTTTCGGAATAGGCAATTGCCTTTTCACGTGTGTTGGTGAGCACATTGGCTTTCTTCCTGGCGTCTATCATGTTTTCCACCAATCCGCTCACTTTGCTGATGTGCTCTGATATTTTCATCAGGATCTGCTTTTGGTTGGAGTAGGCGCTGTCTTCGAGGCCGAGGTCCTTCAAACCCCTGATATTGTCGAGCAGCACGTTCTGGTAGCGGATGGCTCCGGGAAGGATGTGGCTGGTGGCCATTTCTCCCATAATACGGGCTTCTATCTGTACTTTCTTGATGTATTTTTCGAGCTCTATTTCGTGGCGCGCCTCAAGCTCCGCGTGGCTGTACACATTATTGTTTTCAAACAGTTTCTTCGCCTTGTCGGTAACCATTGAGTCGAGCGCATAGGGGGTGGTGCGTACATTCGGCAATCCTCTCTTTTCTGCCTCGTTGTGCCAGTCTTCGCTGTAGCCGTCGCCTTCGAACAATACCTTCTCGCTGCTGACGATGTATTCGCGGATCACGTGCATGATGGCGATCTCTTTCTTTTCGCCTTTTTCGATCAGGGCGTCAACATCTTTCTTGAATTCTTTCAGTGTTTGTGCCATGATGGTGTTGAGAACGGTCATGGCGTTGGCGCAATTTGCCGCCGAACCCACTGCACGGAACTCGAATTTATTACCGGTGAACGCGAACGGCGATGTACGGTTCCTGTCGGTATTGTCGAGGAGCAATTCGGGAATGCTCCTGTGCAGGTCGAGTTTGAGGATGGCTTCATCCTGCTCGTCGAATTTATCGCCCACTCTCTGCTTCACATCTTCGAGCACCTTGTAGAGGTACTGCCCGATGAACACCGAGATGATGGCAGGAGGTGCCTCGTTTGCACCCAGCCTGTGGTCGTTGCCGGCAGAGGCGATGGATGCGCGCAGTATGTCGGCGTATTCGTGAACGGCCTTGATGGTGTTGACAAAAAAGGTGAGGAACATGAGATTGGTCTTGGGCGTTTTACCCGGGGCCAGGAGGTTGACGCCGGTATCGGTTGCCATGCTCCAGTTATTGTGCTTGCCGCTTCCGTTGATGCCGGCGAAGGGCTTCTCATGAAGAAGCACCTTTAATTTATGTCTCTTGGCTACGCGATCCATAATATCCATCAGGAGGGTGTTATGGTCAACGGCCAAACTTACTTCTTCAAAGATGGGCGCACATTCGAACTGCGCGGGCGCCACCTCGTTGTGCCTTGTCCGTAAGGGAATGCCGAGGCGGTAGCATTCTGTTTCAAAATCGCGCATGAAGGCATACACTCTCTCGGGGATGGAGCCGAAATAATGATCCTCGAGCTGCTGTCCCTTTGCGGGGGCGTGCCCGAATACCGTGCGGCCGCTCGCGATAAGGTCGGGGCGTGCATTGAACATCGCTTCATCCACCACAAAGTATTCCTGTTCCCAGCCAAGTGTTGCGGTAACCTTGGTAACATTTTTATCGAAGTAGTTGCATACTTCGACAGCATTTTTGTTCAGTGCTTCAAGGGCCCTCAGCAGGGGCGCCTTGTAATCGAGCACCTCACCGGTGTAGGAAACGAAGATGGTGGGTATGCAAAGCGTTTTGCCCTGCGCTATATCCATGATGAATGCCGGAGACGACGGGTCCCAGGCAGTGTATCCGCGTGCTTCAAAGGTTGCCCTCAGGCCGCCGCTTGGAAAGGAGGAAGCGTCGGGTTCCTGTTGTATCAGTGTGTCGCCGTCGAAGGTTTCGATGGGCGTTCCATCGCCTTTCAGCGTGAAGAATGAGTCGTGTTTTTCTGCAGATGAGCCCGTAAGCGGCTGGAACCAGTGTGTAAAATGAGTTACGCCTTTCAGCTCGGCCCACTGCCTTAAACCGGATGCGATCTGGTTGGCTACAGAGCGGTCAATTTTCTTGGCACCCTTTACCGAAGCCACAAGACTCTTGTAGGCTTCATCACTCAGGAACTCCCTTGCCACTTTGAGGGTAAATACATTTTCGTTGAAAATTGCAGTAATCTTGGTGGCGCGTACGACCTCTTTCCCATTGGCAGAGTTGGTAAGGTCGTTGATAGCTTTGAAGCGTAATGATTCCATTTAATATATTTTAGGAAGTGCAAATAAACGACAAAAACGGCTGTTCAAAAAAGTTTTTAGCGTCAAAAAGGGCGGTTTCTACGGGTTTTTTAGCAAAAAGATAAGTTTTCTGCAAGGG
>CAMPGT010000182.1 GCA_946885665.1 uncultured Chitinophagaceae bacterium | reverse complement strand
ACATAGTACAGTTATTTAACTACCAAATTACTGCCTATTGCCCATTGCCCATTGCCCATTGCCCAACAAAAAACCCCTTCCAAAACGGAAAGGGTTTCTAAAAAAATATTTAGTTTACTTACAACGCTATTTTCTTTTGCGCCATCATCTTCCTGAGGTTGATGAGGCCGTAGCGCATGCGACCGAGAGCGGTATTGATGCTGCAGTTGGTCAGCGATGCGATCTCCTTAAAAGAAAGATCCGCGTAATGACGGAGGATGATTACCTCGCGCTGGTCTTCAGGCAGCAACTCAAGCATCTGGCGAACCCTTTCATGGCTCTGCCGCTTCATCATTTTTTCGTCGGCGCCTTCTTCAGTGAAGTTGATCACTTCAAAGATGTCGCGATCGTCGCTGGTTTTAATGGCGGGGGTGCGCTTAACTTTCCTGAAATGGTCAACACAAAGATTGTGAGCGATCCTCATGGCCCAGGGAAGGAACTTGCCTTCCTCAGTGTAACGTCCACCACGAATGGTGTCGATGATCTTGATAAGCACATCCTGAAAGATGTCTTCTGCCAGGTACTTGTCTTTCACCAGGAACAGGATAGATGTATACATCTTGTCCTTATGCCTCAGCACAAGTGTTTCCAGGGCGTTTAAATCCCCATCCTGAAAATTCTGGATGAGCTCATGGTCAGTTTTCGTACGTAAAGAGGAATTCATAAAACTTCTACAGTTTTGAAGGTGATAGGATATTATATAAATGGATTCTAAGAGTGTTTTATTGGTTTTTCTTGAGTAGAAGAGTGTAATCGATAGGCTGTGTGTTTATTTCTCGTTTGCAGTACAAATTACCATCTAAAGATAGATACTTTCATGAAATTTCCAAATTTTAGAAATTGTTTTATAGTTATTGGGGATGTTTCCTAAAGATTTATACTTAGTATTCACTCCGGGACGATAATTTTGTACGCTCAAATTATGGCAATATCTACGAAAAAGAGGCGCTCGGCAGCCACGATACCGCAGGAAGTGAAGGACTCCATCATTATAAAAGGTGCACGCGTTCACAATCTTAAGAATGTAACAGCCGCGATACCACGAAACAAGCTGGTAGTGGTCACGGGCGTTTCCGGTTCCGGGAAATCTTCCCTGACCATCGACACGCTGTTTGCCGAAGGGCAGCGGCGGTATGCAGAAAGCTTAAGCGCCTACGTGCGCCAGTTCATGGCGCGAATGGTGAAGCCCGATGTGGATTATATCAAGGGCCTGTGCCCCGCCATCGCCATAGAGCAAAAAGTAATTACCCGCACGCCGCGTTCCACCGTGGGCAGCATGACGGAGATATACGATTATATGCGGCTGTTATTTGCGCGCACGGGAAGAACAATCTCTCCTGTTTCGGGCCGCCAGGTGAAGAAAGATGATGTGTCGGATGTGGTGGAAGCCATCCGGAACAGGTCGCATGGCGATAAGGTGCTGGTGATCGTTCCCTTTCGGCAGCACGTGAACAGGAAAGTTTCGGAAGAGCTGAACATCCTTATGCAAAAAGGGTTTTCGCGCCTCTACGTGAACGGCGAGGTGCTGCGCATCGAGGACCTACTCGAAGAGAAGATCAGGAAGAACTGGAAACCCGGCAGGGATGCATTTGTGCTGATAGACCGCCTCGTGGCCAAAGAATTTGACGACGACGATCTGCACCGCATAGCCGATTCGGTTACAACGGCCTTTTACGAAGGAGAGGGCGAAGTTTTCCTGCTCATCAACGAAACGGAGAAACTTCAGTTCTCGAATAAATTCGAGCTTGATGGAATCGTGTTTGAAGAGCCGGTGCCGGATCTTTTTTCTTTCAATAATCCCGTTGGCGCCTGCCCCACGTGTGAAGGATTCAGTCTCGTTTTGGGAATAGACGAGGACCTCGTCATTCCCGATAAGCGGCTCAGTGTTTATGATGGCGCAGTTGCGCCCTGGAAAGGTGAAAAGCTCGGCAAATGGAAACTCGATTTTATTAAGACAGCGAACGCCGAAGGCTTCCCGGTTCACAAACCTATTATGGACCTCACCAAGGCGGAACATGAGCTGCTGTGGAAGGGCAGCAAGCGCGTTGCCGGCATAGACGATTTTTTTAAGGAAGTCGAACAACACCTCTACAAGGTGCAATACCGCGTGCTGTTGTCGCGGTACAGGGGGCGCACGCTGTGCCCCGAGTGCAACGGTTACAGGTTGAGGAAAGAAGCGCTGTATGTAAAAGTGAGTGGCAGGCACATCGGTGAACTTTGTGAGATGCCGGTTAAATATCTCGTGCAGTGGTTCGAGAAAATCGAGCTCACCGGCCACGAGCGTGAAATCGCGAAACGAATACTGATAGAGATCAATACAAGGCTCAAAACTTTAATGGATGTGGGCCTGGGATATCTCACCATGAACCGCCTTGCCAACTCGCTGAGCGGTGGCGAGAGCCAGCGGATACAGCTCACCCGCTCGCTGGGCAGCAACCTCACGAATTCGCTGTATATTCTCGATGAACCGTCTATCGGTTTACATTCAAGGGATACGCAAAGGCTGATCAGGGTGCTGAAAGAATTAAGGGACCTCGGCAATACGGTAGTTGTTGTTGAACATGATGAAATGATGATGCGCGAAGCGGATCATATCATCGACATGGGTCCATTGGCCTCCCACCTGGGAGGTGAAGTGGTGGCCGCCGGTAACTACGACGAGATCATCCGAAACGATAAAAGCCTCACCGGCAAGTATCTCAGTGGAAAGCTCTCTATCGAAGCTCCGCCGCGGGTACGCAAATGGAACAGCTCCATTACCGTTGAAGGGGCCCGGCAGCATAACCTGAAGAACATAGACGTAACGTTTCCACTGAACCTGTTGTGCGTGGTGAGCGGCGTTAGTGGAAGCGGTAAAACAACGCTGGTAAAACAAATCCTGTACCCTGCGCTTAAAAAGATCAAAGGCGAGCCCGCCGATAAAGTAGGGCTGCACCAAAAAATAAGCGGCGACATCGACAGCATTTCGCAAATTGAAATGGTGGACCAGAATCCCATTGGCAAATCGTCGCGAAGCAATCCCGTTACCTACATCAAGGCATACGACGAGATCAGGGATCTGTATTCGCGGCAGCCGTTGAGTAAGCTGCGCGGCTTTCAGCCGAAGCATTTTTCTTTTAACGTGGATGGCGGCCGTTGCGACAATTGCAAGGGCGAAGGCGAACAGGTGGTCGAAATGCAATTCCTCGCCGATGTTCACCTGACCTGCGAAGTTTGTCATGGCAAGCGGTTCAAGGAAGAGGTGCTGGAGGTGCAGTATAAAGGAAAGAGTATTTACGATGTGCTGGAGATGAGCGTTGACGAGGCGCTCGAGTTTTTTAAAGATGAAAAGGAAATAGGTAAGAAGATAGCGCCGCTAAGCAGCGTGGGACTGGGATATATAAAGTTGGGCCAGTCGTCCGATACGCTATCGGGTGGCGAAGCGCAGCGCGTGAAGCTGGCTTCTTTCCTGGGTAAGGGGCGTGGCCAGGGCAATATCCTGTTCATCTTTGACGAACCCACTACCGGTTTGCATTTTCACGACATCAAAAAGCTGTTGGCATCATTCAACGCGCTGATCGAGCAAGGCCATTCGATTCTCGTGATCGAGCATAATACTGATGTGATCAAAAGCGCTGATTGGGTGATTGATTTGGGTCCTGAGGCCGGAGATATGGGTGGTAATTTGGTTTTTGCGGGTATTCCGAAGGAGTTGGCAAAGGTGAAGGAGAGTTATACTGGGAGATTTTTGTGATATCCCCCACTGGCGGGGGTGGCGCGAAGCGCCGGGGGGCGGACTTAGTCATCTCAGCCTATCCATGCTCTTCACCAGCTTCTCATCTTTATAAATTCCGCGGGCGGCGAGGAAGAAGAAAACAACCATCAGTATAGGCAGCAGCGCCCCGATCTGGTAGGAGCCTGATTGAATCATCTGATCCTTTTTAAAATTTTCTACCCTCACATATTCGAGGAAGATGAATCCTATAGAGAAAATGACCCCCAGCACAGAGAGCTTGAACTGAAGCTTTCGGTTTTTGAAGAGAAATAAATTGATGATGGCGAGGATACCCAGGGTGATGATGATGATCACCAGCAGGAAATCATCGGCCAGTTGAAATACTTTCAGCGCGCCGTCGGCGAGCTTGCCCACGTACAAGGTAAGCGTATAGGTGGCGAAGGCCGCAATGGCCACCACCAATAACCAGAGCGACTGTACACGTTGGATCATGGTATAAGTTAAAACTTAAAAGTTAAAGGTCCACCCCCGGAGCTTCAGGCCAGTCCTGCCAGCGGGGGAAATCTCCCCTCTCCCTCACCCCAGCTCGGGATACAACGGAAATTCATTCATCAATCCATTCACTTCTTTCGCAAGGCTTTCCAGATACGCATCTTCGTCTGCATGGGTAAGCGCGCGATCGAGGTACTCTATCACCTTCTCCATATGCTGCTCCTTCATACCCCTGGTAGTGATAGCCGGTACGCCGATGCGTATACCCGAAGTTACGAAGGCCGATTTATCATCGTAGGGAACCATGTTTTTATTTACGGTAATGTCGGCCTTGCCCAGTACCTGCTCGGCTTTTTTGCCGCTGATGTTTTTATTGCGGAGGTCTATCAGCATCAGGTGGTTGTCGGTGCCGCCGGAAACGATGGAATAGCCCCTGCTGGTGAGCGCCGCCGACATGGCTTTGGCGTTCGCAACGATCTGTTTGGCATAAACAGTGAATTCATCGCTCAGTGTTTCACCAAATGCTATGGCTTTCGAAGCGATGATGTGTTGCAGCGGCCCGCCCTGTATGCCAGGGAACACGGCCATGTCCATAAGGTTGCTCATCATGCGCGTGTTGCCCTTCACATCTTTCAGTCCGAATGGATTTTCGAAATCCTTCTTCATCAAAATAATACCGCCTCGTGGTCCGCGGAGTGTTTTATGGGTGGTGGAGGTAACAAAATGACAGTGTTCGAAAGGTGAGCTCAGCAAACCTTTCGCGATGAGACCGGCAGGGTGCGCCATGTCGCACATCACAAAGGCGCCGATGCTGTCGGCAATTTGCCTGATGCGGGCAAAATCCCAGTCGCGGCTGTATGCCGATGCGCCGCAGATGATAAGCTTTGGCTTATGCTCCTTTGCCACTTTTTCCATCATCTCATAGTCAACCAGGCCGTCTTCTCTTTTTACGCCATAAAATACGGGGTGGTACAGCTTGCCGGAAAAGTTAACGGGTGAACCGTGTGTAAGATGGCCGCCCATGCTCAGGTCGAGTCCGAGAATTTTATCACCGGGCTGCAACACCGACAGCAACACTGCGGCATTGGCCTGCGCACCTGCGTGTGGTTGTACATTGGCATATTCGCAGTCGAATATTTGTTTCAGGCGGTCGATGGCCAGTTGCTCCGATTCGTCTACTACTTCGCAACCTCCATAGTACCGGCGCCCCGGGTATCCTTCCGCATATTTATTCGTCATCACGTTACCCATCGACTGCATCACGTCCAGCGAAACAAAATTTTCGGAGGCGATCAGCTCGATGCCTCGGCGCTGCCGTTCCAGTTCTTTCCTGATCAGCGAGAAGACCAATGTATCCTTTTGCATGTAGTTTGTTTATGTATTTCTAACGTTCCAGGCCGCAAAAATAATGACACCAGGGTTATAAAAATGCACTACTTTCACGAAAGAAATGAAAGCGATCATTCCAGTGGCTGGAGCCGGCACAAAATTGCGCCCGCACACCTATACCCAGCCAAAGGCACTCATTCCGTTAGCAGGCAAAACGATCCTAAGTATTATTGTAGACCAATTGAAAGAAGCCGGCATTTCGGAATTTATTTTCATCATTGGTTACCTGGGCGATAAGATCAAAGATTATGTTCTTGAAAAGTACCCGGGTCTGGATGCGCATTTTGTCAGTCAAAACGAACGTCAGGGCATCGGCCACGCCATCCTGCTCACGCGCGACATTGTTGGCGACGACGACATCTTTATTGTACTTGGCGACACCATTTGTGAATATGACGTAGCCGATGTGCTCACCAGGTCGACCTCCGTGCTGGGTATTAGAAGGGTGGACGATCCCCGCGACTTTGGAGTGGCCGAGATCGGCGACGATGGGTTCATTTCGCGCGTAGTCGAAAAGCCACAGATCCCAAAGTCGAACATGGCGCTCGTGGGTGTTTATCTTATTAAAGAAAGCAGCCACCTTTTCGATTGCCTCGACACGAATATCAGGAACCTGGTGAAGAGCCGCGGCGAGTTCAGCATCACCGATGCCATCGAATGCATGATCAGCAAGGGTGCCAAGTTCCAGTCGTTCAAGGTGCAGAACTGGTTCGACTGCGGTAAGAAAGATACACTGCTCGAGTCTAATTCAACCCTTCTCAAAAAGTTCGGCGGACTGATCGCGAAGGAGCATCACTTCGACAATACCATCATCATACCACCGGTAAGCATAGCCCAGGGTTGCAAGATCAAAAACTCCATCATCGGCCCGAATGTAACAGTCGGCGAAAAGACGAACATCAGCTATTCGGTTATCAAAGATTCCATCATCGGCTCTTTTGCCGACCTGTCCGACATTGTTCTCACGAAATCGCTCATCGGCAGCGACACGGAGGTGAAGGGAGAAAGCCGGAGCCTGAACATCGGCGACAACACTGAAATTGATCTCGGAGAGTCTTGATTGTTAAAGAGTTTTAACGGCACCGTTAGTTGCAGATTTCCACAAATTCTGGTATTTTCACGGCTGAATGTAACGTTTTTGAGGTTTTTGTTGTCTAACTACCATCAACCTTGAATCACAACTGTATGCGACGCATAAAATTACTCATCCTCTTTTTCGGTTTATTGCCTCTTTCCAATTGCGTGTTTGCCAACCAAAATGGTGACGGCACAAATGATCCGGTGCTTCTCGGTTATGTTTCAGATGCTGTTTCGAAGAAGCCGGTAAAAGGCGTGACCATCTCCATTACTTCAAAGGGTAAGGTTGAGAAATTCGTTATCACCGATGCCGCCGGTCAGTTCATCATCCCCAAATTACCTGCCGGTGAGGTTACGATCGTTCTTGAAAAGAAAGGCTATAAAACCTACAGGCGTGAGAAAGTTGTTGTAAAAGAAGGCATGCAGGTGAAGCTGAATTTCGACATCAGCAACGAAAAGCCCACTGAGGAAGACAGTAATCTCTTTCATCCCCTGCTGCGTATGATGGAGAGCTGAAGATCAGGATCGCAGCGTCCATTTCCACATTTCTTTCCACGTTATCTTTTTCCCATACAGCAATATTCCAGTGCGGTAAATTTTTGCGCTTACCCAAGTAGTGAATAAAAATCCACCGAGTAACAGCAGCATGCTCAGGGCCAACTGCCACACGGGCACGGTCGACGGCACGCCAAATGGCAGGCGGGCCATCATGACCATCGGCGAAAAAAATGGTATCATACTGCTCCAGGTTGCCAGCGAGCCGGTGGGATGGTTAATTGCCTGCATCATAATAATGATCGCCAGAATGATGGGCATGGTTACCGGCAACAGCAGGCTCTGCGTGTCCTGCGCATCTTCATTCACCGCGCTGCCCACCGCCGCAAAGAGGGAAGCGTAAAAGAGATAACCGAAAATGAAATAGAAGATGAAACAAAAGATGATGAGTGGAAAGTTCACCGTGCCGAGGCTGGAGAGAAAGGATGCGGCCTGTGCCTGCGACTCGGCGTTGCCTGCGCCCTGCATCGCTCCCGTGGGTATGAAAAGGATGGCTACTAACGAAAACGCTGTAATCAGGAGTATCCAGAGAATAAATTGCGTGAGACCCACCGCACCGATGCCAATGATCTTTCCCGTCATCAATTGAAAAGGCCTGACGGAAGAGATGATGATTTCCGCGATGCGGTTCATTTTTTCTTCGGCGACACCTCTCATCACCATTGTGCCGTAAATGAGGATGGTGATGTAGATGGCAAACGCAGAAACATAGCCGAAGATGTAAGCCATGCATGAATTTTCGT
>CAMPGT010000181.1 GCA_946885665.1 uncultured Chitinophagaceae bacterium | reverse complement strand
TGGAGAACTTCCTGCTGTATTACACGCTTGGGATCTGGTCCAAATGAAAGAAAGCGGCAGTAAAAACATTACTCTTAAGTTGGGAGAAAATCAAATAGACGAAATATTTGTTTGCACCGACGGTGCTGATATACCTTCGAACACGCAGTTTGTCAAATTTCGAATAGGTAATCAAAATTATGGTTTTATATCACCGGACGATTCGACATGGGCGATTAGTTTCGGGAGTTTTCAAACGCTAATCGTCGCCTCCAATCCATACGATGCAACTCCTAATACCAGAATATTAAATCTAAGTCTGTTAGATACTTCGATTGGGAACTCAATTTTTCCAGGTAAGTATGTTACTGCCGTGGACGGAGTGTCGTACAGCATGGCTTTCACTTTTGATAACGAAGAGCAGAAGTTCCGAGTCTTATTGCAGGATACTGTATTCCTAAATACGTTAAAATTTGAAGGTGTAGGGGGAATGATTCATGTCAAATTTAAAACCAACGTTGTTCTCCATGGAGGTAGTGGCGAGAAACTACCGGTAGAAGGCGAGGCTCTCGCGTGCGGAGACTACCGAATTAGACCATTGAACTGCACAAGCAGACTTGGACCGAGAGCTCGTTGCAGTTAATGTGTTATCTCATATAGATGAAAAGGAACAAATAAGAAATGACCATCGTCGCTTTTAGCGCCTTCATTGTCCGGGGCTATACACCGTCGGCCACGACCCTGGATATTCATAATAAGCAGGCGATGTGATGTCTGTTTGCTACAAGAAGATATCTTTTACCTCCGTCCAGAAACTATCCAACGCCAACATTTTCTGCTTAAAAAATGAAATGATCCCGGGCCAATCTTCACGCCTTCGGTATCGATTGCGACTGTGGAATATTATTACAAAGTAACCAGGCAAAAGCTGCGGCGGGAAGATGAAAGGATTCAAGGACTTTAAAGCGAGGGCACTTCCGATTATACAGTCTACTGGAATATTGGTAGTGTATCAGCTTGACTTATATGGCACCTTTATATGAGTTGGGACAGGAGGAGATTCGTATTATTGATCCCGCACATACAAGTACCACCCGCCAGCATGAGAATACTTTTGAAGCAGGAGTACTGACACAAATATGCTGATAAGAATAACAGCTTTCCAATAATGAAACTTAAAATATTTGTTACGAACCGATAGAATAAAATCCAACAATAAAACCATCGGTATAAGTAGGTAGCCGCTGAAGATCGCTAGAGTAATCGCAAATCCATAGTCTGACAGGTCCTCAAAAAGTACCGGATGTTTTAATACCGCGTGCCAGTAATAAAGCCAAAAGCATACAAGTTGGGTGAGGATGAGCACCGAAGTGTACGCAATATAGATGGCAGCGATAAGTCTTCCTTTCATTTATTCTTTATGACGGTCTTAATTTACGGCTTTCACAGAATTTAAAAAGGGCTGCCATTTGTCCATGCAGCCCTTTTTTCGGAGTGTACTGATCATTTGATAGGCGTCGCCCGCATTGCGGCTAAACCTGTCCCATTTAATAAACAACTCAGGTCGGCCGTATATTTATTTTTTCGAGCAAACAGTAGATAAAGATTTACGCTGAGCGACACGCGAGCATTTATGCCTTGTCGGGGAATGCCAAGCCATCGAGAATAACTCTTCACAATTCACGTTTAAAATTGGAGAGATAAAAGTGGCTTATCGACTTGGTTTAAATTATTTACCGATGGTTGTGATTCGAGTGAGAACAATATCGATCCGGGCATGAAGCTCGTATGCGACTTTAAAAGAATCATTCGGTCTTGCCTTTTCAAAGGATTTTGATGGCCATTTGTTATTGCTGTAATGCTTTCTTCAGACAGATGAAAATGGCGTCATAATTAAAGCCGCCCCAGACAAATGTGACTGGGAATAAACTGTACAGGCATTACCGGCGACATAAAAAACGCGATCGTGTCTTTCAACCAGTCGCTGGGGCTTTCCCGGGTAACGAGCATGCGGTGAAAAGGCTGCAGGAGACGCAGCATTAATGCCTGTGCGATATTTTCACCAGAAGCGATGAACATCGCTGAACAAGTGTGGTTGTCCTTCCGCCGCTTCTTCACTTTCAAACCGGTATTACGAAATCTGGTTGTTTTTTTGTTGATCGCAACGCGGATTTCGACGGGACAGATTTCTCTATGCATACCTAAGAATATACCCCTAAAAATTCCAAACAGACCTGCGTCCCAAAGATATTTTCAGCAGCCTTGCGTTCATTGACGGAGTTGCTTTACTGCATTTCCAATCCGAATCTATGACTAACCGTGATGAAACGCAAGGTTTCCGATTGCCTAAGGGCTCAGCGGCGCAGTTGCAGGCCTATATTCGCCAACTGCTGTTTGTGCTCGGCGCATTATTTTTCAGTCTTTTTCAATCCGCGAAAGCGCAATCACCGGTGGAATACTCCGTTTACGCGAACATCATCTACCACTTCACAAAATACATTGATTGGCCCGACAGCGAGAAAAGAGGAGATTTTGTCATCGGCGTCGTGGGTAACACGCCACTTTTTGACGAACTGAAGGCGGCCATTGCCACTAAAACGGCAGGAAGCCAACACATCATTGTAAAAAAGCTGACTGCTTCGATGCCATCATACGATTGCCAGATTCTGTTTTTGAGTGAGGGAGAAAGTTGGAGCCTCGAAAAGATCGCGCAGCGTACCGAGGGTGCACCCGTTTTGCTGATCAGCGAAGACAAAGACGCTGCATCAAGGGGCGCCTGTATCAACTTTTCTATTGTGTCTGAACGCCTGAAACTGGAAATAAACAAAAACAACATCGAAAACCGCCGGCTGAGGATCGCCAACGAACTGCTGCGGCTGGGAAAAATCGTAAAATAACAAGTACCTATGAAGCGAAATACACGCTTGGCATCTATACTCACTACCGTTTTGCTTTCGCTGGCGGGCACAGGCTTTTCGCAAACCAATGCCCGTTTCGAAAACATGAGTCTTGAGGAATTGCTTAACGTGCGGATCACAACGGCTTCCCGGGTGTCACAGCGGGCAGGAGAAGCACCCGCAACGGTAATCGTCATCACCAAAAAACAAATTGAAACCCGGCGCTATCGCAACCTTGCGGAGGTGCTGAATGATTTGCCTGATGTGAAGGTCAACGACAAATCCGACCCGCAGTCGTTCAATACCTTTAGCATCCGCGGCATCACCCGCCAGGATAAATTTGTGATCCTGATGGATGGCATCAAGGTATCGTCGCCAGTAAACGATCAGTTGCCTGTGCTCGAAAATTTTCCAATCTACCTGGCTAAGCAAATCGAAGTGGTATTGGGGCCGGGTTCCGCGTTATATGGCGCCGATGCGATGTCGGGTGTAATCAATATTATCACCGACAAATCAGGGTCCGCCGATTTGCTGGAAGCTTCGGTAACCGGCGGCACGCAGGGCTACGGCGACCAGCGCTTTTTTATACAAAAGAAACTCAGGAGCGGCCTCAACCTGATGGCAGCCGGGCAATACACGTATGATCGTCAGCCGGATTTTTCCAAGGTGTATACAGACGAATTCAGCATGAGGAGCCATGAAACCGGAATATTCAATTCAGTATACGGGCAGGTAACGCCGTCGGGCCCTCTGGATGCCGGTTACAGTGCACCGGTCAAAACGCATAATACCTACCTCTCGCTGTATAAAGGCGGATTTGATTTTACATTGCTTCATCATCACGCCGCCGTTCCGTCGAGTACAACGCTTACGCCGGAAAATGCTGTGTTTAATAAAAATGTGTTTTATGGGCAGAGCGTCACCACGGCGAGTGCAAGCTATGCCGATTCAATCGGGGCACTGAAATCGACAACCAATCTGCAGGCCAGCCATTCCCAGGTCGACCCGGAATCTAATTTCCGTAATGTATTCGGCAGGATGGAACATGGCTATAAATTCAGCTACGGCTCTATGGTGAAAATGGACGAGCTGCTAACGATCACGCTATCTTCGAAGTTGCAGGCGATAGGAGGAATGACCTATGAAGTATTCAAGGCGCTTCCAAAATCCGTTGAACTTTCTTCGCCGCAAACAAAAGAAGGGGCAGTGGGAGGCACATTGTTGAATTCTGCTGCCTATTATCGTCCCCAGGGTATCGAAGCGAAATTCTATACCCTTTCGTATAACAACGTTGGCTCGTTTTTACAGGCCCGGTATAATCCATCTAAAAAGGTGGGGGTTACACTTGGCGGACGATTCGATCATAACTCGAGGTTCGGGTCCACGATTAATCCGCGTGTGGCATTTGTATACAGCCACTCGTCCAAAACCACTGTTAAAGCGTTGTATGGAACGGCGTATTGGGCGCCTTCACCGCATGTTACTTATGAACAGTATGGCAGCTTTTATTCGCTCGATTCGGGAAGAACCTATGCCTCGGATTTCTGGCATCTCCCTAATCCGGCACTTAAGCCCACCACCTCGAAAACGGTTGAGCTGAGTGTCAGTCAAAAGATCAACACGCACCTGAACTTTACTGTTACCGGTTATTACACGCGTCTTTATGGCCTTATCAGCGGTGTTGCCGACAATGGCAATACCAATTTATACAACAACTCATTTCTTGGCTATCCTGTCAGCTACATAGAGGTGCCGGTTAATGCCGGCGCGCAGACAAACTACGGTGGCAATGTGGTTGTCAACAGTGTGTTTGCTATTGGTGGTTCAAGATTCAATGCATGGAGCTCACTGAGCTGGGTAGAAGGCACCACTATGGAATATGCCTTGCCGGCAAAGTTGATGAAAGTGGAAATTCCGCTGGTGGCGCCACTCCAGTTTCGCGCCGGCGTGGATGGCGCCTCCGGTACATTCAGTTATTCGGTTCGGCTGATCAAATCCGGTGTTCAGCGCCTAAACACGTTTAAAAACCCTGATCAGCCCTATAGCCGCAAGACAATCGCAGGGTACACACTGGTCAACGCTTCTGCTTCTTACACTTTAAAAGGCAAGTTTACATTCTTTGTGAAGGGCCAGAATATTTTGGATCAGCGTTTCAAACAGGTGTTTCCTTTGGAGAGTGACAGTACCCTGTCAACATTTTATGGAAGCCTTCAGGATCCTGTAAGAATCATGGCCGGCGTGGCAATCCGTCTTCAATAATTAAAATCCGTAACCGTGAAAATCCCTTTCAAAACTAATTTCAGCCTTCGCAAAAGAATATATTTCAGCTTCTCTGTACTGGTTCTGCTATTTGTTATCAATGGCGTCATTACGTTGATTACTCTTCATAACAATAAGCAACTGGCAGCGGAAGTATCGAATGTGGTTGACCCTGCGCTGCAAACGCTCCAGGAATTTGAGCAAATTCTCGTCGAGTCAAAAATGTACACGACAAACTGGGTGTTTCTCCGGTTCAACGAGGAGGATAAGGGCTTGTTAAAAAAGCTGCACCAACAGGATTATCTGGCTATGAAAGACCGTCTGAGTATTTATGCCAATGAATTTGGTAACCGCAATTTCCACGACAGTCTGCAAAAAATGTTTACGGGATTTGAAGAGTTATTGGTAGTCGAGAAGCGCATTATGAGCTCTCTTCAGCAATTTGAGGACTATGACGACATTGTTATTAAAATGGAAGCAGAGCGTGCAATTGAAGATGAGGTGCTTCCAAGAACGGCTGCGTTGATTCAGTCTCTTCACGAAATTATCCGGTCTGCTCAGCAGATGAAAACCGTACAGCACCACAACCTGGAACGTTCATCCACCAAGCTGACATGGACAGTTATCATGCTTGCCATTACGATTATTTCGATCGGACTTTTCCTGGCGACCTACATGACAAGAGTGATTATCGGTCCGATCAACAGAATCAAATTCATTGTCAATGGTCTTGGCAAGGGCATCATTGCCAAAACGCAACGTATTTCGCATTATGATGAGATCGGACAAATGATGCATGCGGTAAATAATCTGTCCGAAAAAACACTGGCTACCACCCGGTTTGCCAATGAAGTGGGTAAGCGTCGTTTCGATACCGCTTTTCAGCCGCTTAGCGACCAGGACGAGCTGGGGAAGGCACTCATCACCATGCGCGACGACCTGAAAGCGAGCGAAGCCGAATTACACGAAAGCGCGCGCGACCTGCATAAGAAGGATGAACTGTTGCAAGCGGTTGCAGCCGCTACCCATGAGCTCATTAGCAACAATGATCCGGAGAAAGCCATGGGCCAGGCGATACGCTTGCTTGGCCAAAAAATGCATGCGGATATTATCAGCATCTACAAAAATACCGGAGATGTACTCACCGACGGTTACGCCAGCCAGCTAATGCGGTGGACCAGTGAAGATAATGGGATTGCCTTCCGCCAGCCGCGGCTGCAGCGGATCAACTGCATGACGCATGCTTTCGAACAACTTGCGGCGAACAAGATCTACAATTGCCTGACCGCCGACATTGAAGACGTGTTGTTAAAAAAGCTATACGAGGACAACGAAGTACTTTCTACCGTGGCCCTGCCGATATTTGTTGCCGATGTTTTCTGGGGATTTGTCAGCTTTAACGATTGCAGGGAACTCCGCATCTGGACGGAGACCGAATTGTCTATTCTCACCTCATTTGCCGTTACGCTCAGCGCGGCTATCGAACGACATTTGATGGATGAAGAGATGAGAGAGGCCAGGGAGAAAGCGGAAGCGGCGAGCGTTGCCAAAAGTGAATTTATGGCTAATATGAGCCATGAGCTGAGAACACCGATGAACGGCGTTATCGGGTTTACCGACCTCGTGCTCACCACGGAACTTGGCGGCACACAGCGCGAATATCTGCAGAATGTTAGCCGGTCGGCGCACAACCTTTTAAACATTATTAATGACATTCTCGATTTCAGTAAAATTGAAGCCGGAAAATTAACGATTGAGGCGGGCGCTTTTCCCTTGCACCAGGTGGTTGAGGAAACCGTGGAAATGCTGGCCATCAAAGCGCAGGAAAAAAATCTTGAAATTATTTGCGATATCGATCCGGGACTGCCCGCCCAATTTTCAGGAGATGCGGTGCGAATCCGTCAGATACTGATCAATCTTATCGGTAACGCGATTAAGTTTACGCATCACGGTGAAATTATTGTTTTTGTCAACCAGGAACCGCAGACAAACCATCAATACGGCCGAAAAATACGCGAAATCTCCATTTCCGTAAAAGATACGGGAATCGGCATACCCCAAAATAAGATAGACGCGATCTTTGATAGCTTTACACAGGCCGATTCTTCCACGACGAGAAAATTCGGGGGAACCGGGTTGGGACTGACCATTTCGAAACGCCTTGCGTCGCTAATGGATGGAAAGATCAGCGTTGAAAGTGAGCCCGAGGCGGGCAGCACGTTTACCTTAACGCTGCCGCTGCAGGTGATTGATGAAACGCCCAGCGTTTCAAAAAAACCGAGAGGAGTTTTGCGTCAGGTGCTTGTCATCGACGACAACGTCACGAACTGCAGGCTTATGCAGGGCATTTTTGCATATCTTGATATTCCCTGCAAAATTTGCTTTAACGGACCGGATGCCCTTCAGCTGATTGAAGCGTCTATGCGCCGCAATCAACCATTCGACCTCATCATCACGGATCATCAGATGCCAGAGATGGACGGCATTACCCTGGTTCGTGAAATCAAAAACCGTCACAGCGGACCAGCAGAACCCTTTATATTAATGTTGTCATCGCTGGAGAAAACCATGTTCCAACAGGAAGCGGAAGAAAACGGTATCGACAAGTTTTTGTCAAAGCCCGTTAAACTGAATGAACTGGTCAACCTGCTGTCCATTCTTTTTGAGAAATCGTTGCTGAGCAAGGCAAATGCGATAGCAAAAGTGCCGTCGCTGGTCCAATTTGATGGACGAATGCAGGTGATCGTTGCAGAAGACAATTTGATGAACATGGCACTCATCACCGAAGTGCTGAGCAAAATGCATGTAAAGGTGATTTCTGCTGCCAACGGTACCGAAGCCCTGCAATTACTCGACGAACATGATCCGGCGTTGATCTTCATGGACATCAACATGCCTGTTATGGATGGCTTTGAAACGACGACGCGCATCCGTCAGCGTTCGGGACCCAAAAAAGATGTTCCTATC
>CAMPGT010000180.1 GCA_946885665.1 uncultured Chitinophagaceae bacterium | reverse complement strand
GAATAACGACATGTTGTGGCTCAGGACAACTTCTTCGAAGCCCAGCTCGCGGTAAAAGCGGCGGGATACTTCGTAGTCTTTGGCACCGATAAACGGTCGGATCGACCGGGCTCTATGTTCCATGGGTTTGCTGTTGTTGAACCTGAAAATTAAGAAGTTTGCATGGATGATCCGTATCGCCAGATATCTTATATTTAATTTCTGCATGATAGCTTAACGATAGTTCAATGAGAGCATTCATCGTCTTTTTTTGCATAGCAGCGTTGTTTACGGCTTTTCCCGACCTCAGCATGGCTGCGCCGGGCAAAGATACTTCGGCGCCATACCTCGTAAAACGATGCGCTGACTTTGAAATTGATGGTTCGGGAAGTAATTCACAATGGACCGATATAAAATGGGCGGAGTTCATAAAAATTCAACCCGGTAGTAATCATTATGTTTCCAAAAGCAAAATGATGTACTCTCAGAAGGGAATCTACCTTCTTTTCAGCGGCACCGATCGAAAGATAACAACTCAGCCCTGGAACGACTTTGAAAATATTTACGATGGGGATGTGTTCGAAGTATTCTTTCATCCCGATCCATCCTCGGGCCAATACTTCGAATACGAAATAAATCCATTAGGGAAAGAACTTGTGTTAACGCTTGCCCGCCTGGACGGGCAAACGCTCGCCTGGTCGCCATGGCCCGGCGAGAACAAGGAGGACAAGCTCATAAAAAGACTGGTTAAGATCAATGGCGGCAAACAGGAAATAGGCGCGACTATCACTTCATGGACCGCCGAGGTGTTTATTCCTTACCAGGTGCTTGCTTTGCTGCCGAATACGCCTCCCAAAAGCGGAACAACCTGGAACGCAAATTTCTGCCGGATCGACTACGACGGCGGCAAACAGACCGAATATTCCTGGTCACCCAGCATGACAACAGGCTTCCATGCGCTCAATCATTTTCAGCCAATAGTTTTTGAATAAATTTCGGCGTGTTTGTAACATTTTCGCGTTTCCGACTACTGATAGTTAAAATCGAGCGCATTGGGCCAACAACAACGACAGGATACTTTCACCGAACAAATTGCAGGGAAAGAGCCACTCATCTGGAAGATATGCCGATTGTATGGCCAGACGGAAGAAGACAGGCAGGATCTCTTTCAGGAAATTATGGTGCAGGCGTGGCAGTCATTTGACAGGTTTCGCGGTGACGCAAAATTCAGCACATGGCTATTTCAGGTGGCCCTCAACACCGCCATTGCCGGTATTCGTAAAAAGAAAAAGACCATACCTACCGTGCAACGGGAAGCCGTTCCTGAAATGACAGACGATTCTGCACCGCCCGACGATGAGCAGCTTCGTGAATTGCATAAGGCCATTGACCAATTGAATAAAATTGAAAAGGCACTCACTTTACTCTACCTGGAAGACAAGTCGTACAAAGAGATGGAAACGATATTAGGAATAAGTGAAAGCACCTTGCGCGTCAAAATGAGCAGAGTAAAAGAGAAATTAAGACAACTTACAAATACATAACGTTATGGAACTCGATGATCTTAAAAATGAATGGCAAACCCATCAATCAACGCATACTTCCACTTCAAAAAACAAAATTATGGAACTCAGTCAACAAAAAAGCCACGGCCCGGTGGCCTCGTTAAAAGCTGCGCTCACCCGGCAGGCTGTCATCATCCCATTTCTTTTTGCCGTTCTCATCATTCAGGCATTGACAACGCCCGACCTGCGAACCGATCCTTTTCTGGGGCTTTTTGTAGCCGTTATCATCCTCGCTTGCATCTTTTTTTCGGTCGTGCACGTTATTCTTGGAATGATGGGGAAAACGGATGCCCCTGTGGCGGATCAATTGCAGCGTCAACTGCGTTCTTTGCGCCGGATGTTATGGTTTTATCGCTTTATTTCGCTGGCGGGAGTTGTTATCCTCGTTATTTTTATTGAGGCTTTTCGGAACGAGGGTACCGCACAATTAATGGAGCCCTGGTATCGCGTAGATCTTTCGCTTCGCATCGGCGGTTATGCCGTACTAATCGTAATGTCTGTTTTGCTGTCACGGTCGCGTTTTTATAAAGACTTCGGTAAGCACCTGGATGAATTGAAGAAAAGCCTTTCTGACACCGAATTGCGCTAACGCCGTTATTCCAACGACAATTACAAGCAAAAATCACAGGAAAGTAAAACCATTTCAAACGATTGCAAAGATTTTTTGCGATAGGTGAGGGGAAAAAAGCATTAGATTCGTTATGCACGGCTCCGCGATGACGTCATCTTCAGAAATGAATGATTTTCATCGCGTTCTTTTCTAAGAACTTCAGCTAAGATCGTTCAATCTGCTAGTGCCTAACAACTGGAAAAATGACCAAACAAAAGCTTTCCCGTCTTACATTTTTAAAGCATACCGGTATTATAATGGCCGGCACCTCTCTAAAACTGAAAGGACTAGGCTTGCCGTCCACGAACAGTGAAAGAATTATCGATATCCATCAGCATGTACACTATCTCGGGAGAACCAATGAACAATTGATTGCCCATCAGCGAACAATGGGAGCTGATATAACGATCCTTCAGCCAGCCGGCAGTCCCGCCAATACTGCGTCCACATTGCATGGCGAGGGAAATGGATTGCAGGCCGATGCATGGGGTAACGAATCCTGCTATGAGCTGGCGCAGAAATACCCGAAGGAGTTTTTATTCGGTGGCAACGAAGTTCCCGACCTGCCAAACGCGATTGACGAAATCGAAACATATCTGAAAAAAGGAGGAAAAGTTATCGGCGAATCGAAGTTCGGTATAGAATGTGATTCTGCAGAAATGCAGAAGATCTACTCCCTCGCACAAGAATACGACGTTCCCGTGTTAATGCATTGGGAGTATCATAGGTATAATTACGGCTTCGAACGTTTTTATAAGATGCTTGAAAAATTTCCGAAGGTCAATTTTATCGGTCATTCCATGCTTTGGTGGGCGAGTATCGGAAAAAATGATACCGACAAAACCATCAGGTACCCCAAAACAAAAGTTACTGCGGGCGGATACACCGACCGGCTACTAAGCGATTATCCGAATGTGTATGGCGATCTTTCGGCCGGCTCAGGATTGAATGCGTTAACGAGGGATGAGGACCACGCCCGTGAATTTATTAAACGGCACCAGGATAAATTGCTTTTCGGCAGCGACTGCACGGATGTGGATGGCACCGCACCGAAATGCATAGGAGCGAAAATTATTGCTGAAATAAGAAAGCTATCGTCGGACCAAAAGATCAGGCGAAAATTACTATGCGAGAACGCCGGGAAGCTGTTCAAAATTTAATATTGCCTTTCTTCGTAAAACTAAATTGCTCTTCTAATGAAAAAGCCAGGTAAAAAGGATTCAAGGAGGAGGTTTATCAAACAGAACTTGTTGACCGGCGCCGGAGGGATCCTTGGTATAAACACCGTATCTGCATTTTTTTCGAACGCCAGGGATATCAATACGCCGACAATTTTAGGAGGGGCCCCCGTTTGGGATCCGAAACAAAAACCCAAGTGGTCCGAATGGCCGATATGGAACCGCGAAACGGATGAACCGCCGGTGCTGGAAGTATTACGAAGTGGTGTGTGGTCGCGCTCAAAGGTGGTAACCCAATTTGAAAATGAGTGGGCCAAAACCATTGGCGCCAAACGCTGCCTAACAACGGTTAATGGAACGAATGCAATGATCTGTTCCCTTGTTAATTTGGACGTTGGCGGCGGAGATGAAGTGATTGTGCCTCCCTATACATTTATCGCCACTCCTCAGGCGGTACTTCAGGCGGGCGCCATGCCCGTTTTTGTTGACACTGATCCTGAAACTTTTCAGATGGATGTAAATAAAATAGAAGAAAAAATTACATCACGCACGCGCGCCATTTTACCGGTTCACATCGCCGGGTTGCCATCGGATATGGAACGCATTATGCAAATTGCAAAAAAACATAACCTTGTTGTGGTTGAAGACGCCTGCCAGGCCTGGCTCGCAGAAATTAATCATAAAAAGATGGGCACGTTCGGCGACGCGGGATGCTTCAGTTTCCAAAATTCAAAAAATATTCCGATAGGCGAGGGCGGCGCAATTGTGAGCGATGATGAGGAATTTATGGATCGATGCTATTCGTATCACAACTATGGCATCTCTCATGGCAGTATGATTGGAAAATATGGTTCGGGGCCGGCAATGTTCGGTACCAAGCTGCGCATGACCGAATACCAGGCTGCCATTGGGTTGGCGCAATTGAAAAGGCTGGAGGGGCAGACGACTACCCGGAACGAAAATGCCGCCTACCTTCAATCGAAACTCAATGACATTCCCGGTATTGAACCGTATAAACTTTATGATCACGTTACCCGGGCGGCGTTTCACATCTTTCCTTTCCGGTATCAACAAGATGAATTCAAGGGCCTGTCAAGAACCGCATTTATTAAGGCATTGAATGCGGAAGGCGTTCCCTGCTCGCGCGGATATGCCACGTTAAACGATAAACCTTATTTGCAAAACGCTTTTCAATCGAAAAATTTTAAAAAGATGTATCCTGCGGACATGTTGGATTTCAGAAAGTATTTGGAGAGAAATCATTGTCCCCAGAATGATAAGTTATGTAACGAGCAAGCTGTGTGGTTTATGCAGGAACTGCTTCTCGGTCCAAGATCGGATATGGACTACATCGTATCCGCGATCGAAAAGATCCATAAGAATGCCGAGTCGATCAGGAAATCTGTAAATGCGTGAATGAAGAGTAATCAGGGGTAGCCTCAAATCTCTTGGAGATGTCAAAAAATTAAGCTTATGAATGTTGATCGCAGAAAATTTGTTACCCGGAGCGCGGCTGGTGCAGCGGGCCTAATCATCGGAAGCCGTCTCAAAAGTGCAGCCTCCACAGGGATAAAAAGCGGGAAAGAGGATGCAATTTCACCCGGGCCGAAATATGATGTGATGAAGGAAGTGAAGAAATACAGGAAGATTGATACGCATGCGCATATTTATTTTACCAATAACAGCCCGGAGGAACAATTGGACTTCGGAGAGCGGCTTGCGATAGACAAGCAGGTGATCTCCAGATACCTGGACGTAATGCCGGGTACGCCTGAACAGTTCAGGAAGTACAATGATTTAACGATAAAGGCGATCAAAAAATATCCCGACCACCTGTTAGGCGGGTTTGTTCTCAATCCTACTTATAAGAAGGAGTCGCTGGAAGAGATCAGGCGCTGCACGGATGCGGGTATGATTGGAACAGGCGAACTGTATTACCAGGTAAAGATCAACGATCCGCTGTATTATCCTATCATAGAGAAACTTATTGACCTGAAGATGATTATTTTTTCGCATGCGGAATGTCAGATTGGGGTAGGAGGTTACCGCATGAAATACAATGGCTATAAACAGCCAAACACTTCGATCCCTGAAGATTTCATAGACATTGCCACGAGATATCCTGAAGGTATTTTTCAATACGCCCACATAGGAGGAGGAGGCGATTGGGAATACGAATGCAAAATGTTTAAAGATTATCCCAACATCTACGTAGATACCTCGGGCAGCAACAATTCAGAAAATATGATCGACTTCGCCGTCGAGCATTTGGGCGAGGACCGTATATTTTTCGCATCCGATAATTGTTATTACCAGAGCGTTGGAAAAATATTGGCATCGGGACTGACTGAATCCCAGAAGAAGAAAGTTTTCTTCGACAATTACAATAATCTTTTAAAGAAAGCAGGTCGCAATGTTGATTGATATAAATGCTTATGTGGGCCACTGGCCCTTCATGCAGCTTAAGCACAATACCTGTGCAACGCTGGGTTCCACGATGGACCGGTTTGGGGTGGACGTTTCCGTGATTAGCAGCATGAACGGGATATTTTATAAAAATACCCAGGCAGCTAACCAGGAGCTTTACGATGAGATAAAGTCGGCGGGTCGCTACAGGGATCGCTTTGTACCGTTTGCGGTGATTAACCCCATATACGCAGGATGGCGCGACGACATGAAAAACAGCATCGGAAAATTGGGAATGAAAGGCATCCGGCTGTATCCCAAATATCACGATTATGATATCACGAATACCTCGCTGATCGAGTTGGTAAAGAGAGCGCGCGACCAGGACGTACCCGTTGCATTCACCTATCGTATGGCAGATAGCCGCCTGCGGTCGTGGATGGATATAGATTATGTAGTGGGCACCCCAAAGCCCGAATGGACATTAAAAAATATTCTGCCGATTATAAAAGAAGTTCCTGATGCAAAATTCATCATACTCAATGTGGCCAACAGCATGAAACTTGATGAAGCAGATGCAGCGTTGTTTAAAAACGCAAAAGTGCTGATAGACACTTCAGGAAGGACATTGATTGACCTGGGCACTCTTCTCAAAACACAAGGCAAAGAACGATTTGCCTTCGGCACGCACTCGCCGATTCTCGACTACGTAACAGGTCTTCTGCGCATAGAAGCATTGAGAGAAAGTGAAGCCGATGCTGCCGCCAAAGAACTATTGCGGTCGGGCAATGCAAAACGGTTCCTGAAACTTTAATGTGATTTCACACTTGATGTTATTGCCGCCGCAACGTTGATTGAAACTGCATTGCAGTAAGCGATTGCTGATAATTTCGCTGAAAGGATTTCAAACGTTTGAATAACCATTTCAAACGTTTGCAAATCTTTTTTTTGCTAAACAAGAAAAAAAAAGTTATAGATTCGTTTTAGACGATTCCTGATAAAATACCGATAAGAAAAAAGCAATAGCGAAGCAAAACAGAACATGCATTCCTGGCTGATCTTGTATTGCGCATGTTCGGGGAAATAAGAAAAAATTTTATAGAATTCTATAATGGCACATGCACTATTATGAGCATTGGTGACGGCGTCATTCTATAAACACTCATTAAAACGGCTTACACGACTTTTCGAAAATAAGACGAATTCGACTTTCATTAAACTTCAATCTGCAATTTGGGAAAATAGCAATATTAACAAAAACCGGATAGCCAAAACTAAATTTTATGACCAAAAAACTGCTACGCCATCTTAAAATTTTGTCTTTATTACTGACGGCATTCTTTTTTGCGTTCAGTGCAACCACTGAGGCGCAAACCGTATCGGGTGTCGTTCGGTCCGCTACAGACAATCAACCCCTGAACGGGGTTACCGTTGCGCTGAAGGGAAGCGAGCGTGTCACAACCACGGATCCCGGGGGCCGCTATAATTTGTCTGGTGTATCACCAAACGATTCTGTTTCGTTTTCTTTTGTCGGGTACAAAAGCCAAACGATTGCCATCAAC
Source organism: uncultured Chitinophagaceae bacterium (assembly GCA_946885665.1). Next base: position 816 of record CAMPGT010000180.1, on the reverse strand, counting down.
GGCCGCGCGAGAATTGATATCGATCTGCAATCAGAGGCCTCTTCGCTGGACCAGGTAGTGGTAATTGGATATGGATCGGTGAAGAAAATTGATTTGACCGGATCTGTGGGTTATGTAAATGTGCACGACCTCGCGAAAGCGCCGGTAGCGTCGTTCGGAGATGCGTTGGCAGGGCGCGTTGCCGGAGTGCAGGTAAACAATGTGGATGGCCAGCCGGGAGGTGGTATCAATATCATGATCCGGGGAGCAGGTTCACTCACGCAAAGTACCTCCCCTTTATATGTTGTGGATGGATTTCCGATTGAAAATCTTGATCCTGCCACCATAAACCCTGAAGAGATTGCATCCATGACCATATTAAAAGATGCGTCGTCAACAGCGATATATGGATCGAGAGGCGCCAATGGCGTGGTATTGATTCAAACAAAAAGAGGCAAACCCGGAAAGGCGGTGGTAACGCTGAATGGTTCGCTGGGTTATCAAATTCCTCCCGACCAAATACCCATGATGAGCCCGTACGAGTTTGTTAAGTATCAACAGGAACTTGATCCGCTGGCATGGGCAACGCCTGCATATTTCGCAGATGGCAAAACGTTGGACGATTATAAAAATGTGGAAGGAATAAACTGGCAGGATCATGTTTTGGAAACCGGGGTCATCCAGATATACAACGTTGCAATACGCGGCGGCAGCGATAAAACCAGGTATTCGATATCCGGCTCGGCCTTTGACCAGAAAGGAGTGATTATTAATACGGGACTCGGCAGGTACACCGGCAGGATAACGCTTGACCAAACGATCAGTGATAAATTTACA
>CAMPGT010000179.1 GCA_946885665.1 uncultured Chitinophagaceae bacterium | reverse complement strand
ACATCGTTGACAACCATGACGGCAATAGGATCACCTATGAACTCGACCTTCCCGGTTATTATCAATTGAAAAACCTGGTTACCGTTGCTGAGGCTGTGCAGCAACTGCGTTCTGCCGGGTACGATCTTCCGGGCGAAAAAGTGATCAAAGCGTTGAAGCAGGTGAAGAAATTAACGGGGCTGCATGGAAGATGGGAAACGATTCGTCAGCATCCATCTGTGATTCTCGATGTGGCGCATAATGAAGATGGAATGAAACAGTTGGTGAAGCAGCTCGAGCTAGCCGATTACCACTCGCTGCACATCATCATCGGCATGGTGAAGGATAAAGAAATTGATGCCGTACTGGCGCTTCTTCCAAAAGAGGCACAATTTTATTTCACCCGCGCACAGATTCCGCGCGCGCTTCCTGAAAATATTTTGAAAGAAAAAGCGGCCGCATTCGGTCTTGAAGGAAACGATTATCCAGATGTAAATACGGCGCTCCATTCAGCCCTCGAAAAAGCTTCTAAAAACGACCTCATTTTGATCTGCGGGAGTGTGTTTGTTGTGGGAGAAGTTGCAGTCCATACATAATCGTACACACATGCAGCGCTTGTATGATCTTGTTTTCCTCCAATAATTTTTTGAGTTCGCCGAGGCTTATCTTCACCACCTCTATTTCCTCGTTGTGATCCAACTCCTGTTCTTTCTTTTTTACACCACCCGTGGCAAGGAACATGTGCATCCAGTTAGTGTTAGTAGAAGGGTTTGGCGACACCTTTCCCAGGTAGGAAAAGTTTGTAAACGCATAACCTGTTTCCTCGAGCAGTTCCCTGGCGATGGCTGATTCAAGGTCTTTATCGGTGTCGTCTACGCATCCACCAGGTACCTCGAGGATGGTTTCCCGGATGCCGTGGCGGTACTGGCGCACCATCAGCACTTCATTGTCGCTGGTTATTGCCAGGGCAGATACCCATGTGGGGAATTCATAAACGTAATACGGATCGATGATTTTTCCTTCTTCCGTTTCGCAAACATCTTTTCGTACCGTGAACCACAGATCTTTAAAAAGGTACTCGGATGATAATATTTTCCATTTCATTTTAAAAACTTAAAACTTAAAAGTTACTCCCCACTCCCTACTCCCTACTCCCTACTCCCCTCTCCCCGCCTCGCCCTTTCGATATGCGCCACGTGATGCCGGCCGTGCCACGCATACATTCCCAACAAATACCACAGCGTCATTTCGCGGTTATGCTCAGGGTGCAGCACCTTCCTTTCCCAATCTTCCTGCTGCATATTCGCCAGTATCTCATACCAGCGTTTGTGCAGCGAATGAAGCAGCGTAAGCGAAATATTCACCGGCAGGTTCTCAGTATCCTTCAGTTCGGCCCATAGCTTTTCATTGTAAGGCCTGATTACAGGAACGTCTTCAGTTAGACCCAGCTTGAAACGGATGTAGGCATTCATATGACTGTCGGCAACGTGGTGCACCAATTGCCTGATCTTCCATCCACCCTCGCGGTAAGGTTCGTTCAACTGCGCTTCATCCATATTGAGAATGGAATTTTCCAGTGCCGCCGGAAGAAACCAGATATCCTGCAACCATTCTTTTAGCTGCTGCTCAGAAAAAGGCTGCGGTTGGTATTTACCGATCGGATAACGTGGATCAGCCGAAAATTCAGGCATATCATTCGTTTTATTTTATTCGCTTAATTGATGTCCCGTCAGGTAAATGAACACATCCTCGAGATTTGCTTTCTTCACTTCTTTCGGCCGCTCAAAGCCGCTTGCCACCAGCCTGTCGATGAGCCTGTCGGGCGTGTCCAATGAAATGATCTTTCCCGCATCCATGATCGCCACCCTGTCGCAAAGCACTTCGGCTTCATCCATGTAATGCGTGGTAATGATAACAGTTGTGCCCTTGTCGCGAATATCCTTTATCAACTGCCACAGGTTGCGGCGCGCCTGCGGATCGAGACCGGTGGTGGGTTCGTCGAGAAAGATGATCAGTGGCTCGTTGATCAGCGTAGTGGCGATGGAAAAGCGTTGTTTCTGTCCACCGCTCAACTCCTTGAACTTGTTCTTATATTTTTCTTCAAGGTTAACCAGCTTCAGCAATTCCATCGGTTGCACCTCCCTGTTATACAGGCCTGCAAACAGTTCAAGAAGTTCTAATAATTTCAGGTTCGGATAAAACCCGGAGGTCTGCAGTTGAACGCCGATGATCTTTTTGATCTCATCGGGTTGCCTGTCGAGATCGAACCCGTTGACCGTTACGCTGCCCGATGTCTTTTCTCTTAACGTTTCGATGATTTCCAGCGTGGTGGATTTGCCAGCGCCGTTCTGCCCGAGCAGCCCGAATATTTCTCCTTTATAAACATCAAAGCTGATTCCCTTCACCGCCTCGAATGTGCCATAATTTTTAACGAGGCCCTTTATAGTGATGATCGCGTTTTCCATTTAATTTTTCTTTAATTCATACATTCTTCCAGTTCTTCGAACATGCCCGCGCTGCCGATGAAAAAAGGCGACCGCTGGTGAATATTTTCAGGAGCGATATCCAGTATCCTTTGCCTGCCGTCGGTGGCGCGGCCGCCGGCCACTTCAAGAATAAAAGCCAGCGGGTTGCATTCGTACATCAACCGCAGCTTGCCGTTCGGTTGCGCGCCCGTTGCCGGATACATAAAGATACCGCCTTTGATGAGGTTCCTGTGTATATCGGAAACCAGGCTGCCGGTGTACCGTTGCGTGTACGGTCCACCGTTACTTTCATTCCTGGCCTCACACTTGTTAAGATAGTTTCTTACACCTTCTTCCAATTGGAGAACATTTGCATAATTGACCGAGTAATATTTTCCAAAAACCGGGCACCTGATATCGGCGTGGCTCAGGCAATATTCGCCAATCGAGGGATCGAGCGTAAAGCCATTCACTCCCCTCCTCGTTGCATACACCAGCATGGTCGACGAGCCATAAATGATATAGCCCGCTGCCACCTGCCGGTGACCCGGCTGCAAAAAATCCGCCCGCTCGGCAGCCGTGCCCACCTTCGTAACGCGCCGGTAAACGCTGAATATCGTTCCAATGGCTACATTGACATCGATGTTACCGCTTCCATCGAGCGGATCAAAAAGACAAACATATTTTGAGGCCCTGCTCACTTCGTCGTCGAACACGATCAGGTCCTCCAGTTCTTCGCTGCCGATGCCTGCGCAACTGATACCATGCTTCAGCACACCCATGAACTGGTTGTTGGCGAAGATGTCCAGCTTCTTGACATCCTCTCCCTGCACATTTACCGCGCCGGCATCGCCAAGTATGTCAACGAGCCCGGCTTTGTTCACTTCCACGTTGATCCTTTTCGAGGCGAGCCCAATGTCGCGCAACAGGCCGGACAGCTCGCCGGTTGCAGAAGGAAAATTTCTTAACTGCTGGATCGTGAATTCGTCAAGCGTAAGTACTTTGCGGTTTATAGTGCTCATGAGGCAGGAAGTGTTTTGATTTCAGAGCGACAAATGTAAGCGATAAATTATTCAAACAACTGTGAATGAAAGTATTCAAATTCGGTGGGGCAAGCGTTAGCAACATTGACAGGATAAATAAGGTGAACGCTATCATGAAGGCGCATGCCGGCGAAAAGATCCTCGTGGTCGTATCCGCCATGGGAAAAACGACCAATGCACTTGAAAAGGTGGCGGAAGCCTTCTTCTCCGGCAACGGGCAGGAGGCGCTTTCGCTTTTCGAAGCTGTGAAGCAACAGCACCTGAACATCGCCAAACAACTGCTGGTCTTAACGTATAACGAAACCTACTCGCGGCTTATCGACATCTTCACAGAAGCGGAATGGCTCCTCCACGACAAACCGGTACGCGAATACGACTATTATTACGACCAGATCGTGTGTACGGGCGAACTGCTGTCTACCTGTATCATGAGCGCAAATTTCGCCGAAAACAATATCCCTAACCAATGGATGGACATACGCGACATTTTCCGAACCGACAACACATTCCGCGATGCGGTGATCGACTGGCCGTTTACGCAGGAAAAAGTCAATGAAATAATCCCGCCGCTTTTCCGGCACCACAACATCGTACTTACACAGGGATTCATCGGCGCCACAGCCGAGAACGAGAGCACCACACTCGGCCGCGAAGGAAGCGATTACACAGCAGCGATTTTTGCCAATATGCTCGATGCATCAGAATTAACGATATGGAAAGATGTGGAAGGCGTGATGAATGCCGATCCAAAATCATTTAAAGATGCCCGTTACATCCGCCAGTTGAATTACGGCGAGGTGATAGAAATGGCCTATTATGGCGCACAGGTGATTCACCCCAAAACAATAAAGCCACTGCAGAACAAGAACATTCCCTTATTCGTTAAGTGCTTCCTCGATAAAAACCTGCCCGGCACGCTTATTCATCACCAGCAGGTACACGACCTTCCGCCCATCATCGTCATTAAGCCGAACCAGGCGCTGATACATTTTCACACGCGCGACTTTTCCTTCGCCGGCGAAGAGCCGCTTGCCAGACTGTACAAACTATTGTCGGAACTGCACATCCAGGCGAATTTGCTGCAAACCGGGGCGGTGCGCATCGATCTGTGCATAGACGACAAAGCGGACAGGATCGAAAAGCTCGCCCTGTCCGCTTCGGAAGATTTTGACGTGCAGGTGGAAAAAAATCTCACCTTGTTAACGGTCATGCATTACCGTGAGGAACTGATAACGCAACTTTCCAATGGAAAACGCGTCAGGCTCAGGCAGCAATCGCCCGAAACTGTGCAGGTGCTGATGCACGATTAAAGCAGCACTGCGAGAAGGAATATCACCAGGAACACGCCGAACCCGATCCATGCCCACTTGATGACGGTGGTGTCGCCGATAAGATACGCGATCAACACGCCGATCACGGACAACAACAAACCGAGTATGAAACCGCCGATATTGAAGTCGGATGTGTCCATAGCATTTGCCATCGTGGTATTGTCCACCTGTTCATGATTTTTCAGTGCCTTGCGGATCTTCTTCTGGGCCATCTTCAGCGAAAGCTTCTTGGTGATAGAAAGTTTTTCGCCGGTAAGCTCCCTAAATTTTTTGGGCGTTAATGAAAGAAATTCTTCAACACTCATGTTCGATAATGCGGAAACATTTGCGTTGTCTGTTTTAACCGGTTCGGGTGTTGCAGAGGGAAGAACCATCGAATAAGAAGGAACGAAGATGATCAGTGCAACGAAAAGCAGTGAAAACCTTGAAATGCGTGCGTAGAGTGTTGTGGCCATAGACTGATTTTTGTTAAATTTAGCATAAAATCCATGCCAATAAAAAACCCTGTCCAAATGGACAGGGTTGTCATTCAATAATTCGTAAGATTTATTTTACTTCTTCGTATTCTGCATCGGTCACATTTTCATTTCCGCCGCCGCCGTTGTTACCCTGCTGTTGCTGGCCGCCTGAGCCTGCGGTGTCCTGGGCTCCCGGCTCTCCGCCTGCCTGCTGTGCCTTGTATATTTCTTCTGAAGCTGCCGTCCAGGCGGTGTTCATCTCCGTTATGGCCGCATCGATTGCAGGAACATCCTGAGATTTATGCGCTTCTTTCAATTTGTTAAGCGCCGCCTCGATCGGGGCCTTTTTATCGGCAGGTATCTTATCGCCAAATTCCTTGAATTGCTTTTCGGTTTGGAAAATAAGGCTGTCGGCCTGGTTGACCTTTTCGACCTTTTCTTTTGCTTCTTTATCCGAAGACTCGTTGGCCTTCGCCTCTGCCTTCATCTTTTCTACTTCTTCCTTGCTCAGGCCGCTACCTGCTTCGATGCGGATATTCTGCTGCTTTCCTGTTCCCTTGTCCTTAGCCGTTACATGCAGGATACCGTTGGCATCTATGTCGAATATCACTTCGATTTGCGGCACGCCTCTCGGAGCGGGTGGAATGCCATCGAGGTTGAACATGCCCAGGCTCTTGTTCTGTGAGGACATGGGTCTTTCGCCCTGCAGCACGTGTATTTGTACACCGGGCTGATTGTCGCTGGCTGTCGAGAACGTTTCCGATTTCTTTGTCGGAATGGTCGTATTGGCGTCGATCAGCCTTGTCATTACACCACCCATGGTTTCAATACCGAGCGACAGCGGCGTGACGTCGAGAAGGAGTACGTCCTTCACTTCGCCGGTGAGCACGGCTCCCTGGATGCCGGCACCGATGGCCACCACTTCGTCGGGGTTAACGCCCTTGCTGGGTTTGCGGCCGAAAAATTTCTCTACTATTTCCTGCACTTTCGGGATACGGGTGCTACCACCCACCAAAATCACTTCGTTGATATCGGGAGCTTTGAGTCCGGCGTCTTTCAGCGCCTGTTCGCAGGGCTTTAGGCATCTTTCGAACAGGGTGTCGGCCAATTGTTCAAATTTGGCGCGTGTAAGCTTCTTCACGAGGTGCTTCGGCACGCCGTCCACAGCCGTGATATAGGGAAGATTTATTTCAGTTTCGCTCGATGAGGACAGCTCGATCTTGGCCTTCTCAGCAGCCTCCTTGAGCCGTTGGAGGGCCATGGGGTCCTTGCGGAGGTCCACGGCTTCTTCGCTCCTGAATTCGTTGGCGAGCCAATCCATGATCACCTTGTCGAAGTCGTCACCACCCAGGTGGGTGTCGCCGTTCGTGCTCTTCACTTCAAACACGCCTTCTCCCAGTTCGAGGATCGAAATATCGAAGGTGCCGCCACCAAGGTCGAACACGGCAATTTTCATGTCGTGCGCCTTCTTATCGAGGCCATAGGCCAGCGCTGCGGCGGTAGGCTCGTTAACGATACGGCGAACGTTCAAACCGGCGATTTCACCGGCTTCCTTCGTTGCCTGACGCTGGGCGTCGTTAAAATATGCCGGAACGGTGATTACCGCTTCCTTCACTTCCTGACCCAGGTAGTCTTCGGCCGTTTTCTTCATTTTTTGAAGGATCATCGCTGAGATCTCCTGGGGTGTATAGGGACGGCCATCTATGTCAATACGTACGGTATTATTGTCACCCTTCACCACCTTATAGCTGATGTGGCCCATTTCTTCAGTCACTTCATCATACCTCCGGCCCATGAATCTCTTCACCGAAGAGATCGTGTTCTGCGGGTTGGTGATGGCCTGCCTTTTGGCGGGATCTCCCACCTTGCGTTCACCATTCTTTAGGAATGCCACCACTGATGGAGTGGTACGGCGTCCCTCTTCGTTTGGTATGACTACAGGTTCATTACCCTCAAGCACCGCAACACAACTATTTGTGGTTCCAAGGTCGATTCCTATTATTTTTCCCATGATTATGAATTTAATGTTCAGTGATGATTCACAATGATTATGCCGCCGGGTGCGATAGTGAAAAATTGTCAGCCCCGCGAAACGCCGTTTCCGGTCTTGAAAGTGAAGTTCTTCTGCGTAAAATAGCTGAAGGCAACGACGATCACGGTGGTGAGCATTTTGGATATGGTGGGGTAAATATGGAAGTGCTCAACAAACAGCTTGATGAAGATGTAATTCAGGTATATGCACACCAGCACGAGCATAAAGTACCGGAACAACTGCACCCTGCCCTTCAGTATCGAGCCGGGGAAAACGATGTAGCGGTTCAGCATGTAGCCCGTCGGAAAGCTGATGGCGAACGAGATCAGGAAGGCGGCGATATGCGGGCTGATCGCGCCGGCGGGCGTGTAAACGATTTCCTTCCTGAGAACATAGTTGTATGCGAGAAAATAGAGGAAGATATCCAGGATGGTGTTGCCGCCTCCGCAAGCTGCATAGCGAAATGTTTGAATCGGCATCAGTTTCCTGAAAGGCGCGTAAAAGAAATCAATTATTGAAATTATCCATCCTTTCAGCATGGCGGCAAATTTAATAAACGTATGTGAATGATTTACGTCAATAAAACGGTAAGCCAGTGATTTATAGAAGGATTTACCACATATTTGTTTTCTATTACCCCCTCAACCTGTAAGAAGCTGCGTGTAGCCACGCAGCTTTTTCATTTCCGTTGCATTACTTTTGCCGTTCTTAAAAAAAGCTATGGGAATTGTTTTCCTCATTCAACAGGCGGCGGCCGATGCGATCGGTAAATTGTACAACCTTGAGCTGTTGCCAACGGATATCCAGGTAAGTGAAACGAAACCGGAGTTTGAAGGCGATTATACAGTTGTATTGTTC
>CAMPGT010000178.1 GCA_946885665.1 uncultured Chitinophagaceae bacterium | reverse complement strand
GTACCTGATTGAACAGAATAGGCCAATCGAACAATTGAAGCAGGAAGTTGCCGAGCTAAAATAAGTAGTACACGTTCATAGCAGAACATCGGAAAAGCCGGCTTCACACAGGCTTTTATTTTCAGGCGACAGGGGCGTCGAATCGCTTAAAAGCCGCTAGTTCTTTATCTGATGACCGCTGTTTGATGAATAGTTTGTCGATCTCCGGCACATACACCATGTTTTTCTTACTTATCCGCAGTGAAAACACCATTGCTTATCATTACTCCTCTATTAGTTTCGAAAAATTCTTGAAAAAGCAATAATGCAGACAAAGTGAAATATTCGGATAATATCCGAACATTCCGTACATTTGTATGAGAGTATTAGGTAAGAAGATATTGACGAAACTACAGGCCAAAAACAAGAGCAACAGAAGATTATGTTCCGCCATAGATCAGTTAATCAAGGATCTGGAACAATTTAATCCAACTTTAGCTCTTTTAGAAACGGTAAGGGATGATGCGGATAAGGTGCATAATGACGGCTTTTATTTTTTTGATATTCATATCCATCGCACATTTATCCTAATCGATCTGGACGAGGATGGAGAGGCCGTCATTATCTGGGCAGGATCGCACGACGAATATGAACGAACATTTAAAAACAATAAGTCCACTATTGAAAAGTGGTTAAGATATAATGGATACATCGAATAATGAAAACGCATTTTGACATAGAGCAATTCATTATAGCTGGCACCATCCGTAGCGAACTGGACTATGAACGGGCCATGGCAGCGGATAGAAAATTACGGCTCCTGGCCAAAGACAGTGCACATTTTAAGAAACTACGCAGCAAGCTGCGCGACCTGATCGAAGCGTACGAGGCACATCATTGGAGCGATCATAAAGCCGTGACCAGAAAACAAATACAGCAAAGCGAAAGTGCAGAGCAGGCAGCAGAGGCAGAGCGGAAATTTATGGAAAAAAGAAAAGCTACCATCCGCAAAAAATTAAAATCGTTGGACCTTACGCAGGAAGACCTGACACAAATACTTGGGCACAAAAGCAAAACCCACATGTCGGAGTTGATGAACGGGATCAGGCCGTTTACGCTTTCCGATCTTATAGTAATCAGTATATTGTTAAAAATAGATCTTCACGAACTTGTGCCGATATTTCTAAACCTGGAAAAAAGGCAACACGTCCGATCGGCCCTTCGGCGGCTTAACAAGCCGAAATTGAACAGGATAGCATTGGCTTTCTAAAATTTACCGCATCTGATATCCTTGTGAAATGATATCCCGGTGGAATGATTTTTAACCAATAATGTAGGCTGCCGTAATTTTCAAAGCCTTATCAACTTTGTAAAAGTTATAACCAGTTTGTGCTTCTTCCGCATTAAGAAACATACACATGCTTAGCGGAATAAAAAATATATTGCTGAAATGGATAGGTGCTTTGGCAAGCAAGCTTGCCTCGCTAAAACAAAAAAGCCATTCTGACTTCGTCAAAACGGCTTGTGCCCAGGACTGGATTCGAACCAGCACATCCTTGCGAACGCTGCGACCTGAACACAGTGCGTCTACCAATTTCGCCACCTGGGCATCCTGTTTCAGGGCTGCAAATATAGGAAGAAGATACACACTGGAAAAATTGAAATTGACCCAAACGCTCACCCCTGCCAAACGCCATTCCCCGTCAGCCGCTACAGCCGCTTGCTACCGCGCCTCACCACGGTTACGCCGTTTTCCTCCTTCACCTCATACCAAACAACCACCTCGCTACCATCTTCCTTTACCAGGTAAGGACTGATCGCCCCGGTTATGCTCGTCCCGTCTTTGAAAGCAAGGTAAATTTCATAAAAATACGCCCAGTTGTCGCCCGACTCACTAACGAAAACAACCGTTCCACCGCCAGACACATTCCTTTTGTTCGGTACGCCGTCAACATAAAACACACCCAACGGCGACGCCTCTATAAAATGCCGGCCCGAGGCGTCGAAAAACAACCTGCTCTTTTTATCTACCGGCAAAGTTTTCCCGTCGCTCAGCCAAACCTGCTTCTTTACAGTAGACTTACTCATCTGTTCCAGCAACGCCACCTGCTGCGCACGCGGCAGCTTATTAATAGCCGATGCAGAGGCATCGCCTTTGTCGGATAGCATAACACCGCCGCGGGTAAGCTCACTGTTGGTGAATAGCTCCCGTGGCCGCCCGCCGAGCAGCTCCTTCTTGCCCGAATCGTCCAGGTAATAATATTGCTCCGCGCCCTCCGTGCCTGATGCGACAACCGCAATAAAATGCCGGTCATTCTCGCGCATAAACATTATCCGCCCATATGTGCCGTAATCTTTCGCGGCCGAGCGGATCCGCCATTGGCCGTTGGACTGCAGACTTGAAAACTTTACATGCGATTCGCGCGGTATGGCGTAAGGGTTTCGCCTGGCGCAATCCGCGTTGGCGAGCAGGTCGTTTTGCGAAAGGTTTTTTCTTGTTCTCCCATTTTCGAAGGCCGTTAACTTCCTATCCGCCTGACGGATCACGAGCGACGCTATTTCGTTTTTGCCCGACGGCCACCAACAGGATAAATACTTTTCCACCCGCTCTCCTGGTTGCAGCGTCAGAACAGTTTCATAATTTATTTGTGCTGTAAGGGAACCGGTTAATACGGAGCCGGAAAAAAGGAGTAACAATAAATATTTCATCAGCAATGTAATTTCCGCAAAACTGCGTTTGAACAGTTCCGCCCGCAACTGCTGCCTGTATCAATCGTGTATTTCAGAGGATGAAATGTATTTGCTGTAGATATGCTCAAACACCTTCTTTTCAAATTCATCATTTTCCAGGTTCAGCACTTTCGCAACATCACCGCGGTTTTTTACCAAGCCGAGCACGGCATCAAATCCCCACAGCTCTTCGATGGCTTCGATAATCACGTAGCCAAGCATGTATTCCAGTCCGTTACCCATCGTTTGCAACGAAGGAAATTGCCTGTTCTTTATCGCATCGATCTGCCGTGGGTCCATAAACCATCCCGATTCGTACATCGCCACGCCTTCCCACAACCACCGGGGATTATTGGGTGAGTAATCGATATTCAAATGAACACAATGCACAAATTCGTGGGAGATGAACTGCATCAGTTCGTCTCCGCCCTGCGCGGGCGAAACCATCCGGAATTCATCCTTGCCGAATGCCGTTGCCAACACCTGGCCGGGCGCATCAGGATGATTTATGGAGAGATGAAAGCTTTTCAAATCGGGATAAATCTTCACTTTAATCATCGGAAGGCTGTTTAACTTAAAATCCTGCAGCACTGAATCGTAGCGTTTTTCCAGATGAGATGCAAGTGAATCGATGAAGCGTGCGTCCCTTTCGCTGTACCAGAATTCGAAATGCCGGCTCGATTTTCTTTTCGTGAGCAGCGTATCCATTGCCGAAGAATAATCCTGGGCCTCGCCCGATACTTTTCTTCCCTTGATGTTTCCCTGAAAGCCATTGACAGTTAATTCGATCGTATCGGCATTGCCATGCGAGAAGGTGAATATATCCTGCTTCATGACGGCTGATCTGTAACTGTTCGGACCAGTGCGTTCCATTTTCTGAACGGGGTTGCCCGCGGTGATGAGAAACAGTTCGTTGTTTTTTACCGTAAACTGAATGGAGCCGGCTCCTCCTTCCAGGTCATATTTACCGGTAAGGTTGGTTAGCGGAATACCCGTTTGCGTAAAAGCACACAGATGAAAACATATTAGCAGTGGTCCGACTGCATATTGTGCAACAACAGTAATGAAACGCATAAACAGTAGTTAAGCGATGTTTTTGTATTGAACCGGTACTTGTGCTTATACGAAGGATATAGGTAAAGGTTACGGTAGTTTAAAAAAATTTGCGATAAAGTTCTACCTTAACCGCCGAACCCAAAAATCTCTTTCACAATTCACGTTTATGAATAAGGCAAGGTTGGAAGCTTTCAGCGATGGCGTTATTGCCATTATCATCACAATTATGGTGCTGGAGCTTAAAGCGCCGCATGGAACCGATTTCTCTGCGCTCCTGCCGCTCCTGCCCGCATTCATCAGTTATGTGGTAAGCTTTATTTACGTTGGCATATACTGGAATAACCATCACCACATGCTCTCCACCGTTAAACAGGTGAACGGGAGAATTTTGTGGGCGAACCTGCACCTGCTATTCTGGCTTTCGCTGATTCCTTTTACGACGGCCTGGATGGGAGAAAATCATTTTACAACTCTACCGCTCGTGCTTTATGGATTTGTTTTGCTGATGGCGGCGATTGCGTATTTTCTTTTGCAGCAGCAGATAGTTCACAAGCACGGGAGAAATTCACAGCTTGCCAAAGCGGTTGGCAGGGATTTGAAAGGTAAGTTATCTCCGCTGTTTTATATAGCTGCCATGGCAGCGGCGTTTTTTAACGAATGGGTGTCGGAAGGCATCTACGTAGCCGTTGCCCTGTTGTGGCTCGTACCCGACAAGCGCATCGAACGCACAATTACCGAAGAAAAGAGTGAATGAAAAACCGTGGCACGAATTTTTAGTGATTGTACCCTATGAAAAAACCAATCATCTTTATAGCAGTTGCGACATTTTTCCTGCTGGCTGCAGCTACCGGATACGCTCAAACGGACACCCTTGATGCGCAGAATGCAGCATCCGTATCCGGCAAGGACCAAAAAGCGATCAACGCGATTCAAAAGAACATCGACAGGAGAGATAAGAAACTCGAGCGCGCCGAGCGTAAAATAAAAAAGAATGAGAAGCAGTTACGCAGGGCCGAAAAGAAAGCCGAAAGGCAACGAAGGAAAAAGGAAAGGCAGGTGAAGGCCCTCGAGAAAAAACAGCGGAAAATGGAGGAATCCAATGCGCAGCCCGCTGAAAACTGACCGGCGTCAGGTTTGGTCTCAAAGATATCCACGACCTTTACTATTGTGAAGGGGAATTAACCGGGGGAACAAGCCTGAAACAACCGAAAATCATACGTCATGAAAAAAGTATTAATCGCACTCGATTACAATCCCAGCGCAAAAAAACTGGCAGAAGCAGGCTATGCGCTCGCCAATGCAATGAACGCACAGGCAGTGCTGCTGCACGTGATATCCGACATTTCTTACTACTCCTCCATCGATTACTCACCCATAATGGGATTTGGTGGCTTTACCAGCCTCGATATGCTGCAAACCAACGCAACCTCCGAACTAAAAAACGTGGCAGAAGCTTACCTGGAAAAATCAAAGCAACACCTGGGGGGCGATAACATTCAAACAGTAACGCGAAACGGCGATTATGGTCAAACGATCATTGACACTGCAGCCGAATTAAAGGCCGACATTATCGTTATGGGTACCCACAGCAGGCGCGGCCTGGAAAAGATATTAATAGGAAGCGTTGCAGAAAAAGTTTTGCATAACACGACAATACCTGTATTTATTATTCCTACCAGGTCTATCGAACAAAAATAGGGGTCTATAGATGCTTTGTTAAATGCTCAACCAATTTGGACGAACGGTATCCAAAGTCTGCTCCAAAACTGTTGATCACAAGGCCCTTTACATCGTGTTTCGGCGATGAAACCGCAAACACAATACTTTCATCTGCCGGATCGGTCATTCCTTCAAAGCGGTGTACTTCATCGATCTGAAAATCATCCGGCGACAATTCGAGTGACTGACTGTTGCAGATGAGGCATTCTTTTCCTTCCTCCAACAAAAAATCCGTTGTATAACCACGCCTGATAAGATCATCTACGGCCTGGCTCAACGTGTCATAACTGTATCTTCTGGATGGGTTGCTGCTCATACAAATGAATTTAATCACTCAAAGTTACCGGATTAAAATGGCAGGCACTCATAACAACAGCATTTACGACATCGAAAAATATCGCACGAGATAAAAAAGCGCCCAGCCGCCAAAGCTGATGATGAGTACCCACACCCATGCAGGGATGCTCTGCGGCGTTTCACTTCCTTCTATCAAAAAAGATTTCTGGTCGCCTTTGCCGTAAGCATTGATCATAATGGGAAGAACCCCGTCCACCACTGCATTCTCTTTCAGTCCCTCGATGGCAATGGCCGGGCCATTGCGAACTTCAAAGGGGATGATCCTTACGCCTTCTTTGCCGGTAGGGTCCTTACTGACGATCTTCAGCGTGTGACGCCCATCCACGAGTTTGCGCGTATCCAGCTCAAAGCTTACCGGCGACAAAACCTTCGCAATGGGTTTCGTGTCTTCGTCAACAAAAATGAATATGACGCTTTTATCGCTCATCTTGCCGGTTATTTAAAATGCTTCTTTTAATATGCTGTGCCGATTGTTCGCCGGGGCGTACCAGCCATTTCACCGAAAAGAAAAGGGTGACCACAACAACTGCCGCCATCCCGGCAACAATAAAATAGTCCCATTGGCTTTCGGGACCCGCGCCATGCGTGATGCCCTTTAATAATTTGGGCTGCTGCCGTTCGCATACATCGCACGCGATGCTCCGGAACGCGGCTGCCATACAAGCTATAGTGAGTGCTGCTTTCTTCATCCGAATATTATTTGCTTTCCTGCTTGAGTTTTATCAGGTCGAGTATGGGTTTTACTTGTTCCGGCGTAACCGTTTTTCCTTTGTTGCCCCAACTTGTCCGTTCATAATTGATTAGTGCCGCCACTTCATTTTCCGTGAAATTCATGTTGGTGCCCACGGCAGGCATAACGCCATACTCTGCGCGGGCGTCATATCCGTTCATGATAATGTCCACATATAATTCGAGGTTATCCGACTCAACAACCGAACTTCCCTTCAACGGCGGGAAGGCGCCGGGCAATCCCTCACCAGTCGCCTGGTGGCAGCTTTGACAGCTTGCGGTGAAGATCGCTTTGCCATCTACTGCAGGAGCATCGCCCTCTGCGGCTTTCTTTTCTTCTTGAGGGTATAAGAAGTCCGGTGCGGGCGAGCCGTCCGGCAACTTTGTTTGCTTCAGCGATTGCAGGTAAGCTACCAGGTGCAGTGCGTCGGCACTTGCTATTACTTTTCCTTTGCTGGTGTCGGCGTAAGCAGCCGGCACATTCACCACAACATCTGTTTTCGAAGGATTCTTTTTAGTGGAGAACAGCCAGGGATAGGCGGGCATAATTGATTCTTTCACAACGATGCGCGGGTTGTACAAATGCACCAGGTTCCATTCTTTTCCCGGTTGTCGGTTGCCTATGTCTGTTAGATCGGGGCCGGTACGTTCGGTCCCCATGAGCGTGGCTGTGTTCCGCCATGTGTCTGTGCGTACGTTTGCTGCATAATCGGCGGCGATGCTGGGTCGCGATCCCCATATCCTGTCCATCTCCACATTGCGTACCTGTTGCGTGTGGCACGCCACACATCCGTTGGCCACGAATACGGCTTTCCCCTTTACCGCGTCGGCGCTCAGTGGTGTTGCACCGGGCAGGGGTGCATTGTTGTTTTGGTTATTGATCGCGGGCAGTATGGCCACCAGGATGGTTAACCCAATGAAGAAGAGGGTAGCGGTTGCAAAAAGTTTTTTATGGTTGTCGAATAGTTCCATGTCGTTTTAATAATCTGCTTATACAATGGGTTCAACGCTGGCCTTGTTGGCATCGAGTTTGCTGATGGCGATGTCGCGCACGTCGGCCGGTTCTTTTCTGGCAATCATTCTATACAGGTTGTATGCGAAGAAGATATGTGCGAGCCACATCAGGCTGCCGCCAATGGCGCGCCATAGCCAATACGGCGCCATCATCACCACTCCCTCGATAAACGGCTTGCCCTGCAGCCACATCCATCCTTTGAGCGTACTGCCATACATAAGCGGTATCGTGTAAAAGAGCAACCCGATGAGCGCCAGCCAGAAATGGGCGCCAATGTAAATCTGCGGCGCTTCCTTACCTGTAAGGCGCGGCACGATGGCATACATACCCGCCCAAAGAAAAAAGCTAATAATGCCATACATGGTGAGGTGAGAATGCGCCACCGTAAAATCGGTGAAGTGCCATATCAGGTTGGTGCTTCTGAAAGCTTCAGCCGTTCCCTGCATCGAGCCGGTAAAATAGAAGATGATGCCAACCAGGAAAAACGGGAGCGTGTAGCTGTCCTTCACCTTGTACCATGCACCCTTAAACGTCATGAGGAAATTGGTGGTCCCTGCTATCACCGGTATGGCCATTCCCATAC
>CAMPGT010000177.1 GCA_946885665.1 uncultured Chitinophagaceae bacterium | reverse complement strand
ACCTGCTTCACTTGCGAAGGACCTCCGGCGCATCAACGATCACGATGCAGGTGGCACGCGCACTCGAAAGGAGGCCCAGAACTTACACCAACAAGTTAATAGAAATTTTTCGCGCCTGGCAGCTTGAAAAAAAATATACCAAGAATGAGATCCTTCAGCTTTACTGCAACCTCCTGCCCTACGGTGGCAACATCGAGGGCGTAAAAGCCGCCGCCCTGCTATATTTCAAAAAAGACCCCGATCACCTTTCTCTCGCCGAGATCACCGCATTGAGCATTGTGCCGAACCGGCCCTCATCACTCGTTCCGGGTAAGAACAACGCGGCGATCGCGAAAGAGAGAAACAAGTGGCTGAAACGTTTCGCCCGCGAAAAAATATTCACGGAGCAACAGATCAGCGACGCACTTGCCGAGCCGCTGACGGCATCGCGCGGCAGTGTGCCCAAAATGGCCCGGCACCTTTCGCGGCGGTTGCAAAAAAGGAAGGTTCCCCTTGTGCATGCGTCGATCGATATGAATGTGCAAACGAAAACCGAAAAGATCGTCCGCGATTATACCAGGCAATTGCTGGTGAAAAACATTCATAACGCATCGGTAGTGATCATCGACAACAAAACCCATAAGGTGATCGCCTATGTAGGATCGGCAAACTTCTACGATACGATTGACGGCGGACAGGTGGATGGCGCCGATGCGATTCGCCAGCCCGGCAGCACCCTCAAGCCATTGCTGTATGCCCTGAGCATCGACAACGGAATGCTCACGCCGAAATCGGTCATTACCGACGTAAATGTGAACTATAACGGGTATGCACCCGAGAATTATAATAAAACTTTCAATGGTTATGTGACGATGGAATACGCCCTGGAACATTCGCTGAATGTGCCCGCAGTGAAAACATTAAATATCCTGGGTAAGGATAATTTGATCGACGCACTCGCAAAATGCGACTTCATGCAAATAAAAAAAGACCAAAAAAAGCTGGGCCTGTCGATGATACTGGGCGGATGCGGCGCCTCACTCGTCGAACTGGCCGGTCTTTATTCATGCTTCGCCAACAAGGGAATGTACTTCAGGCCCTCGTTCACCACCGGCGAACAGGCTCCGCGAGGGCTCAGTATCTTTAGCGAAGCCGCATCGTTCATGATCAATGAAACGCTTTCAAAAATCAACAGGCCCGATTTTCCGCTTAACTGGCAAAGCACGGAGCACATGCCGAAGATCGCCTGGAAAACCGGCACCTCATACGGCCGACGCGATGCCTGGAGCGTCGGTTACAACCAAAAATTTACAGTGGCCGTTTGGGCAGGCAATTTTTCGGGAGTAGGTGTACCGGTGCTTAGCGGCGCGGAGATCGCCACGCCCCTTTTATTCAGAATTTTCAACACGATTGATTATGACAGCGACCGCCAATGGTTTTCGCAACCTGAACGATGCGACATCCGGATGGTTTGTTCAGAAACCGGCATGCCACCCGCACCATTTTGCCGTCATCTTGTAACGGATTATTTTATCCCGATGATCTCGCCCGGGAAGGTGTGCGACAACATGCAGGAAATAATGATTTCGGCCGATGAAAAAGTGAGCTACTGCATGACCTGTGCGCCGCCAACGGGTTATAAAAAGAAATTATTCCCGGTAATATCCGCCGAAATGCAACTGTATTACGATGAACAGGGCATCGCCTATGGAAAAATTCCTCCGCACAACCCGGATTGTGAACGCCTGTTCAAAAAAGGCGAACCGATGATCATCTCTCCTTCGGCAGGATTCGAATACCTCATCAGCAAAAGCGATCCCGAACCGCTGCAACTGCAATGCAGGGCGGGTAATGATGTAAACAGGGTTTACTGGTATATCGACAACCGCTTTTTCAAAACCAGCGACGTCCACACCGCTGCTTATTTCATGCCGGGCGAAGGCCCCGTTAAAATATCGTGCACCGACGACAAGGGAAGGAACAGGGATATTTGGATCAGGGTGAGGTATGTGGATCTTTAGGCGAACATGTTCCCGGCCAACGTTCTCCGTGAACCATTTTCCCTTTTTCTTACCTTCGCACCACCATGACGGAAAAGATCTTAATTCTCGACTTCGGCAGCCAGTACACTCAATTGATAGCCAGGGCCGTACGGGAAGCGAATGTGTTTTGCGAAATCGTCCCCTTCCATCATAAAATCGAATTCGACGGGTCGCTCAAAGGCATTATACTTTCAGGCTCTCCTTTTTCCGTCAACGAACCCAATGCGCCCGATGTGGATGTGCAGGCAATGCAACAGCAACTGCCGGTTCTCGGCATCTGTTACGGCGCCCAGCTTACCGCAAAAAAGTATGGCGGGCAGGTGGAAAAAAGCAACAAACGGGAGTACGGCCGCGCGCTCATGCACAAAAAACAGGACGACGTATTGCTGAAGGATGTGATGGACCTGTCGCAGGTATGGATGAGCCACAGCGATTCGATTTTGCAGATGCCGCAGGGATTTGAAGTGCTCGCCACCACCGAAGACATTCCCTATGCCGCGTTCAAAACTAACGGTGCCGGATATCCGCTGTATGGCGTGCAGTTCCATCCCGAAGTGTATCACTCGATAGAAGGCAAAAAGGTGCTAAAGAACTTTTTGGTGAACATCTGTGGCTGCAAACAGGATTGGACACCGGCTCACTTCATCACCGATACCGTCAACCAACTGCAAAAAACCATCGGCAACCGCAAAGTGATCATGGCACTCAGCGGCGGGGTTGATTCTACGGTGGCGGCCACGTTGATCCACAGGGCCATCGGCGACCGGCTCTCCGGCATTTTTGTGGATAACGGCGTTTTAAGAAAAGATGAATTTGACGAGGTGCTGGGCACTTACAATCAAATCGGGTTGAACGTACGGGGCGTAGATGCCAAAGAAGTATTTTACCGTGAGCTGAAAGGCAAAACCGATCCCGAGGCCAAACGCAAAACAATAGGCCGCCTCTTCATCGATATCTTCCAGGAAGAAGCAAAAAAGGTTGAGGGTATCGAATTGCTCGGCCAGGGCACCATTTATCCGGACGTGATCGAAAGCGTTTCTGTACATGGTCCTTCTGTCACCATCAAATCGCACCACAATGTTGGCGGACTTCCCGATATTATGCACCTCGGCCTTGTTGAACCCCTTCGGTTTCTTTTTAAAGACGAGGTGAGGAAAGTGGGGCACGAACTCGGCATACCCGACGAACTGCTGCAACGCCACCCCTTTCCCGGCCCGGGCCTGGCGATACGCATCTTAGGTGAAATAACGCCCGAGAAAGTTGCGCTGCTGCAGGAAGCCGACCACCGGTACACCCGGGGATTGAAGGAACATAAATTGTATGCACAGGTATGGCAGGCCGGAGCGATCCTCCTGCCGGTGAAAAGTGTTGGAGTGATGGGCGATGAACGCACCTATGAATTTACAGTGGCGCTGCGTGCAGTTACTTCTGTCGATGGAATGACGGCAGACTGGGCACATCTTCCTTATGAATTTCTTTCGTTTATCTCAAATGATATTATCAATAATGTTAAAGGAATTAACAGAGTGGTGTATGACATCAGCTCCAAACCTCCTGCAACTATTGAATGGGAGTAAACGTCTCGTTTAAAATATGTCATGAATGAAATTAAAGCGGTGTAGTTTAATTGTTCTCACCTTCTTGTTGACGGGTCCAGTTTTTTCGCAGACTCCTTCCGGCGAGAGGCACCAGATTGCCATCTTTACTCCGCTGTATCTCGATTCTGCTTTTGATGATACATCCGGTTACCGGTACAATATGGATTTTCCAAAATTCATCAATGCCGGTCTTGAATTCTATGAAGGCGCACAAATGGCGATCGATTCACTCAACAAGGAAGGCATTCCGCTCGACGTTTTTGTTTACGACACCAAATCCGATTCAAGCTCAATACAGGCAGTTATCACCAAAGCTGAATTCGACAACATTGACCTCATGATCGGGCAGGTGAGCGGCAGTGAAGCACGACTTCTCGCGAACACCGCGGCAACAAAAAATATTCCGTTTATCAATGCCACCTATCCCAACGACGCAGGCGTTTCCAATAATCCCAATTACATCATTTTGAATTCGACACTGGAAACACATTTCCGTGCGATGTACAAATATCTTCAGAAGAATTATGCCCTTTATCCACTCGTGTATTTCAGAAAAAAGGGTACGCAGGAAGACCGGCTGAAGGGTTATTTTGATGAGATATCGAGAACCACGGCTTCTGTTCCGCTTAAAATTAAATTTGTAACACTGGATGATAATTTCACTGTAGAAGATATTAAAGCAAACCTGAAGGACAACAGGACAAACGTATGCATCGCGGGCAGCCTCGACGTAAATTTTGGTATGCGGCTCGCCGCCGATCTCTCAACACTGTACAACGACGCACGTTCGATCTTGTTCGCCATGCCAACCTGGTGGGACGTTACCGATTTTACCAAACCGGAATACAAGGACATACAGGTGATTTATACAACACCGTTCTATATATCGCCAACAAATAACCTGGGCCTGAAAATAGAAAATAATTTCAAGGCGAGATTTTATTCCAGGCCCACTGATATGTTCTTCCGTGGTTATGAAACCGTTTTTCATTTTGCACACCTGCTTCACCTCAACGGCGAGAACATAGGTTCGGCATTAGCCGATAAACAGTTCACCGTGTTGAATGAATTCGACATTCAACCTGTTCTTGATCCCAAAACCCACACGCTCGATTACTTCGAAAACAAAAAGATCTATTTCATCAAAAAAATAAATGGCGCCGTTACGGCTGTATTTTAAGCGAAGAAGAATAAGGGAATAGTAATTGCAATGCTACCTTAGCAACTATTCTTTTCGTTTGCCTATTGCACATGCCACTTATCGACTTCACAGAAAAAGGTCTTTACTGCGCAGCAGGAAATTTCTACATCGATCCCTGGCAACCGGTGGACAGAGCCGTTATTACGCACGGCCACAGCGACCACGCACGGCCGGGGAACAAATATTACCTGTGCCATCATTTTACAAAGCCCATTCTTCAGTTACGGCTCGGCGATAATAACTACCAAACCGTCGGCTGGAACGAACGTTTATATTTCAACGGCGTTACGGTAACGCTTTACCCGGCCGGCCATATCATCGGCTCGTCACAGGTTAAGGTGGAGCATAACGGTGAAGTGTGGGTGGTAAGCGGCGATTACAAAGTAGAAGATGACGGCATCAGCGGCTCATTCGAGTCCATAAAGTGCAACGTATTTATTACGGAATCCACCTTCGGGCTTCCCATCTACCGCTGGAAACCGCAGATCCAAATATTTAACGGTATTGAGCAATGGATACGCGACAATGAGGCGGCGGGAAAAATATCTGTTTTGATCGCGTATTCGCTGGGCAAGGCGCAAAGGGTTTTACAGGCGGTGAAAAATGTAACCGGTAATATTTTTGCGCACGGCGCCATTTACAACATGCACCAGGCGTTGCTCGAAGCTAAAATATTACCCGAAGGCACGCTGCCACCAATCAAAAGAGTAATGCCCGAAATGCCGAAAGACACTTTCAAAGGATCGGTGGTGATTGCGCCGCCTTCGGCAGAATCCTCTCCCTGGATGCGAAAATTCAATCCATACAGCCTCGGCATTTGCAGCGGATGGATGCAGGTGCGCGGCAACCAGCGCCGCAAAAATGCCGATGCCGGATTCGCGCTCAGCGACCACTGCGACTGGAACGGTTTGCTCGCTGCCGTTGAAGCCACAGGTGCCCAAAAAGTATATGTTACACATGGTTTCCAATCGGTCTTCAGCCGGTACCTGAATGAAGCCGGCATTGAGGCCGCCGAAGTGAAAACAGAATTTGGCAATGAAGATGAAGAGGCAACCCAGGAACTTACAAACGATACTGCCGACCAGGTAGCAACAGATGAATGAATTAACGCAAATACAAAAAGCTGGTCAGGAAGAGAAAGCAGGCGGCATGCGCTTGTTTGCGGAGCTGGTATATCACCTGGGAACGCATACGAAAACGAATGATAAGCTGGATGCGCTTATTCAATATTTTTCCGTTGCGAATGGAAAAGATAAGGTGTGGATGATTGCGCTGTTCAGCGGCCGCAGGCCGAGACGCACGATCAGCCCGGCTAAATTGCAGGAATGGTGCTCGGAACTTGTGGGCTTGCCGCTGTGGCTCTTTGCGGAAAGCTATCACACCGTCGGCGATTTGTCGGAGACGATTGCCCTGCTTATTCCCGACAACGAAGAAGCGCTGCGCGATGCGGCATCAAAATCGCTTTCGTGGTATATCGAAAAATTTTTGGAGCTGGAGAAGTCTGCCGAAGAAGACAAAAAATCTTTTATCATACAATCATGGAAGGAGCTGAACAGCAGGGAAAGGTTCGTTTTCAACAAATTATTGTCGAGCACCTTCCGGGTGGGTGTGTCGCAAAGTATGATGGTCAATGCACTGGCGAAACTAGTAAAACTCGACGCAAGCGTTATCGCACATCGCATCAGCGGCAAGTGGGATCCCGCAACAACAGGATTTGAAGAGTTGCTGAATGAACAGTCGTCGATCATTGACCATTCAAAACCATATCCCTTTTATTTGGCATATGCGCTTGAAGACGGACCGGAATCGCTCGGCGATCCGGCCGAATGGCAGGCAGAATGGAAGTGGGACGGCATCAGGGGACAGATCATCAAAAGAAACGGGTTGCTGTTTGTATGGAGCCGGGGCGAGGACCTCATCACCGATAAATTTCCGGAATACCAGTTGCTGGCGGCTAAGCTGCCCGACGGAACGGTGATTGATGGAGAGATTCTGCCGGTGAAGAGCGGCCAGGTACTCAACTTTAATGTTTTGCAAACGAGGATAGGCCGGAAGAACGTGACGAAGAAGCAACTCGATGAAGCACCCGCTGCAATATTTGCATACGACCTGCTTGAGCAGAATGGACAGGATATACGAGCGCTGCCGATGGAAGAAAGGCGGCGCAGGCTGGCTGCTATCGTCTCGGAGGTGTCGCTTCCTGAGTTGGTGCTATCGCCCATCGTTGATTTTCATGCGTGGGAGCAACTTGCCGAAATGCGTCTCACATCGAGGGAACACAACAGCGAAGGCATCATGCTGAAGCGGAAATCATCGGCTTACCAGGTGGGCCGCAAAAGAGGCGATTGGTGGAAATGGAAGATAGATCCGTTAACGATTGATGCGGTGATGATCTATGCGCAGAAAGGCGCGGGAAGAAGGAGCAACCTGTACACGGACTATACATTTGCCGTCAGGGATGGCGACAAGCTCGTTCCTTTTACAAAGGCTTATTCGGGGTTAACCGATAAAGAGTTCGCGCAGGTTGATAACTTTGTAAAAAAGAATTCACTCGAAAAATTTGGGCCCGTGCGTACCGTTAAACCAGAGCTGGTATTTGAGATTGCTTTCGAGGGCATCGCCAAAAGTAACCGTCATAAGTCGGGCGTAGCATTGAGGTTTCCCCGCATTGCACGCTGGCGCACCGACAAGCCGGTTGCTGAAATTAATACTTTGGAAGATTTGAAAAAGATGCTGGAGGTGTATGGAAAATAATCAGCCTTCGGCAGTAAAGCTAAAAGACACTCCCGGTTACAAGGTCGTCAGCAAATGGTTTGCTGATCAAAGCATGAAGCCTTTCGCGTTCCAGGAAGAAGCGTGGGAACATATCATCAACCAAAGTTCGGGGCTTGTGAATGCACCCACCGGCTGCGGCAAAACATTTTCTGTTTTTCTTGGAGCCGTGATCGATTTTATCAATGGTAACGTTGATAACTATGCGAAGAAGAAAAACAACGGGCTGCAATTATTATGGATAACGCCGCTGCGGGCGCTGGCTAAAGATATAGGACGTGCCATGGAAGAAGTGGTGAGAGGGTTGGGAATGCAGTGGCAGATAGGCAGCAGAAATGGAGATACGCCTGTTAATGAGCGGCAGCGGCAGAGAAGGAACATGCCCGAGGTGCTTATTACCACACCTGAGAGTTTGCACCTGCTGCTGGCGCAGAAAAATTACCCTGAAATTTTCGCTTCCTTGAAGATCATTGCGGTGGATGAATGGCATGAGTTGCTGGGTTCGAAAAGGGGTGTGCAGGTGGAGTTGGGCATTTCGAGGATTGTTGGATTGAAGGTCCACCCCCGGCCCTTCGGGCCACCCCCG
>CAMPGT010000176.1 GCA_946885665.1 uncultured Chitinophagaceae bacterium | reverse complement strand
GTCCTCCCCGGTCCATTCGGGACCACCCCCTCCGGGGGGAAAGGTATGCGGCTAAAATATCCCCCGCTGGCGGGGGTGGCGCGTAGCGCCGGGGGTGGACATGCCGTTGTTTAACAGATTCTTACAAAACTACCGTTTCGTGGCGACAATTATGCCCGTGGCCCAGTTCTGTTTTGTCAGGACCAAATCTTTCCGTTTTTCCAGGTCATCGATCAACTTGCTGACTTTTTCATCGTGACCCTCGGGCCAGTTGGGTTGATGCAGCATATCATCAATAATGTAAAGCCCTCCTTTGTTCAGCATCGATAATACTTCGTCAAGCAAAAAATATTTACCGTGCCATGTATCCGCAAAAATGTAATCAAACTTTTGTGCTTTGTTATTAGTAATCCATTCTTCTCCATCTGTTTCAACAAGCTGCAGCCTTTTATCCCCGTGAAGAAAATTCCTCGCGATGGCCAGGAATTCTTTTGCATTGTCTATAGATACTAATGACGATGCGTCGTCCATTCCGTCGAGGATCCATGCGGTAGACAGCCCGGTCCCGGTTCCAAGCTCAAGAAACCTGCCGGCAGGTTTCGAAGCGGCAAGCGTTCGCAGCAAAGAGCAGGTTAGCACATCGGATGCCATTGTAAAGCCGGCTGTTTGTGTTGCCTGGTTGATTTCCGCATAGAATGGCGGCAGGGATTGATTGATTTGTTCCATCATAAAAGGAGTGCTCGTTGAGAAGCGTAATTTAGTTTCTTACAGACGTATTATACAAAAAAGGTCAGGTTTTCATCACTCGCTAATACCCTTTATCACTGATAATAAAAATTCATCCTCTCCCCAATGACTGTTGCGCGTGAGGCCTAGACGCACAACTACCAGTTTCTTCGACGGAACGATGAATATATTCTGTCCTTCATAGCCATCGGCAAAGAACATATCTGCCGGTAAGCCGGGATACAATCGATTAGAGGGATCATCCTTCGAACCCACATTCAACCACCACTGAAATCCATATTCGCCACGCTTGGCGGCATCGGATGGAAAGACAGATCGCTTCACCCAGCCCTCAGGTAACAACTGAACACCATTATACTTGCCCTCATTCAAATAAAGTAATCCAAAGCGCGCCCAGTCGCGCGCAGTGGCGTAACAGAACGAAGAGCCGACAAAAGTTCCGGAGGCGTCGGCCTCGAGAACCGCGCTGTACATGCCCAGTTTATAAAACAGTTGTTCATAAGGAAAAGAATGATACGCTTCGTTGCCAAGCTGTTCACGAAATATCCGCGAAATGATATTCGTGTTCCCGCTGCTATAATGAAATTCTTCACCCGGCGGATGAATAAGAACTTGCGATGCGGCATATGCGGCGGCATCGCCTTTCATAAACAGCATCCGGTTGGCGTGCGAGCTTTTCGTGTATACTTCTTCAAACTCCAGCCCACTGGTTTGTTGCAGCAAGTGCCGGGTGGTGATGGAATGGCGCGGGTCGTTGGCACTTTTCCATTCAGGCACAGGCGCAGGAGAATCGATATCCAGTTTTTGTTCTTTTACCAATATTCCCGCCAGGGCGCCGGTAATGCTTTTCGTCATGCTCCAGCCTGTTAACCGCGTATGCGCGGTAAACCCCGGCGCATATCTTTCGGCGACGATCTGACCGTTATACAACACGATGAGCGCCCGCGTTTGGTTGGTGTAGTCTGTTTTGGCAGGGTGAAATACCCGGTTCATGGCCCGCGCGAGTTGTGCGGTGTCAATGCCCGACGGCAGAGTGTCTGGCAATTTATCGCCCATCGGCCAGGCTACCGTGTCCGTATTAACAATTATGTGAGGCGGTCTTGTTACCCTTCGTGCACGGATCTTTTCTTCGCTGAGGTCATTTACCAATACCGCGCCGGCACCGCTTTTATAGATGGCTTTTCTTCTCGCCATACCTAACATCGAGCAGGATGCCGACGAATCTTTGTAATCTACTTCACAGCTTGCGAAAGTCAGCGGTACAAAATCCAGGTCGATTGATTTTATATCCTTTTCATCTCTTCCCGATACAAACACAGCAGAGCACAACACCTTGGCCCCATAGCCCGTGGCAATGGGAAACGATATCCAGCAATAGTAAACGGCATATAGTAAGAATATGATTAGCGCAGCGAGGGATAGCTGTTTTATTTTCTTTCTGTACATGAATGATGGCGAAGTTCGGCATTGAAATTATACCAGCAAGCGCCACCAATGAAATCCAAAGCCTTCTATTTCGATAATTTTCTCGCTTTTCTCCTTTGGAGACTTTACTCCAAAGATATGTACCCATTCCTTCGGTGAATCGGGTAAGTTCGCCTTGGTGATCTGTATTTTTTTGGAAGAAAAATTATGTATGAAGTACAGGTCGCCATGTTTTGATGCATACCGGTGAATAAGGATGTCAGCATTTTTGTTGCCAACGATCTCAAACTTGCCGGTGCCTATCTCGGGGCATTGCTTTCGGATGCTCAGTAATTGCTCGATCCAGTTCAGCAACGACTTGCGATCGCTTTGGGCGTCCAGCACATTCACCTTCTCGTAGCGGTACCTGCCCCAGTCAATTGCTGTTTGTATTATCGACCCTTTTTCAGCTTTCGAAAAGCCGCCATTCTTTTCCCTCGTCCATTGCATAGGCGTTCTTACGCTGTTTCGGCCCTTTAACGAAAGGTCGTCGCCCATCCCTATCTCATCTCCATATCTTATAACGGGCACGCCCGGCAAACTCATTAGCAGACTGTAACTGAATTTTAATAAATGCGAATCAGCATTTAGCATCGGCGCCAGCCTTCTCCTGATCCCGGTTTCATAGATCTGCATCTTCGGTTCAGGGCCAAACCGTTTGAGAATGTCGGCTTGTTCCTGTTTTTTAAGCAGTGAAATGGTCAGTTCATCATGATGCCTTAAAAAATTCAGCCATTGTGCATGCGGTAAAATGGGAGGCAGCTTTTTCAGCGCTTTTTTCAATGGCAGCGCGGAGTTTCTTGCCAGCGAGAGGAACAGTTGTTGCGTAATGTAAAAGTTGAATATCATGTGCATCCGCTTTTCGCCAATGTAGGTGGATGCTTCTTTCGGAAGCACATTTGCTTCTGCTATGAGGATGGCATCCGGATTTTTGGATGCGATAAAGCTTTTCATTTCTTCAAGAAATATTTCCAACTCTTCCCGCTCCGCGCCTTTGATTCCATACGGCTCTATGATTATCGCCGCGGCATCTACTCTGAAGCCACTTACGCCGAGCTTTAGCCAAAAGCCCATGATCTTCAGTATTTCCTCCCTCACCTCGGGATTCATAATGTTCAGATCCGGCTGCTCTCTATAAAACCGGTGTAAATAATATTGCTTTGCCTCGTCATCGAATGTCCACATGGTACTTTCTTCGCCCTTCAGGTTGAGGTCGGCAATATCTATCTTAACCTCTTCATCCGACCACACATAATATTTATGGTACTTGCTGGCTTTATTTTTTCTCGCCTCCTGAAACCATGGATGCTGAACCGAAGTGTG
Source organism: uncultured Chitinophagaceae bacterium (assembly GCA_946885665.1). Next base: position 4,767 of record CAMPGT010000176.1, on the reverse strand, counting down.
GTTAATCACAAGGTCAATGATGATCTTTATTCCGTATATAGCTGCCTTGTCCATCAGCCTGGTGAAATCGCCGAGGCAGCCGAGCCGGTCATCCACTCCGTAATAGTCTTTAACATCGTAACCGTTATCCCTGTTGGGAGAGGGGAAGAAAGGCAATAGCCATATACAGGTTACGCCGAGTCCTGCGAGGTAATCCAGCTTATCAACAAGTCCCTGGAAGTCTCCAATGCCATCGTTGTTACTGTCAAAAAACGTCTCTACGTCAAGCGAGTAAAAGATAGCATTGTGGAACCAGTTATACTTCATATCCGGGATGTTCTGTCACGGATATTGCGATAATTGTACCAGCCTTTTATTCGCTGGCGCTTTGCAATGCTGCTGAGGCGTTTCCCTGGCGGCAGATAGCTTTTATATTTCTATAACCGTTTCAATTTGAACTTGCCGTCGGTGATCTTCACCGTGGTAGTAAAAGTGGCATCGGTGGATTTGTACAGGGTTCCGGAAAAAGTGCCGGTGATGTAGCCGTCGTTGATTTCCGAGAGCGTTATCTCCGCATCGGTAACAACATGCTCGTAGCCGGGAATAGCGGGAAGAAAGATGTTCTGCGACAGGTAGCCAGCATCATCGCCGTTGAGGTAAGTAACCACTATCTCGGGGATTTCATCATCATCGGTATTGACGACATTCACTGCATTACGATACGTTTTCGTGGCAATCGGGTCCCTGCTCCAGATAATCAGCGACATGAGGTGGTCATCGGTAGCCGGAAAATCCTTGTAGCCCTGCAATATGCAACTATACAAACCTTTATCGCTTACCGGAAGCAGTTGGGTGATGGTGTTGCTTTTGTATTCAATGTCGGCGCCATCGGCTTTGAAACTCATGAAATATTCATTTTCGCCGCCTTCGCCCTCGGATTCGTTGTCAACACCGTCTTTCTTACAGCCTGATACGGCGAGGATCGTAGCGAGGATAAAGAAAAAATACCTTGCCCTTGACCATTTCAGGATAAAATTCAAATAAGTGGGTACACTTTGGAGTTTTCGCATTGTTTGAAGCTTTTCCAAAACTCCCAACAAAAGCTAACCTGGCGAAGCGGTATTTATTATTTGCTTGCTTTCGTTTATTATTCGACTGGATTTGCGCTGTACGTGATATTTAAACAAACGTCCCTGAATCAATAAGTGATCTTCACAACAAGCGACCGCTTAAAATCCGGCAGCGTGATCGATTTGTTTGATGCGGTCACTGTTGTCCATTGATTCGTCCACGGGTCATACACTTCAATCTTTTTAGCTCCTCGCAGCTCGGGCGGCGAAATGCCTGCCGATCGAATGAGCGACGGAGGAACGCCGTCGCGAAGTTCCGTTTCCCAGTTATTTGTTTTATCTCTTAGCCATAGCAGCGACAAATTTTTTCCTTTTAGCACGTACATGCGGAACTGTGCGGATTCCTGGTAACGCGGTACAAATGATTCGCGGACCGGGTCAATACCCTTGACGGCCTGGTTGAACCTCCCGAAATGATACCACAGGTTATTCTTGTGCACGTACGATTCCCAATGCCAACTCATGCCGGTGCCCGCTGCACCAGTAAAGAAGGGAGCGAAGAGGATATCGTGCAGCAATATTCCGGCTGTGTCTTTCGGATAAAATTTGCTTGGGCCCGCATGCTTTGGTTCTACGGCACCCGTTTCCGCCAGCACGATCGGCTTGCCGGCGTGATAGGCCTGCAGGTCCCTGATGGCGGATGCGCAGATGACGTCCATGGGCGCGTGGCAAACTTCCATCTGCGCGCCGAGGTCGAGGTATCGATGCACCTGTGCCACTTCGTTGCCCGGCAGCATCATCATTTTCCGGTATAACGGTTTGGCATATTCGCCGTCGAAGCTGCCAAGGCTTTGCATGACGAGGTTTTGCGGAAATCTTTGTTTTACTGCTTTCAGCATATCTTTGTTCCATTGAAAGAACACCGCATCTTCGGGCCCCTTCATGGCATTCATTTCGTTCCACAGTTCCCAGCCGAAAAACAAGGTGTCGCTGCCGTAGCGGTCTTTATAATAATCAACTTTATCTAAAAACAGCTTTCGGCCCTCTGGCGTGGAGATATATTGCGCGATGCTATCGAGCGGACCTCCATTCGACGTATGGTAAGCGAACTTCGTGGCCCACTTTTGTGGATTTTCTTCGAGCGTTATACTCCGAAAATGCTCCAATGTAAGTTTGATGCGCAAATGATATTTCCTGGCCATTTCAATAAAACGATCTATGCGCCGCGCTTTTTGTTCGTCATATTTCCCTGCGGTTAGCTCTACATCCCAGAACGACTGGCTCAGCCATATCCTGACGTAATTACCTCCGTTGGCTGAAAGATTTTTCATCCATTCGTCTATTTCCGCGAATGCCGAATCGGGGTTATTGCCATTGCGTCCACTGGGATTGATCATGTTGATGCCGATCGGTACATAGGTTGTTCCATCAGTAAAGGAAAAATAAGAGGGGTTCTTTTCGCTTACCTGTATAAAACCATGTTGTGGATAGCACTGCAATGTGCATACGATGAATAAAAGAAGCAATGATGTTCTCATGTTGGGTTCTGGTTTATTTTTCCATAACTACCGCTTCGTATTCGCCAAGTTCTTTTATGGTTGCGGAAACGGCGCCATTTGTATATTGAAAAGGGATTTCTTTTTTATTGGTGAGCGTGTACATCCTGGAAGGCCTTGACGGTATTTTAACGGAGAAGTGAATATTGCTTACCTCGAGCGGTTTGAAATAGGTATTGCCGCTGAATCCTGTAATATTCACGAGGTGAACGATGCGGCCGTCGACCTCTTTCTTCTTCAGATTTCCTTCGTTAAACCGGAAATCTTTAACAATCATCTCGACCCGTTCGTGCGCGTCGGTTTTTAAAAACTGAAACGCTTCGGGGTATATGTGATTGATTACATCGAGTACAATATTTTTGTGCTCTTCGTATCCATGTAAGTAATACAGCTTGCCGATATTGAGCGGCATCATCACTGCTTTTCCTTTTCCATAATTCTTTATTGAACACGCCGAATAGCCCGATGGTTCATGTCCGCCGATAATTTCCGGCGGACCGGGCCTGCCTTTTGTAAGCACCGGCAAAAGCTTTTCTGCATTGTCCGCGAATTCATACATGCCCAGGTTGAATTTGAGCAGTACCATCGTTTGCAGGTTTAACCTCGGGAACGCCGAGTGGTCCGATACATCGAGATAGTAGCCGCTGCTGCTGGGTTCATACTTCACTGCGGTAACGCCGAATACTTCTTTAAGCACAGCGGAGTTATCGGAAAAGCTTCTGTTCGTTGCCAACAGGTACGCGCCGTTCCGGGCAAGTTGTTGCAGCACATTGATGGCTTTTGCGCTGAGGTAGGTGATGTCGGGAAGAATAATGAGCTTATATTTCGCAAGTTGCGGAGCGAGGTTTTCAATCTGTCCATCTTCAATGATATCGTATTGCACATGCGATTCTTTCAGCATCAGTTGTATGCCGCGGTATTCCTGCATGGAGTTGCCGGAGGGCCATGCTCCCGGGGCGATCACTGCAATCGTTGAAACGGAGAGGTAATCGCCATAGTATTTCTCATTGTTTTTATGAAAGGTGTAAACACGCTTGATGGTGGAGAAGTTTCTTTCGTCTTCGTAGCCGCGCATGTCGCCCATCATGCTCATGTCGAGGCCCGAGCCATTCGCAATATTTTCATACAGCCGGATGGCCGTTTCTTCCGGTTCAATAGCGTTGTAGCGCGATTGGAAAGAAATTTGTTGGATGCTGGCGTTGCTGATGATGTGTGAAGGATAGGAGTTGCCCGCGTTGTTCACGTTGTCGGATGAGGTGTATGGCCAGTAGGGAAGGCTGTTGGTTTGTGCTTCGTGCCGGATGATATCCACGTATTTATCGGAATAGGTGCAGATGGCTATTTGGTCCGAACGTTTGTGCACCAATTCATACAGCCTGCGCGACCAGTCTTCTACCGATTGTTTTTTAAACTCGAGGTATTCTTTGTACACCGGGTCGTCCTTATCTTCTTTTATAGGCAGTGTTTTGCCGCTAAATTTTTTGAACGCTGCTTTATCGTAATCATTTTGGTCGATGCCGTGATATTTGTTTTCATAGGGATTCCTGGTTTGATAACCGGGCATATTGAGGAATATGCCGTCGACGGGAAAGAGTGTTAGCACTTCATCGATGATGCTGAAAGCGTGCTGCTGCTCATAGGGTCCATTGATGGTCACCGTGTACATGTCGGTATTGATGATGCGTTCGCCCTTTGGTGAGATGTAGCACCAGTCGGGATGTTGTTTATAGATGCTTTCGTGCACCCTGCTGAAGTCGAAGCGTACGATCACCTTTATGTTTTTCTCGTGGCACTTTTTCACGACGTCGCCGAGGGTATTGGGCTTCATGTAGGGGTTGGTGTAGTGAAAAGGGAGTTTGGTGGGATAGAATGCCATGATACCACCGGCGTTGATGATCACCGTATTGGCGGAGTGGTCGACGAGGTCGTACACCAGCGAGTCTGCATTCAGTGTGGCCGCCTCGTAGGCTGGCAGGTTTACCTGGATGACTCTCAGGTTATTTCGTTTCCACCAGGGTTGTTGGGCGTGAGAAAAGTTTATAGCAGCGAACAGGAAAAAAATTATGGCAAATGCAGATCTGTTGGTCATACGCCGATCAAGTTACTTCATGTGCGACAATTATCTGTGTTCACGTTGCTGATTGCGGTCCACCCCCGGCGCT
>CAMPGT010000175.1 GCA_946885665.1 uncultured Chitinophagaceae bacterium | reverse complement strand
CTTTATTCTCCGGTTTGTGAATTGGGCGCATCAACAGGCTTGGATTGAGGCGAATATTGCTCTCTTAAAAAAATGGTGAGCACTACCATGGAAAGAATGGATAAAAATTCACTCTGCCAGTTTTGGAAAGACTCGAACCATAGCCTTGAACTGGATAAATACTCCAGCGCCGTGGTTGTTGGCAGATGCTTAAGTAGCTGCTCTTCATTGTAATCGGTAAGACTTCCCTTCCAGTGAAGCAAAAAAGACAGCAGGAACAATATAGCGAAGGTACACGAAAGCGAATGGCGATATATTGGCAGGATGATACCACCTTTTCTAACGGGCCACGGGGCATCCTTTCTTTTTGGGTTGGGTTCTCTGTCCACTTCCTCCTTTTTGTCAGGATCCTTTGACTCTGAAGAGCCTTTTTGGTACAATCCCATTGTTAAAACGAGATAAAGGGCCATCTGCAAAAATTCACTCTCCCAGTTTTCGAAGGTAGCCTGAAAGAAGTGCCCGGAAACCAGGTATTGCACCAGGCTGATCGCCTGACCACCCATTTCCGTGGTCTCCTGGTTGTGTTCGTTAAATCCGCTGAATACCTGACCGGTAAGACTGAAAACAAATAATAAGAAAAATGCAATGGACAGACCATTGTCGTGGAGAATCTTTTTCATGTTTTCGTATATATTATTTTGAACAACACTGGGAAAACTGTGCCAGTGGGGATGCGTTTTCAAAGAACTGCAATTACCGAACGACCTCGTCTTTCATATTTTGGTCCACACAATGGAAAGCGCAAATCGAAAAAACATACCAGTTACGAGAACACGGGTCTTTTGAACCGCAATTGCTATGCAGTTTCAATTACCGATAATGGCACCGTTATTGTAAAACTGTATTAGAGTTATTCAATATGCCTCATGTTAAAATTGCAAAGCCTTAATGCCCAATTGGTTTCCCTGAAACTTGCTTTCGATGAGGCAATTATGCGCGGCGATTCTCTGGAGGAAGTCAGAAAGATATACATTCAAATTAAGGAATTGGAAACCCTCGTTGCCGAACGCGAAATTTTTCTGCTAAAGCGTTCGCAGGAAGGATCAGAAAATACTTAACGGCCTGCATGTTATCTAATATTAGTACACTTAGGCATGAACGTTAGTTACTGTTATCTCCGCTTTTACCTTCAATAACTTTTATTAATTCAGGATGTTCCCTTTTTTCGCGGTTCAATACGCGATACGCAATGTAAATGCTAAGCAGCATGCACACCGCGCCAATCAGGAAATGAATGCCGGGCAGGTAAAACGGCGCAGCGTCTGACGTAAAGAAGGCGAATGTACCGTTCATGATAAGCGGTCCGATAATCGTGGTAACGCTCATAAGGCTGCTGAGCGCACCCTGCAGTTCGCCCTGCTGGTTCGAAGGCACATGGCCGGCTATAACCGACTGCAATGAGGGACCGCTGATACCGCCTAAACAATAAGGGATAAGAAATGCAAACATCATCCATCCCTGTGTGGCAAATGCAAACAATACCAGGCCCAGCGTATAAAGGCCGAGGCCCAGGTAAATACTTTTTTCATTGCCTATCCGCGGATTGATCACTCTTGTGAGGCCCGCCTGCACACCACCGACCAGCACGCCTACCACGGCGAGGGAAATGCCCACCATGGCTTCACTCCAGTGGAAACGGTAAATGGTGAAGAAATTCCAGTTGCCCTGCACGGATTGTGCACCGAGATAAATAAGGAAGAAACAAAATGCGAGCCCGCCGATTTCAGGATGCGTTGTCAGAAACCTGAGCGAGCCGAAGGGATTTGCACGCTTCCAGTCAAAGCGCCGGCGCTTTTCTTTACTGAGTGATTCGGGAAGCACGAAATATCCATAAAGGCAATTGAGAAGACACAAAGCGGCCGCTGCATAAAAAGGCGCGCGAATGCCCCAGGTGGCCAGCAAGGCGCCGAGCGCCGGACCCAGCACAAATCCCAGCCCAAATGCGGCGCCGATCAACCCGAAATTTTTTGCGCGGTTCTCATCGTTACTGACGTCTGCGATGTACGCCGATGCAGTGGTGAAACTGGCGCCCGTAATGCCCGCGATAACGCGGCCGATAAACAGCCAATTGTAAGCGGGCGCCACTGCAAGGATGATGTAGTCGATGCCAAAGCCAAACAGTGCAAGCAGCAGGATGGGCCTCCTGCCATAACGATCGCTCAGGTTTCCCATCACCGGTGAAAACAAAAATTGCATAACAGCAAAAACCGATAGCAGCAGCGCGCCATAAGTACTTGCCTCGTTAATAGGGATGCCTTTCAGTTCTGCAATGAGGTCGGCCATGACGGGAATGATAAGCCCCCAACCCATTACATCTATGAGCAGTGTTACAAAAATAAAACCGATGGCAGCTTTCCTTGATGTTTGCATAGAATAAAAATGGATGGCAAAGCTGCATTATTTTTCATTAATACCATGGGATCAACCGCCTTAATTGCGTTAGATCCGGTGCGAGATACATAACGCTGATCTCGAAGGTGTTCTTTATTTGCGAAGTAGTTTTTGCACCCGACACGGTGCAGTCGAAACTGCAGCCAACCTGCCATCCTTTATAAGTAAGGCCCGCATAGGGAATGAGCGCATCCTTGAGGCGGTGCCACAAACCGAGTTTAAATACGCTGTAGCCTTCCTGGTCGAGGAAGAAGCCGTAGGCCATGCCGAGGGTAAGTTCGTTGTCGTTGCCCTGTTTCCTGTAATTACCGGAAAAATAAAAGCTGTTGTTGAACCCAACATCAATGTCGCCACCTGCGATTACAGAAAACAGGCGGGGCGTTTTGAATTGTTCGGTGAGGTAGTTGTCCTGTTTTTTAAGAATGTTATACATCGCAACGCCGGCGAACAGCGATCGGTCTTCCAGTGTATAGGAATACATGCCGCCCACATTTACATCGAGGTAATGTTTTTTCCCGTTTTGAAGTTCTTCGCCGATGGGCAGTGACGGATCGAACACGCCGTTGCCAAACTGACTCTCAAACTCGAGCCTGCTGAAGTCGATGCGTCTTTCATTGTAGGTGCCCTGGAAGCCGAGGCCAATTGTTTGAATTTCGTCCTGGTCGAGCGCAATATGGTAGCCCGCGCTCACGGCAAAATTGTTTGTTTGCACGGCGCCGTCCATTGTTTTGTCGTTCACAAATGCGAAGCCGAGTCCCAGGGTATTTCCTTCTGCAATTTTGCTGGTGAGCGCATGTGCGTCGCCCGAAAACGTAAAGGTGGTATATGGTGAGCCGCCGGCGCTCCACTGACTCCTGTAATTGGCCGCCACGCGGTAGGGCCCGGCCGTTAATCCTGTTGCTGCCGGGTTAATGAGAAGCGGCGTTGAATAAAACTGCGAAAAATGATGCGTCTGCGCTTTGGCAAAATAGCCAAGCAGGCAACCTGCAAAAAGAATCATTGTCGTCTTCATCAGCTCATTTTTTATTCGCGGGCACGTTGCAATCATCGGATCAAAAATGTTTTTCCTGATAGTTTCACCTGTTCGCCATCGGTGGTTTTGCCTGAAAGTATCCACGTGTAAGTATCGGCAGGCTGGGTAACGCCTTTGTGCTGGCCGTTCCAACCTTCGCCCAGAACATTGGTTTGGAACATCAGGTTTCCCCACCTGTTATATACGCGGAAAAAATCGATAGTTGCCAGTTGTCCCAATGGCCGCAACCTGTCGTTTACATTGTTGCCATTGGGTGTGAAGGCAGTGGGTACGAAAATCTTTTTCTTCACCGGTTCCGGTCCCGGCACCTCTTCGCCGGCAATCTTCACGAGCACCGTATCGGTCACCATACATCCTTCGGCAGGAGTGATGTTGACGAGGTATTGCGTTTCCGTGTTTGCTGTTACGGTTGGCGTGGGCGATGCGGGATCGTTCAAACCGGTTGCAGGCGTCCATTCATAGGTTTCACCGATCGCTCTTGCTGTTAATGTAGCGGGTTCGCCGGCTGCAACCGTTACATCTGCATACCGCGTACCGGTTGCGGCATCGAGCATAACAGTGGCCTTATTGGATGCCGGCCCGGTACAACTGCCATTTTTTATGATGACGCTGTATGTGCCCGGTGCTGTTACCGTAAGCGTGGCGCCCGTTTCCCCATTTATGGTTTGGCCGTCGCGCTGCCACTCATACGAGGTGCCGCCTGTTGCGGTAAGCACCTGCGAACCTCCTGTACAGAGAGAGGCGGTTTCGGGCGAGATCGTTCCGCTGGGAACGGTGGTAAGCGTAACGACAGTGCTGTTGGAAGCGGGCCCGCTGCAACTGCCTTTTTTTATAATTACACTGTAAGTGCCTGCCTGGTTAACTGTAATGGTGGAGTCGGTTTCACCATTGATCCTCACACCGTCGCGGCGCCATTCGTATGAAGTGCCGCCGGTGGCTTTCAGCACCTGTGAGCCGCCTTCGCAAATGGCGGCTGTTGCAGGAGAAATTGTGCCGGTAGGGAGCGTTCCTTCCGTAATCACAGCCGTATTGGATGCAGGTGCGCTGCAATTGCCGTTTTTGATGATCACGCTGTAGGTGCCCGGCTTGGTAACAGTAATGGAGGAAGAAGTTTGACCGGGAATGGTTTCACCATCAAGCTGCCATTCGTAAGAGCTACCGCCGGTGGCGATTAGTTTCTGCGACCCGCCGTTGCAAACGGCAGCGCTGGCCGGAGCGATGGTCCCTGAAATTTCTTCGCTGCACATCAGCATAAATTCCCATGTTTGGTTAAGGTTGCCTGTGGTTGCCTCACCACCAAACATCCACAGGTTACCCTGCTTGTCGATCCAGCTCGCGGCATTTGCCGTACCGCCCGGGCGATTGCCTGCCGCCGACTCGCCTTTTGTTCCATATACGGCAGCCGGACTTATTGCAGTCTGTCCCTTTACAAAGGTCCAGTCGCCGTTGGTTAAAGAATACTTCCACAAGCTGTTTAAAGGCTGCTGTCCGAGGTCGCCGCCATAGCCCTTTCCGCCGAACAGCCAGAGGCTGCCCTGGCCGTCTATCCAGCCGGAGGCGAGAAACCGGGCGCCGGGGTTGCCGTTCACATCAGGAACACCCTGTTGAGTGGGCCGTGGTTCCTCGTTGTATTCGTCGCTGCCGCTCATCCAGGCCCACTGGTTATCACCAACATCAAACTTCCACAAATCACTGAATAGGCCCGACCGGTTTCGCCCGCCAAACAGCCAGAAGTTGCCGTTCCTATCCGTCCAGGCTGTGCTGCCACGTCTTCCTGGCGGCGTGTTCCGGTTATTAAAGTCTTCCTTCCTGCCATAGCGGCCATTGTCATCCTCTTCGTCTTCACCGTGCATCCATGTCCAGACGTTAAAGGCGAGGGAGAACACCCAGAGGTCGTTCAGGTCGCCCCGGTCGTTATCGGAAGCATAGCCGTTACCACCAAACAGCCACAGGTTGCCCTGTGCGTCTTTCCATGCGGCTGCCATCGAGCGGCCCCCGGGAACACTTGTTAATGAGGTGCGGCCCTTTCTGCCGTAATTGCCCTGGCTGTTCAGTTGACTGCTGCCGCTTATCCACGTCCATTGACGCGTAGATGGGTTGTAGCGCCACAGGTCGTTCAGCAATCCCGGGGAATTGCCATTGGAAGCGTAGCCATTGCCACCGAACAGCCACAGGTTTCCGCTGTTATCTGTCCATGAAACCGAATTTTCGCGCGCCCCCGGATAATTGGAAGGCAGGGGAAGTCCCCTGAATCCGTAGGTGCCGGTAGCACCGGCTTCTTTTGAGCCGTCTACCCAGGTCCATTGATGGCTCGTGGGATCATAGCGCCATAAGTCGTTTAATAATCCGGAAGTTGATTCGCCGTTGCCGCGGCCGCCAAACAGCCAGAACATCCCGTTATCGTCGGTCCAACTGGTGGCGCCGGTGCGGCTGCCGGGATTGTTCGTGGGCGCAGCGATGCCCCGGTTACCGTAAGATCCGTTGATGTTTGCAGACTGCTCGCCGTTCATCCAGGCCCATTGGTTCTGAGCAGCAGCAATTTGTGAAACGAACAATAAAAATAGCAGCAAGGCATAATGAAAATGCTTCATAAGGGGTTTGTTCACATGAATACAGTCCATGCAAAGGATACGCCAATACGAGGTTTTCCGAAAATGGGAGAAAGAATTTTAATAATGACCGGTGTTTTTCAGCGGATTGATCAGCCGGATATTAATAACAAAAATAAGAAAGAGGATTCGGATGTGCATTTTCGTTAGTATGAATAGTATATTTCCGTGCGAAGTAAACGATTGCATAATGGTTTACTTCTATGTAATTTGTCAATGTTTGCATGTATTTTTGATGATGTGATGCAGTGCCGGTTAAATCGGTTTGGAGTAAACACCTAATACGAAAGTATTAATCTTATCTTCGACTTATAATTTCCGTATCCTGAAAACCCTGACTTTTCATATTAAAAGGAAGGTACTCCTTCTTTCAATTATCCTGTCCATCAAAATGTGTTGTTTTGGGCAGGGCAGGGTAGTGGTAAATGAGTTCATGTCGTGGTCCGGGTGTAATGTTACCAGCGAATTTATTGAATTGATGAACTTTGGTCCGGGGCCGATGGATATCGGTTGTTACATTGTTACTAATGGACAATATGCAGTAACCATTCCGCCCAACACTGTTATTCTTCCCGGAAAGTTCTATGTTTTGTCGGGTCAGGATGTGCTGTTGCAGGATTGCGGTAATATAGACAGCGCCATACAGGTTGATCTGAATTGGGAAACCTGCAATTGTACCGATAAGCCCGTTCCCACAACAGGCGATGGTTTCCTGAAAAACGGCGGCTCGGCCAACGAGAAAATAATATTGCTCGATCCCGATCTGAACGTTGTTGATGCCGTTTCGCGCCAGGCAATACCGAGCAGTTCGGTTTCCATTACAACAGCGTCGCTCAGCGGTGCCTGCGCATCAAAAACTTTCGACCTCGATCTGATGAGTATTTCTTACGAGTCCATTGAAAATTCAACGGGCATTGATAATAGTTTTGCGAGAAAGGTTGATGGCGATTGCGGCTGGGTGAAAACAACCGATATCAGTGCCGATGCTTCGAATAAAACCGGCAGCACTTCTTCCGCGAGTTACAATTTTACAACATTGAGCGCGTCGGAATGTAACGGCAGCACGGGAAGTATTTCCATTGCGGTGAGTGCGCCCGATGCAGCCTCGCTTTTTCCGATGAGTTACACGCTGGCGTATGATAAAGACAGCAACAGTGTATATAATGATCTCGACGAATACACATATGGTGTAGACGCGACCGCATCATCCATCGACATCGACAACCTTGCCTACGGCCGTTACAAGATAACCGTTGGCTCTGCAGCCGGCTGCAATCTCCAGAATTTTGATTTCTTTATTTTCAACTGTTATGGCGTCGTTCTTCCTTACCGGATACTTTATTTTTATTACGAGGGAGCGCCCGGGGGAAAATATTCTTTTTCCACACGGATAGAGGGGGTGCAGCATATTCAAAAAATGACCCTCGAAGCAGGCAACGGCAACCAGTATGCGTACATCGCAGATATAGAGAATTTTTCGAGTGCAGCGGTTCATACCTTCCAGGTCGATCCGCCATTGCTGAAGCATGAATTTTACAGATTGAAAATTATTGATGACAAGGGTATTGTTTCTTATTCCAAAGCGATAAAGATAAACGATGCGCTCCCCGACAATTCTCTTCTCTGGCCCAATCCTATCCGGGACAAGGTGTTTATAAAAACATCATCACTGACGAATACGGCTGCTGTAATTGCCATTTATAATTCTTCGGGCACAGTCGTGAAGCAGTTCACGACCAGGCTTCAGTCAGGCTTAAATGTACTTCCTGTGGACTGCGCAGCGCTGCCTGCCGGTTTGTATCTTCTCGCTGTCGATGACTCACGTTCAGGATCCCGGAAAGTGTACAGGTTTGTGAAACAATAAATGCTTATCGCGCCAAATCGTTACCTTCCTCAGATGAAAAAAGTGAACATTGTGTTGTTTGTGCTCGTATGCTTTGGCTTGCCGGCAGCGGCGCAGGACGGCCGCCATTGGAAGCAGTTGTTCAATGGTAAAAATCTGAAGGGATGGACGGTCAAGATCTCCAAGCATAAAGTAGGGAAGAACTATGGAAAGACCTTTCGCGTGAGGGACGGAAAGCTGGTGGTTTCATATGATCATTACAAAACGTTCGACGAACAGTTCGGCCATATTTTTTACAAGACCCCTTATTCGCACTACCTGCTTGCGGTTGAATACCGGTTCGTTGGCACGCAATGTCCAGGCGGACC
>CAMPGT010000174.1 GCA_946885665.1 uncultured Chitinophagaceae bacterium | reverse complement strand
GAATATATCGCTGAATATTTCTATGGAAAGCATTAACTGAAAAAATAATATTCTCCCGTTTTCCGTCTACTCTCACCGTCTCCCGCCTTCCGTCTCCTTTCCCGTTTCCTCTCGCTAAACTTCACATAAAAACAAACAAAATGAAACGGTCAGCATTTGCACTTCTGGTATTCGCCTTCGCGGCACTTACAGCTTTCGGCCAGGGAAAAGAAATGGCCAAAAAAAGCAAAAAGGCAAAGGGAAATACGTCGATGACGGCAGATCTCCCTTACACGGCCGATTATTCGTCCAATTTTTCCAAGGGTAAACCACAAATCGCAAAAATGATCCTCGAACTACACAAAGATTATGAAAGCGCAGACTGGTCAAAAGATTCCTGGTTCTCCGACACCCTGATGGCAATATTTCCCGACGGAAATATCATCCAGGGAAAAGATGCCGTTCTCGAGGCATTCAAAAAAGAGCGCGAAGCCAATAGCGCGATTAGTTTCCGTTTCGATGCCATCATACCGCTGATGAGCGTTGACCGGAATGAAGATTGGGTGGCGCTGTGGGGAACAGAGACGATCACCTCCAACGAAAATGGAGCGACACCACAGCACCAGGATTTTCAGTCGGTATGGAAAATAAATAAAGACGACAAAGTCGCTTTCATCCGGTTTTTTAATGCGAAGACACCGATGTAGCAAACAGCCTTCCAAATAAAGAAACCCTTCCAGCCGGAAGGGTTTCTCTCATGTTGCCTGGGCGGATCTATTTCACAATTACATAAGTTCTGTGCGTCCTGGTCATGAAGCGTTCCCGGCACTGATCCAATGCGATGTGGCGCTGTTTTTCAAGTTTTTTGATCTCTCTCGACTTTTCTCTTCTTTTCATCGCGGGATGTCCCTTGATGTAGTTGATGCGTGCATTGTAGTCCCTGTTGATGACGGCCATCTGCCTTTCCATTTCGCGCTTTTTTATGGGCTTGTGCCTTATGTCGCGACGGTCGTGCCTGTTGTCTTTATAATGATAACGGTCATTGTGGCGATAGTCGGAATTTCGCTGTGCCGAAACGGTGAGTGCCGAGCCCGCGATGATTAACATCAGGAGTAGCTGTTTCATAACTGATTGTTTAAATGGTTATGAAAATTAGAGCTCTTCCGCCAGTAAAGGTTTACCGGGTATTTGTTAATGATAATGTAAGAAAGCGGATACTTAGCGTTTTACTTTTGCAATAAGCTCAAACGCGGATCTTGCAGCATTTTCGATGGCCGCATAGTTTCCATTTGCCACATCATTCTTATTGATCAAGGTACTGCCTGCTCCAACTGCCACCACTCCGCTCCTGAACCATGCGTCCAGGTTTTCCTCTTCTATTTTCACGCCCCCGGTAGGAATAAAAGAGAGAGCGGGAAACAGCTCTTTTATGGAATTAAGGAATCCGGGTCCAAGTAAATTGCCCGGAAATAATTTGATCACACTTGCGCCAAGTTCCTCTGCTTTCATGATTTCGCTGGGCGTCATGCAGCCTGGGATCCACAATGTATTTTTGTCATCCGCGGTTTTGCCGACTTCCTCGTTGAACCCCGGGGATATAATAAAGTCAGCGCCCTCCACAATGAATGCCAGCGCGTGCTGCCTGGTTTTTACGGTGCCTGCGGCCAGAAATAAATCGGGCATTTCTTTGTCCCTTATTTTGCGGAGGTGGCTGAAATTGCCCAGCGCCTCTTCGCCGCGGTTCGTAAACTCCACCACTCTTACGCCTGCTCTGTATAAGGCTCTTAAAATCTCTGTTGCAATGTCTTTGTCACGATGAAAATACAGTGGTAATAATCCTTTCTCTGTCAAATTCTTCATGATCTCTTTGCTGTGTGCCATGCTGGTTATTTTTTAGTGTGGCGTTACCACACGGTCCATAATTTTTTCCACGCCCGATGTGGTGGCGTCGCCTTCAACAAACATCTTGTCCACTGCGGCGGCGGCAGCGAAATCGATAAGACCCTGCTCAGGCAGTGCATGAATATTTCCATAGATCAACGCTGCCATGAAGCAATCACCACTGCCCACCTTGTCGATAATGGAGTGGGCGTTGTGCATACCTGAAACATACAATTTGCCGCCGGTGTATAATGTTGCATAGTAATCCAGGCTTTTTTCGCGGTCGAACCGGAACGTATTGGCCACCTGTTTGCATTTGGGAAACCGCTTGATGATTTCCTGCGAAGTTCTTGCTGCCTGCTCAATACACTCATTTTTCTCCGTGGTAAATCCTTCCGCAATCTTAATCCCCAGCATCTTCTCCGCCGCCCAGATATTTCCCATGACTACGTCGCAAAACTGCGCCAATTCGGGCATCACTTCGTGAGGCTGCCTGCCCCATTGCCAGAGCTTCGAACGATAATTCAGATCAACGGAGATGGTAATATTTTTTTTGCTGGCGGTTTCCAGTGCTTCCCTGCACACCGCTACAAGGTTTTTGTCGATGGCGGGAGTGATAGCCGTAAAATGGAGCCACGATACATCTTTCAGTACTTCGTTCCAGTTAATTTGTCCCGGTTGCAGATCGGCGGTAGAAGAGTGCGCCCTGTCGTAAATGACTTCCGCATTTTTGAGATCGGTGCCCTGGGCCAGGTAATAGATGCCTATCCTTTTTCCGCACTGCTGCATCCTGCTCATATCAATCCCCTTCGCCTTCAATTCGCTGATAATGGATTTCGACATGTAATTGTCGGGCAGTGCCGAACTGTAAGCCACGTCTATGTCCCACCGGGCCAGCGCGTGGGCCACATTTAATTCCGCACCGCCAAGGAAGGCGGGCATTTGCTGTGCTTTCAACCAGTTGCCTGCAGTGTCGGGAGATAGCCGGAGAAGGATCTCTCCGAAGCATAAAACTTTCTTCATCGATGGCAAATTAAAGCAAAATCCACCAGATGTTTCGTTCGCCGTACTTTCCCCAGTCGCCCAATGATGATTTAAGCGTGTTCTCCAGCCCGGCATCGTTGATTTTTTCGCCCCTGTTTTTTGTGGCAAATTCGTTTACGGCAGGTGGCGACAACACAACTTTCGTGGCAAACCAGGTGGTGTGTAGACGCGGTATCGCAACGCCCAAAATCATTCCCGGCAAACCGGCGAATGATTCCGGGCCGCCGCTCACGGGTATTTCCTCCGCATAAAAGGCCACGACGTAAACCGAATCGCAAATGATGGTCACCGCCTTGCGGCACTCCAATCCCGCGATGGTTCTCTTTTCATTGGTGACGCGCCATTTCATGGCTTTTATGGAGTCCTCAATCCGGTACCTTTTTTCAAATACCGATTTGTAGCTGGTTTTGGTTGCTTTATTGAATTCCGTTAAAACAATATTTTCTTTTGCGGGTCCGAATAAAAACGCCGCCGTAACGGGAGCAATTTCTCCTTGGGGTTTGTAGATTGCTTCATCTTTGTTGAAAAGCAACGTGAAGTTGCTCGTATGAAAATTGGGCACTGTTGGCAGCACCGCTTTCAGCCACGATTCATCTTCGCTGGGATCGATCTGCCTGTGGAGGTTGATCCGCCTTTCATATTCTATTCTTCCTTCAAAAATAAATTGCTCCTGCGCCAGCAGTTGTGCGGGCAGGATAACCAATAGTATCATCCGGATGCGCTTCATGATCTAAGGTGTTTTTGAAATATTGTAATGAACGCCTAACGTATAATACCGGCGCAAAGTGAGATAACGGTTCTCGGTGATAATGTTGCTCGTGGCCGTTCTCCTGAAACCAATGTTCTGGTCGAGAATATCGTTTACCGAGAACTTTATTTCGAGATTATTTTTCTTCAGGAACTTCCTCGAAATATTGGCGTCCCACTTGGTGTAATTATTGTTCCCGCTGAATACGTCGGTCTTGCCCTGCACATAAATGCGTCCCTCGGTGTAAAATTCAAATTTATAAGGAAGTTTGATCCATGCGTCGAAACCGGTTTCGCCCGAGAGAAACTTCGTCTTTACATCGGGCCTTAGCGTCGACTTGCTCACAGTGTTTCCTATGCTTCCCGAGATCGAAAATGAATATTTCTCATTTTTATTCTTTCCCAAACGCAGGCGAATATTGTAATTCAGGTTGTCGTTTACATTGTCCTGGTTGTTCACCTTGTTCTTCAAATGACTGATGTTTCCGCTGCCACTCAGGTTCACATAAATGCCCGGCTTTTTGATCTTCCATCCGAAGCCGCCATACATCATTATATTGTAATTGCCGTCTACGTTTATCGCCTGGTAGGTTGTTTTGCCGCCTTCGTCCACTACCGTAGAGGTGCTGATGGCATTGTCGATAAAGTTGAGATCGGTGAACAGGTACATATATCTTTCGCTGATCACTTTGTAATCGTTGGCGCCTAATGAGACGGCATGAATGAACTCCTGCCGCAAATTAGGGTTGCCGAGCTGTATATTGAGCGGGTCGGTGTTTTCGCGAACCGGCTGCAACTGGTCGAGTTCCGGTGCGCGCGTTCTTCCGTTGTAATCAATAAGAAACCCCCGGTATTTGCTGGGATAGAAACGAAATTAGATCTTCGGGAACAGGTTGAAGAAGGAATAATTAATCGCCGTGTCTTTCAACAGGTCGGTTTGCCGGTATTTCGCGTTACTCACCCCCGATCCCACGTTTACAATCACCTTCTTTTTGTTGTACTTGAAATTCAAACCGCCGCTATGCACGTTGTATCTGAACCGAAAGTCATTGCTGAACAGACTGTCAAGTTCATCATATCCTGCGTCGCCTTTGTTAAAGCTGTTCCGTTCCGACTGAGACCGCGCAAAATTGTAGCCATAATTCACAGAAAGAAAAATCGTTTTCGATAGCGGTTCTGTATAAGTGATATTTGATTGGAGTGAGGAATTGGCCTGCGTATTTTCCTTTTGCTGGTCAACATTTTCCTGCTTATATATCGATCCCAGCCCGTTATAATAATCCGTGTTCGACTGCAGCAAGCCATCGAGGCTGCCTTGTTCTGCTGCCTGGTCGATACTCAACGAAAGTGTTCTTCCGGTCTTTTTAAATTTTTTGCGCCACAGCACATTGGCCCTGAAATTATCTTTGCTTACCGAGTTGGCGAGCACCCGTTCATTTTCGTTGACAGCCATGCTATCCGCATTCAGCGCCGAGCTGCGCAACCGCGACGCCATATCGGTTTTTACCGTGCTGCCGCTCACTCTCAATTTTACGGTTGAAGAGGAATCGAATTTGAATTCGTAAACGCCTTTTACCTGGTGCCCCCTCGTGGAGCTGAAGGATTGTTTGGATTGGTTGTTGAAGTATTGCGTATCGGGCAGGATGTACTGGCTCAGCGTACTGCTTTCGGCTTCCATATTCTTCTTCAGGAAGCGGTAATTGCCGTTGAATTTTTTGTTGTCGCCGTTCCACTTGTTCGAGAAATGAAGTCCCGCGGCCCAGGCTTTCGGCAGCCCGTCGTTGTTGTAGATGATTTCGTCAAACTCATCATCGCGCCTGCCAATGAAAAAACCGTTTTCCTCGTCGTACTCTACATCATTGCCTCCGCCAAACCTGTCGTTTTCCTGCCAGTCGAGGCCGGCGCGACCGGTATTCGACATAATTCCGTACGCCGCAATTTTTTGCGAACCTTTGAATGAATTGAACATGACATTATCGTCAAATCTTTCATCGGTTCCACCCACGAGGTTGCCTTTAAAGTAATAGCCTTTTTTCTTGTTGGCCTTAAGTGTAAGGTTAATTGTTTTCGATCGCTCGCCGTCGTCAATGCCGGTAAACTCCGCCTGTTCGCTTTTCTTATCGAACACCTGCACTTTGTCTACCGCTTCCGCCTGCAGGTTCTTGATGACCACGGCAGGATCATCGCTGAAAAATTCTTCACCATCCACCAGTACCTTATTTACTTTTTGTCCCTGGGCGGTAATCTGTCCATTCCTGTCAACCTGTATGCCGGGTAGTTTTTTTAGAAGTTCATCAACTGTCGAGCCCTGCGAAACTGCGAAGCTGTCGGCCCGGTATTCCATCGTATCGCCCTTCACGCGTATGGCCGCCACGTGTTGCCGTACGATCACGGCTTCCAGCAGTTCGCTGGCCTTGGTGAGCGGAATGGTTCCCAACTCGAGTTTTGCCTTTGCCGAATCACTGATCATATCTACATAGTCGGCATAGTCGGGAAAGGTGATGAGCAGAATGAATTTCTTTGCGGGCAGCGGACCAACGGAAAAACTGCCGTCGGCCTTTGTTCGTGTAAATTTCAGCAAGATGGAGTCGCCGGGATCGATGAGGCTGACCACCGCGTTGCCAAGGGCCCTGTTTTCGCTTGTATCGATGACCTTTCCGGAGAGAGTTGTTTGCTGTGCGTGTGCATACTGCAGCAGCATAAGGCTGATAATAAGCAGTAAATATTTTGGCATAAGGAAAGGTTCAGCACTGAATTTAACCCGTTTTTTAAAGAGTTGTCACTGCACCGCCTTATTTTAATATTGTTTAACAGACTCTTCGTAACGTTGCACATTGATAATTTCAAATCCGGGGACATGCGACACCTTCTTTTACCATTACTCATTATTTCCGCTTTACAGGTTTGTGGACAGGCATCGGTACCTTCTGCAGCTATACAGGTGAAAACCGCATTACTTGCAGCGCCGCAGGAAAAGCGCGACAGCGCCACGGTGTATGGATATAATGCCGAGGGCGAGTTGGTGATATTACGGCAGGGAACAAACGAAATGTACTGCGTGGCCGACGATCCCAAAAAGGAGGGTTTCTCCGTTGCGTGTTATCACCGCGACCTTCATCCGTTCATGCAACGCGGCCGCGACCTGCGCGAGATGGGGAGAACTAACGAACAGGTGTTCGCCATTCGCGAGAAAGAAGCAAAATCCGGTGAACTCGTCATGCCCAGGCAACCGGCAACACTATATGTGTTTTCCGCAAAAGCCGGCGATTACAATGCCGGGACCGGAGAGGTAAAGAACGGTTACCTGCGCTATGTGATCTACATTCCCTACGCCACTGCGGCGAGCACCGGCCTTGCCGAAAAACCTGCCGCGCCCGGCATGCCCTGGATCATGCACCCCGGCACCCACGGTGCCCACATCATGATCAACCCGCCGCAGAAAAAATAGTTGAGCGGTTGACATGCTTGCCAAAATTATTTTAAGCTGGACATTCGGCACAAATCACCTGTAAATAACCGGGCGGTTTGCGCATTAATTGATTGTATGGAAAAGAAAAAAGAGCAGGCATCATTGGTGATGGTGGTGATCGCATTTGTTACTGTGTACATTGTTTGGGGATCAACTTATTTCTTCATACAGCAGGCGCTTTCGGGGTTTCCGCCCTTTCTGCTCGGAGCCGTGCGTTTTATCATTGCAGGATTGCTGATGCTGGCGTACTGCATCATGAAGGGAGAAAAGGTGTTTGACAGCAAACTTATTCCTCACGCCGCCGTGGGAGGTTTTTTTATGCTGTTCATCGGTAACGGTATTGTGATTTGGGTGGAGCAGACGCTGCCCAGCGCCGTTACTGCTATCATGGTTTCCTCTTCACCGTTATGGTTCGTTGTTCTCGACAAGCCTAAATGGAGCTCTAATTTCAGTAATGCCGCGATCATCGCAGGTATTGCGCTTGGTTTTGTTGGCGTGATTTTGCTATTCGGCGAAAGGATCATGCACTCGTTTTCACCCCTCGGCGGCAAAACCGAAATCATTGGGCTCGCTTTATTAAGCGTTGGTGTAATAGGGTGGGCAGGCGGATCACTGTACGTAAAGTATAAGATAAAAACAAACAACGCGCTGGTGAGCACCACCTGGCAGATTCTTGCCGGGGGGCTAGCGTTTGTGCCGGGAATATTTTTGTTGGATGAGTACAGGCAATTCGACTGGCATGCAGTTCCGGTAAAGGCATGGTTGTCGCTGATATACCTGGTGCTGATGGGCTCGATCGCTGCATTCAGCGCATATGTGTGGTTACTGCAGGTCCGTTCTGCAACGCAGGTGAGTACCTACGCCTACGTAAATCCTGTTGTTGCCGTTTTGCTCGGAGTTTTTGTGGGAGGCGAGAATATTTCGCTGGTGCCGGTAATTGGATTGGCGATTATTCTGGGCAGTGTGCTGTTGATTAATATGGGTGGGAAGAAGGTTAAAAGTTGAAACTCTTTGATGGTGGTTGTCCACCCCCGGCGCTTAGCGCCACCCCCGCCAGCGGGGGATACGAAGTGGCAACACTTAAACGGGCCACCCCCGCCAGCGGGGATACGCGTTGCCGATTGCCCATTGCCTATTGCCGATTGCCGATTGCCTATTGCCCATTGCCGATTGCCCATTGCCTATTGCCCATTCTACCTCACCTGCCCATTCCCTTCAAT
>CAMPGT010000173.1 GCA_946885665.1 uncultured Chitinophagaceae bacterium | reverse complement strand
ACCTAAAACAGATTGCATTATGAAAAAGCTAATCATCGGCGCACTTGTCGGAGGTATTCTCATATTCATCTGGCAAACGCTTTCCTACACCATTCTCGACCTTCACCGATCCGCACAGCAATACACCGACAAACAGGATGAGATCATGACATTTCTGAACAGCCATTTCGATCACGACGCGGCCTACTTTATGCCCAACGTTCCCCCCGATGCTTCATCGGAAGTAATGGAACAGGCAATGACGGCCGCCATCGGAAAACCCTGGGCAGTGATCCAGTATCATAAAGAACTGGACATGAGCATGGGTATGAACATTGCGAGAGGACTCATCGTCGACATCATTATGGCAGGATTCTTCTGCTGGATCATTTCAGCATTCGGCAACCCCCGTTTCGGCAATGTATTTTTCGCCGCACTGTTAGTGGGATTGATCAGCTTCATCAACTTCCCTTATACCAACCACATCTGGTATCAAACATTCGACACCTCTGCACACCTCGTTGACGCGCTTGTGGGATGGGGACTTGCAGGATTGTTCCTGGGATGGTTGTATGGAAGAAGGCCGGCAGTAAAATAATCACCGGCTCGTGGCCACCTGGTCCTTTTCAAATATCACCTGCCGTTGTGGTACCGATAAGCCGGGAAACTTATCGGGCATGATGTAGTCGATGCTGGCCACCGAATTAAGTGCAACGTCAAAAAACTTCCAGTCATTACCGCCGTCGGTGGATTGCCCAACGAGGTAGGTAATGACATGCGCTTCCTTTCCGTCGAACTGCTGGCGATGCGTTCTTTTAATCACGCACTGCCACTCGCGGCCATTATTAAGCAACTGCAGCATCTCCATTTTTTCCTCGGGGACTTCGCTCATCGCGCGGGCCCTTTCAAGGTATTGGCGATAACCGTTTACGCCGCCGTAATAACTGATTACGCCGGGATAACTCATTTCCATGTAGTCGTCGGGATGATTGCCGTGGAACGCATTCACCAAACTGTCCGCACATGCCAACGCACGCCGTTGGGCAGCAGAATGATCAGCCTGCGCACTGATGGTAACAGGCAGGAACGACATTAAAAAAAGAATAAAAATCTGTGTTTTCATGGGGCTCCCTAGGAAACACGCGAAGCCCACGGTTTATTGCATGCCCATCCGCCTTTTTTAATGTTACGGCATGATAATGCGTGATCCTCCTGCGATATCCACGAGCTCGATATCGAAGATAAGGTCCTCACCTGCAAGCGGATGATTGGCATCGAGTGTTACTGATTCGGTACCAACGCCGATGATCACCACAGGAATGACCTGCCCGGAGCCGTTTGTCATATTTAACTGCATGCCGACTTCAGGTTCGAGGTCGGCTGGAAAATTTTCGCGGGGAAATTCTACGATGCGGTTGTCGTCTTTTTGCCCGTAGGCCTCGTTGGCGGGGATATGAACGGTTTTTTTGTCGCCAACAGACATGCCAGTGACGCCTTCATCAAAACCCTTGATCACATCACCATTGCCCACTTTGAATTCGAGCGGATCGCGGCCCTCCGAACTATCGAATGTCGTTCCATCGTTGAGCCTTCCACTATAATGAACTTTAACAGTATCTCCTGATTTCGCCTGTTGCATACGCTGTATTTGTCGTTAAAAAATCAAAGAATTGTGGTGAAAGTACGGTTTCTCTTATTTCTATCTCTATTACTTTTGAATATATTATGAAGAACGAGTTTACCGTCTTTCCGGCTGATTATTCAAAAACCATTCCCGCCGTGGAAGAGTCAGTGGGCTCACTTATTAAAGATATTGTATAACGTTTGTAAAATGAATGATCAGGAGAAATATCACAATGGAAGGGAGCCGCGGATAATTTTCATGGGTACGCCGGAGTTTGCCGTAGCATCGCTCGATGCAATGGTAAACGCGGGGTATAATATTGTGGCGGTGATCACCGCGCCCGACAGGCCGGCGGGGCGCGGACTGAAACCAACGATGAGCGCCGTAAAAAAATACGCACTCGAGCACGAACTGAACATCCTTCAACCGGAAAAACTGAAGAACCCGGAATTCTTAAGCGAATTAAAAGCGTTGAACGCCCAGATTCAAGTAGTCGTGGCGTTCCGCATGTTGCCGGAGGCAGTGTGGAACATGCCGCCGATGGGAACGATAAACGTACATGCGTCGCTGCTGCCGAAATACCGCGGTGCGGCCCCGATCAACTGGGCCATCATTCATGGAGAATCGGAAACGGGCGTCACCACGTTTAAGCTCACGCATGAAATTGATACGGGCAATATTCTGTTACAGAGGCGCATGCCGATACAGGAGAATGATACAGCCGGCGAGGTGCACGACAAATTAAAAATTGCCGGAGCCGAACTGTTGATCCTCACCATTCACGGACTGTTAAATGGCTCGATTACGGAAAAGCCGCAGGACATGACGCACACCACACATGCCCCAAAAATATTCACCGAAACATGCAGGATAGACTGGACCCAACCGGTAAAAAATATCCACGACCTGGTCAGAGGGCTGTCACCTTTTCCCGGCGCGTTTACAGAATGGGAAGGTAAGATGTTGAAAATCTTTCGTTCAGAAAGGCTGCAGCATGAACCCACCATGCCCCCCGGAACGCCTGAAACCGACAACAAAAAGTTCTTGCGCTTTGCCGGAGGCGACGGATATCTATATGTTAAAGAATTGCAGCTTGAAGGGAAGAAAAAAATGCTGACGGAGGATTTTTTACGGGGCTACAGGAGCGCGTGATTATGTTCTTAAATAATCGTATATTACGATTAACGATATAAGCCATTCTTTAACTAACGTATTGCATTATGAAAAAAGTAGCCGACATCATCGCCCGTAAAGGAGGGAACATCACGAACGTTTCTGTCAACACCACCGTACTCGAGGCCCTGAAAATTATGGCCGACCAGAACATAGGATCGGTGATGGTGATGGAAAATGGCCAGTACCGTGGCATCATGACCGAAAGAGATTATTCGCGAAAGGTGATCCTCAAGGGCAAATCCTCCACCGACACCCCGGTCGCTGAAATTATGACCGCTGATTTTCCACGTGTGACGCCGCAGGATTCGATCGAATATTGCATGCAATTAATGTCCGACAAAAACATCCGCTATCTACCCGTTTTTGATGGCGACAGTCTTTTTGGTATTATCTCTATCAATGACGTTGTAAAGGAAACCATCCTTGCCCAGCAGGAAACGATCACACAACTGAAGGATTACCTGCACGCCAGCATGTAGCCGTTTTATTTTTCCTCCACAACAGTAAGGTCACCCAGTTCAACAGTTATCGGTATCATGCCTAACTGCACCACTGCCTTTTTGCCCTTTATTTCGCGCACCTCGCCAACCTGGTGATTTTTTTTCATCAGCACCTTTTGTCCTATCCGTATGTCACCACCCACCACTTCATATTTTGAGCTGATCTTTTTCTTTACCTTCTCTTCGCGGTGCTTTGCCTGCTGTTTGAACAACAGGTCGCGTATCTGCCGCACCAGCTCTTTTTTATCGTCCACGCCTTCGGCTTTCTTCCAGTCCACCACAATTTGCTTCAGCTTTCTTTCCATGTCGCGCAGGTAAGCAATTCTATCTTCAGTAATTTTATTCTGCTGCTTCAGCAGCTCCACCTGCTGGCTGTGTTTTTCTTTTGCTATCAGCGCCTCCATGTCTTTTCGCATGCGTTCGTTTTCTTTCACCAGCCGCTGCAGTTCTCTTTTTTCTTTTTCGATGGCGTGCAAATCCTGCTCGGTGCGGTTGAGCAGTTTGTCGAGACGGAAATGATCCTCGTCCACCAATTGCCTGGCGCGGCTGATGATCCGTTGATCCAGGCCGATGCGCTCGGCAATGGAAAATGTGTAAGAGCTGCCGGGCTTGCCGATGATCAGTTTATACAAAGGCATTAAATTCTTTTCGTCGAACGCCATGGCGCCGTTCAGTATGCCCGGCGTTTTATTCGCCATGATCTTCAGGTTCAGGTAATGCGTGGTAACGATGCCCATGGAATGTTTCTTCACCAGTTCTTCGAGAATCACCTCTGCGAATGCGCCGCCGAGATTAGGGTCGCTGCCGCTGCCGAGCTCGTCTATAAAGAACAGTGTTTTGCCATTTGCATTTTCCATGAAAAACTTCATGTTCTTCAGGTGCGAGCTGTAAGTGCTCAGATCAAATTCGAGGCTTTGCGTGTCGCCGATATGGATCATCAGTTGCTTGAAAATTCCCATTTCAGAATCAGGATGCACTGGCACCAGCAAGCCGCTTTGCATCATGAGTTGCAGCAACCCGACGGTTTTGAGTGTCACTGTTTTTCCTCCGGCGTTCGGTCCGGAGATGAGCAGTATCCTTGTTTTTTCATTCAGCGAGAGATCAACCGGGTACACCGGCTTTTGCGACTTCTTGTTATACAGGTAAAGCAGGGGATGGAAGGCCTGGACTAAATTGAGATGTGCCTTGTCAACAATTAACGGATGATGCGCATTCAGCATCACGGCCAGTTTCGCTTTTCCCCTGATGAAATCGTATTCGCCGAGAATATTGTGATAAGAAAGCAGCAATTCACTGTATGCCGATAATCGCGAGGTAAGCGCCCTGAGTATCCTGTACACTTCGCGGCTCTCTTCGTGTTCGAGGGCAAACACTTCGTTGTTGAGCTCGATGGTTTCTTCGGGTTCGACGAAGCTGGTTTTGCGTGTGTCGCTTTCGCCGTGAAGAATTCCTTTTACCTGCCGCTTGTGTTCGGCGTACAGCGCCACTACCCTTCTTCCATTTAAAAACGCTTCCGAGGTATCGGTCACCAATCCTGCTTTCGACAGTTTCTGAACGATGCGGTCAAACACGCGGCGCAGTTCGTTCCTTCTTCGCGAGAGTTGCTGGCGGATGCGCAGCAGTTGATCGGAGGCGCTGTCTTTCACTTGTCCGGATTCGTCGATAACATCGTCAATCAATGCTATGATCGCCTTTTCATAATAGCTGCCGGCAATAACTTTATTCAACGCCGGGTAGATCACCTTGCGTTCTTTATCGAACCATTTGAAGATGCTTTGCATGCTGTGCGGCAGCTTGCGGATTTCCAGGAACTGGTCGCCGGTGAGGACGGCGCCGGGAATTGAAAGAAGCTTCAATTCTTTCAACAGGTTCAGCACATAGTCGTTGGGGAAATATTGTGAGGCGTCGACCAGTTGCCTGTATTCGTCTGATTGCTTCAGTTCATGGTCGATGAATTCTTTTTTCGTGTGTATTCTCAGTTCTTCGGCGCGCGTTTTGGCAAATTCTGTTTGGCACTGCTCTTTTAACAATCCTTTAATCTTGTCAAACTCAAGCTGTACCAGTGCCGATTCAGGGAAAAACTTCATATTGGCGCAAATTTAAGTAAACGGCCAAATCCGCGCCACGCCGCTTTGCGTATATCCAACTGTTTAATTGTTAGTTTTGCAGATCGGTACAAATATTTTGGTATGAACACAATCATTAGCGCCATGGCGATCATGGCCACCTCTTTTTTTTCATGTATGCAATCAGAAAATCACGATAAAATGATGAGCAGCGAGATAAGCGTTAGCCACCCGGAAGCAGCAAATGCAGATACGGCCACATT
Source organism: uncultured Chitinophagaceae bacterium (assembly GCA_946885665.1). The sequence continues at coordinate 2,761 of CAMPGT010000173.1, read as the reverse complement.
TGGAACGGGGTGTTTCTGGTGTACGGAGGCGCTGTTTCAGCAATTGGACGGCGTTATTTCAGCGACGTCGGGTTACAGTGGCGGTCATGTTGAAAATCCCACTTACAAAGAAGTTTGTGAAGGAACCACCGGTCATGCGGAAGTGATACAAATTGTTTATGATCCGAAAAAAATCACGTTCGACGACCTGCTCGAAGCGTTTTGGCAGAGCCATGACCCTACCAGCCTTAACAGGCAGGGCAACGATGTGGGACCGCAATACAGGAGCGTGATCTTTTACCACAACCAGGAGCAGAAAGAAAAAGCAGAAAAATACAAGGCAGAACTGGATAAAGCGAAAGCGTTCGACAAACCGATAGTAACGGAGATCAGTCCGTATTCGAAATTCTATGTTGCCGAAAACTATCACCAGGAGTATTATGACAACAACGGCAAACAGCCTTACTGTTACTTCGTGATACGGCCCAAGCTGGATAAGTTTAAAAAGGTGTTTAAGGATAAGTTGAAGAAGGGGCAATAAAAATGGGTGGATTTGGGTCCACCCCCGGCGCTTCGCGCCACCCCCGCCAGCGGGGGATATTTTTTGCGGCTCCTCTGTCCTTGTGCCCCCGCCAGCGGGGGATATTTATTGCGGAGTCCGCGGCTGCGGCGATTTACTATCCCCCTCCGGAGGGGGTGGTCCCGACGAAGGAGGGACCGGGGGAGGACCACGCCCCCTACTGTTTAATCAATTTATAAGAATACGCCAGTCCATTCATTTTCACCAGTGCCACGTAATTTCCCGGGATCATTTTTGAGGCGCCGAAGAAAGGGATCTTATTTTCGCCCTTGTTGATGACGAGCTGCTGCTCGATCACTTTACGTCCCGAAAGGTCGAAAAGTTCAAAGCTTGCCCATCCGTCACCATTGGCGGTCAATTCAATTGTGGCATTATGGCTGATGACCGTTGGATAAATCCGGAACGATTCATCTTTCAATGTTTTCTTCGCAGGACGCACTCTTTGATACTGACCCATCGCAAGAATGGAATTGTTGAAAACAAATTTCTTAAAATACACCGCTCGCTGCCGCGACGCTGTAGACGAGGTTTCGTTGTTCACACCAACACGCAGCGTCATCGTTGTTACATTATTATTAATGACTGAGAACATCACCTGCTGTGCAGAAGTATCCCTGCCGGGGTAATCGGTAGCGGAAATGTTCAGGCCGGTAACCCAGTGGTCGGGCGTTTCGCTGATCGAAAGCTCACCGCCAATAGTATTGAAATCCACGTATCCTCCGCCCATATTGATCTGGTCAAACTCGTAGAGATTGTGGCCGTTACCATCGTGATTGGTTACGCCATCGACGTCGAAAGGTGTAACGGCCAGCTCCGGCTGAACCATAGGCGTTGAAGTGCCACCAGTGTAAAAAGTGATCTGCATTTCAACATAACCGCTCGTCCACGGCTCGGCGGTGATGGTGGGCTGCAGCGTTGAGGGGTAGCCCGACGACCCATCGAGCTCGGTCACCTCGATACCATCGGAAATATCGGTGATTGTCATCCGGGCATCAATGCCTGGCCTAACGTTAGAGAAGCTGTATGTTGCTCCCACCTGCAAATGAGTACCTGAAAGCCTGGTCGGGTTGGCAAATGCATAGTCGGGTTGCGAAAAGCCCTTTATAGGACCGAGCAGCGCCGCCGCCACAATCAGGACCATGGTCATTATTTTAAGGGTACGTAGCTTTTTCATAACAATTAAGATAGATGTGCCAATAAACACTCAATATCAATTCCAATATGTAATACGTTGGTTACAAGCGGATTGGAGGGGCCCGTCTAAAACAGGTTCTCCCATAACAGGAATAAAATCTCAATTATTGGAAATACTCACCCTTCTTAGCTCTAGCAGGTTAAGGCTGTTGGGAGCGAAGTGCTTCACGCGCGGTTGCACCAGCCTGATCACCTCATCATACCAGAGTGGCACCACAGGGGCGTCGTTAATGATCATTTGATCGAGACGGCGATAAACGGTTTGCCGCAGGGAATCGTCGGTAATCGTCAGCGAGGACTCATACAAGCGGTCGTACGCCGGGTTACTATACCGCGTATAATTGGGAGGTGCCGGGTTGCGGCCGTAAAATACGCTCAGGTAGTTTTCCGCATCGGGGTAGTCGGCGATCCAGCTTCCGCGGAAGAATGGAGCCTGTGACCTGGCGGTTTGTTCGAGCAGCAACCCTTTTTGCATCACCTCCACCCTCACGGTGATGCCGACCGCTTCCAGCTCGCGAGCAATAAAAGAGGCGAGGTCCGAATAAATGGCGATGGTCAGCAGCTTTATCGGCGGCAAGCCTTTTCCATTCGGGAACCCGGCTTCACGCAGTAGTTGCCGGGCCTTTGCGGGCTGGTAGGTATAACCCTTTACGATGCTGGAATCGAACGAAGGCATGCCCGCGGGTACAAACCCGCTTTCGGCGGGTATGCCGATGGAATTTCTGAGGTACATCATCATCTTTCGCCTGTCGAACCCATAATTGATGGCCTGCCTTACTTTTTTTAACCTCAATGGAGAATTTTTCACCAGGTCGTTTGAACTGTCTACGAGTATGCCCAGGTACTCTGTGTTGAGGTAGGGATGTTTGGACAAAACGATCTTCCCTCTCCAGTCGTCCTTTAATGTGCCCCTTTTTGTGAGTATTTCGTCTTTAAAAGAGGGATCAATGTCGTTTACAAAATCAAGTTCGCCCAGCCTTAAAAGAAGATATTCAGTGGCGTTGTTAG
>CAMPGT010000172.1 GCA_946885665.1 uncultured Chitinophagaceae bacterium | reverse complement strand
CATCCCTTCCGTCTTTTTTGTAAAAATAATTTCAAAAAATATAGTACTTTGTTTGGCATAGTACTAAACAAGTGCATATATTTGTACTGAATAAGGGAAAAAACAGATCTATGAACATTGAAAACACACAGAGCCAGATGCGGAAGGGGATACTGGAGTTCTGTATCCTCTCCATCATCAGGCGAGGCGAAGCTTACCCATCGGACATAGTAGAGGAAATGAAGGCGGCCAACCTGCACATTCTTGAAGGGACCCTTTATCCGTTGCTCACACGGCTCAAGAATGCAGCAATGTTAACCTACCGCTGGGTAGAGAGCAATTCCGGTCCGCCGAGAAAATATTTTTCCCTTACCCCTGCCGGCGAAGAGTTTTACCGGGAGCTTGAAAACACCTGGAACGAACTGGCCAACGCTGTAAACGCCCTGACCAACCGCTCACAAACCACCTAACGATAACAATTAATAACAACTACGGATGAAAAAGGTGATTAACATAAACTTCCAGGGAAGAGTGATCCCGATCGAAGAAACGGCTTATGAGTTGCTGAAGCAATACATAGAGAGCCTTACGGTGTACTTCGCCCGCGAAGAGGGGCGCGACGAGATCATTAATGATATTGAAGGAAGAATCGCGGAACTGTTTTCAGAAAAGCTCAAAAACGGCGTTTCGTGCATAACCGATGCCGACGTGAATGCCATCATCGAGGCGATGGGAAGGCCTGAGGACCTGGAAGCGGAAGAAACAGAAACAACGGCAAAGGCCACTTCATCTTCCAAAACCCATACCGGCACGTCGGCCGGTCCCACCTACCAGCAAACTTCGAGTGGCCGTGGGCGTTTGTTCAGGAACGCCGACGACAAGATCCTGGGAGGTGTGTGCAGCGGACTCGCCAACTATCTGGGCATCGACCCCGTGATCATGCGCATCCTGTTCGTCGTATTTCTCGGTGTATTGTTCTGGGTCTATCTTCTTCTTTGGGTAGTGGTTCCGTCAAAATCGGTGGAGGCGAACATCACAAAACGGTTGTACCGCAGCGCCGACCAGCGTGTTATCGGGGGTGTGGCGGGAGGTCTTGCTGCTTACTTCAATATTGATGTGTGGATACCGAGGTTGATATTCGTGCTGCCGTTCGTCATTGGTCTTATATCGAGTGGATTTAATGCAATGATGTGGGATTGGGACTTTGGTTTTGCGCCCCGCGTTATTTCGGGTTCATTCGGCGGAACATTATTTATCACTTATATTATTCTATGGATAGCGGTGCCTGTGGCGCATACGGCAGCAGAAAAACTCGAGATGCGTGGTGAGCGGGTAGACGTTAACTCTATCGCCAACACGGTGAAGGAAGACATGGAGCAATTTCGCACCAGGGCGCAGAAATGGAGTGAAGAAGTAAAAGAATCAGCAAAAAATTTCGGCAGGCAGGCGTCGGCGCAGGCAAAATCATTCAGTCATGATACCGCGTACGTCGCAAGAAGATCGGGCTCCGGCTTCGGGCATGCGATAGGTGTGCTGGTCAGGGCATTCTTCATATTCGTGTTCACCATCATTGCGATTGTGTTGTTCAGCGTGTTCGTGTTCCTGTTGTTTGGCGGCATTGCATTGGCGCCGCTTAAAGCTTTCATACTGGAAAGCAATTTTCAGAACATACTCGCATGGACCACGCTGTTCCTGTTTTTCATGATACCGCTTATCGCTTTGGTAACCTGGGGCGTTAGAAGGATTATGGGCGTGCGCTCCAAACGTCATTACCTGGGTTTTGCATTTGCCGGATTGTGGGTATTGGGATTGATCGCTGGCGCCCTTCTCTTCGTGCAGATTGCAAGGAACTTTAAGAACAGCGCAAGGCTGGGTGAACAGGAAATCATGACGATAACCGGCAAAAACACCATTGATGTGCAGGTGGAAAAGGGAGACTGGAAACGATTTAATAATGATTTTTTCGGGTTGGACGTAGATGACGACTGGCCGATGTACACGGTAGGCGACGATTCGATATTACTCAATACTGTTTCTATCAACATGGCAAAAAGCACCGATTCGGCTTACCACGTTTATGTTGTGAAGCAGAGCCGCGGCAGCAGCAGGAGAAACGCGGCGGCCCTCGCAGAAAAAATCACATTTCAGCCGGCGCTGAACGATTCGATCGTGGATATGCCGCACGGCTTTTTCATTGGCAAAAATGATAAGTTTCGCAACCAGCGCATATCCGTTGTGTTTGAAATACCGGTGGGAAAAGGCATACGCTTCGATCACAGCATTTCGAACTACAACTGGTTCAGCGTACACAATAACAACGGCAATTACTATTATGATGATGACGATGATTGGGACGATTGGGATTACACCTACCGTCCGGAGCCGGGGAGAGAATACATCATGAACCCGGATGGAAGGCCGGAGAAAATCACTTCCTTCTGAAATTGGTTGCCTGCATGGCAACCTTTATTTTTGCTGCACATTGATAAAATAGCAGCTTACCTCATGAAGATTACCCCATTCACTGAAAAACATAAGTTACTCGGCGCAAAAATGGCCGAGTTTGCGGGCTACCTGATGCCCATCTCTTATTCGGGCATAAACGACGAACATCACGCTGTGCGCAACAATGCCGGAATATTTGATGTTAGCCACATGGGAGAATTTATACTGAAAGGCGAAAAAGCGCTCGACCTCATCCAACGTGTAACAACAAACGACGCTTCCAAATTAACGGCAGGTAAGGCACAATACAGCTGCCTGCCCAACGAGAACGGCGGCATCGTGGATGATCTGCTCGTGTATTGCATCGAGCCGAACGATGTGTACATGCTCGTGGTAAATGCCTCGAACATTGAAAAAGACTGGAACTGGATCTCACGATTCAATGATGCGGGCGTCGAAATGCACAACATATCCGACAAAACCTGCCTGCTTGCCATCCAGGGGCCGAATGCAACAAAAATGCTGCAGCCGCTAACGGAGATCGATATTCTCAACCTCAAATACTACACCTTCGAAAAAGGTGTTTTTGCCGGCGTGAAAAATGTGTTGATCAGTGCAACGGGATATACCGGGGCCGGCGGCGTGGAAATTTATTTTGAAGATAAGGATGGCGCCGCTGATACAATATGGGACGCCATTTTCGAAGCAGGCCGCAAGACAGGATTGAAGCCTGTAGGTTTGGGAGCGCGAGACACGCTGCGCCTGGAAATGGGTTACTGCCTGTATGGAAACGATATCGATGAAACCACGTCGCCTATCGAAGCGGGATTGAGTTGGGTAACGAAGTTTACAAAGGATTTTCCGAGCCGCGCCATATTTGAAAAACAAAAGGCTGAAGGCACCCCGAGGAGGCTCGCCGGCTTTGAGATGACAGACAAAGGAATTCCGCGCCACGACTACCCGATTAAAGACGCTAATGGAGCCGTCATTGGAAAGGTAACTTCAGGAACGCAATCGCCAAGTCTTGGCAAAGCGATAGGAATGGGATATATTGACACCGCTCATGCAAATATTGATACCGATGTTTACATTGGCATCAGGGACAAACTGCTAAGGGCGAAGGTTGTTAAGTTACCCTTTCAATAAATAGTAAGGAATGCCAAGGATCCATCTCACAACATTTATCGCTGCACCTGTTGAGCGGGTGTTCGATCTCTCAAGGAACCTTACATTGTACAAGCTTATTTTTCAGAATCGGAAAGAAGGATTTAGTTCCGGGGCGGCATCCAACCTGCTGGCGAAAGGAGAAACGGTTTCGATTGTTTCAAAGCTCGCCGGCAAATCGCGAATGTCCATCATCCGCGTGATGGATATGCAGCGCCCTTTATCGTTCACCGAAGAGCAGGTAAAGGGCGACCTGGACATTTACCGGCACGAACATCATTTCAAATCGATAGAAAACGGCACCATCGTTATCGACCTTGTGGATTTCGGTTCCACCCGGGACATGCTGGGAAAATTGTTCGGTAAATTTTATTTGAAAAAATACCTGGAAGAACTGCTGGGAAGAAGAAATGAGATGGTTCGCACTTATGCTGAATCCGAGAAATGGCGGGCAGTTTTATCGTGAAAGATTATGATGCAATGACAAATTCAAAACCTTCTCTCCATACAGTCTTGTCGCCGGCACTGCTAAACCTTTATGAAGTAAAGGATGCTATTGTGGTAGTGATAGATGTGCTCCGCGCCACCTCCACCATCGCCACGGCATTGTTCAATGGCGCTGCGTCGGTGGTGCCCGTTGATGACATTGCAAAATGCGTCAGCCTGGGCAAATCGCTCAGGGGCATAACTGCCGGCGAAAGGGACGGCCGCATTGCGGAGGGTCTGCAATACGGCAATTCACCGTTTGAATATCCGGCGGAATTTGTGAAAGGCAAAACGCTCGTGCTCACCACCACTAACGGAACCAGGCTGCTCCACATGGCGCTGGCCAGGGGTGCCGGTCACATCATTACCGGGTCGTTCCCAAATCTTAGTGCGGTGTGTGATTACCTCGTGAGCCGGCAACAACCCGTGCTGCTCGCCTGCTCTGCCTGGAAGGACAGGGTAAATATCGAGGATACGCTTTTTGCCGGGGCAGTTATCCACAGGGTCAGGCAACATTTCTCAATCAACTGCGATGCATCGGGCATTGCGGGATCACTGTATGAAAGCGCACAGCCCGATTTTTATGATTTTCTTAAACGAAAAAACGCCACGCATTACCAGCGACTTACAGGGTTTGGGCTGCAGAAAGATCTGTGGTACTGCCTCACGCCCGATGTTGCAAACGTGCTGCCCTTCTATGAAAACGAGCGCCTGACCACGCATCGCGGTTAAAAAAATTTTGCTCCGGAAAATATTTAAATGTATTATTGTGACGGAATTGAGCTGATTAGTCACCCAAGCACTCTCTTAACTCGTCAGTTTTTAGCGTTCCACTCAACAATAACTCATTCAAAAGATTTCACAAACCAAGTTCGCTTTTTTGAACAAGTGGTAAACTCTCAAGTATTTTTATGTACGATATTCTCCAATTGAACGACATGCTCGTTCCCGAACTGCTTGATATTGCGGAGCAGCTCAAAATCCCGAATGCGAAAAAACTAAACAAGCAGGACCTCATCTATAAGGTTCTTGATAAACAGGCTGTTTCAGCAAGCGATTCGAAAAATGCACCTGCAGAAGAAAAGGGCAAAAGGAAAAGAATTGTTAAGGCAACAACGGCTAATTCGACCGAAGAGGCAGTAGTGGAAAGTGGCGACACACCCAGGGAAGTCAAAAAAGAGGCTCCAAGAAAAAGGGCACAGGAAAAGCCGGCAGAAAAAGCACAACCTGCAGCATCAGGTCAGAGCCGCGCCAAAGGCAAAAGAAAGCCCGACGGCGAAGAACAGCAGCAGCGTGAAATGAGCTTTACGCCCCGTCATAAAGAAAAAGCTGCGACCCCCGGCGACGAAGACACTAACATCGACGATGCATCAGACGAGGAAGTGTTGAAAGATGAAGTGCTGGATGAACCGACCCAGGCGCCGCAGCAAAACGGCCAGCCGGCCCAGGCGCTCGACCAGCCCAGCCGCACGTTCCCGCAGCGCCGCGAGCCTGCTTTCAACATAGAGTTCGATGGCGTAATCCTGGGTGAAGGCGTTCTCGAAATGATGCCCGATGGTTACGGCTTCCTCAGGAGCAGCGACTACAACTACCTGAGCTCGCCCGACGATGTGTACGTTTCTCCTTCACAGATAAAATTATTCGGCCTCAAAACGGGCGATACCGTTTATGGCGCCGTTCGTCCTCCAAAAGAAGGGGAAAAATATTTCGCCCTCCTCAAGGTGGAGCATATCAATAGCAAGAGTCCCGAAGAGGTTCGCGACCGCGTTCCATTCGATTACCTCACGCCGCTGTTTCCGTTCGAAAAACTGAACCTGTTTACAACGGCAAACGGCTACAGCACGAGGATCATGGACCTGTTTACGCCCATCGGAAAAGGCCAGCGCGGATTGATCGTGGCACAGCCCAAAGTAGGTAAAACCGTGCTGCTCAAAGAAGTGGCCAACGCCATCGCCGCCAACCATCCCGAATGTTACCTCATGGTGGTGCTGATCGATGAACGCCCGGAAGAAGTAACCGACATGGAAAGAAGCGTAAGGGCCGAAGTGATCGCATCAACATTCGATGAACCCGCCGAAAAGCACGTGAAGGTTTCTGCCATTGCCCTTCAAAAAGCCAAGCGGCTTGTTGAATGCGGACACGACGTGGTGATCCTTCTCGATTCTATCACCCGCCTGGCGCGCGCCCACAATACCGTGGCGCCTGCATCAGGAAAGGTGCTGTCGGGTGGTGTTGAGGCCAACGCCATGCAAAAGCCGAAACAATTCTTTGGCGCTGCCCGTAAAATTGAAAACGGCGGGTCGCTTACCATACTGGCAACTGCGCTGATTGAAACGGGTTCAAAAATGGACGAAGTGATCTTCGAAGAATTTAAGGGTACCGGTAACATGGAACTTGTTCTCGACAGGCGCCTTGCCAATAAGCGCGTGTTCCCCGCCATCGATATCGTGGCATCGTCAACACGCCGTGATGACCTGTTGCTCGAAAAAGACATCCTTCAACGCATTAACCTGCTGCGCGTTTATCTCAGCGACATGAATACGGAAGAAGCGATGAATGAACTGCTGAAGAGGATGCGTGGTACGAAAGATAACCAGGAATTTCTTGCCAGCATGAACGGATAACCGAAGGCACAATTTTTTTACTTTTTCCCCTAAAAGCGCTTTATGAAAAAGATTGCCATTTTTTTGTCGGCGGCCACGCTGGTATTTTTCACGGCGTGCGGCGACAACTCATCCAAAAATGAAGGCGGCGACCAGGTAGATGAACCCGTACTGAACAGCGGGCCGAATACCGAAGGAGAAAGGGCAACGGATGCGGTGAGCGATTCGGCCAATGCCGGCGGCGACTCGGTTATCCGGAATAATGATGCCATGTCAACGCCACATTGATCTAAAATATCATGTGGCCCTTGTTCCTGATCTTGTCATGCGCCAGCTCCATCACCAGTTGAACGCCGTTGATTTTCCTGATCGTATCCATTAATTGCGATACGTAGCCATCTGCAAGGATATCGCCCTTGAGCAGGTATAAGAAATCCAGGTGCCTGAATTCAGGCAACAGGTATTCTCCGTCAAACTGGTTGTTGTAGAGATAATGTACCAGGGCATTATTAGGTTCGCAGTACTGGAACACGGCGAAGTAGTAGTCCCTCTTCTTGCGTTTTAATTGTATTTCGATGTCGTTGTTGTTGCGGAAATCTATTGTCAGTAGCTGGTTCAGCCGCCAGCACAACTGGTAATCTTTGATGGGCGCCACAATGCCCACAAGCCGGCTCTCGCGAAAGAATTCTTCAGCAAGTTCATCAAGATCCAGTTTTAGCTTCATCCAATGAAAGAGGGTTAATTGTTCTTAAGGATTTCGAGGCTGTTCTTCACCAAAAGTAATTCTTTTGGTTTTTCACCGGCAACCCGCACCGTATCCAATTTTAATGAATCGCTAACTTTTCGAAAACGCTGCGATGGATGTTCATTAAGAAAATCAATTCCTGCTTTGCCGTCTTTCTGCCCCGAATAAGCAACGAAAAGATAATTCTGACCCGGGCGCTTCTGCGATTTTAACAGGCGAGCCAGTTCCATGAGCGCGGCAACGGCAGTGTCGCTGCCGATGTAAGTGTTGATGAACGTTGTACTGTCGGCGCGATTATCTTCAAAGCCAATAACGTTGACGCCCGACAGTATTTTGTCTTTCATCGCCACATTGAGCGAAACATCCACAATCGCCGACTCGTCGGTAAAATATTTGGAAAACGCTTTGCGCGTAACATAGATCACGGGTATGCCTATAGGATCGGAACGGTCATACTTGTTGAACTGAATATCCGGGCCACCGCTGTTGTACACCACGAGGGCCGTTGCGCCTTTATTTGCTGCAAATTTCGCCCTGTTCTTTATCACCTGCATCGTATCTACCGAGGCACTGTCGTCGCTTCCTCTCAGTAATTCCTTAACGTCCCTGAACCAGGGCACCCCTTTTTCTGCAAGCGCTATTGCCACTGCCGAAGCCGTTCCCTTGTTTGCACTGAAGGCGAACGGGAAATATTCATCATAGATCTTTAGTTTCTTTTCATTGATGGTAAAATGCGTAGCGGGCAGAATTTCTTTGCCGTCAAAAATCTGAAAACGCTGGTACCAGGTACCCGAGTCGCCTTCGGGTTTCAGGCCCGATTCCCTGAAATGCGAGCTGATGTATTCTTCGGCCGTTTTTGTATTGGCGGCCTGCGAACTTTTTTCTTTTTGACCCTTTCCCGAAAAGAAGGCGATATGATCGTGCATGTTCGACATGATGGTCCTGTCGGCTTTCCTGAGCCGTTGGGCCGAAAC
>CAMPGT010000171.1 GCA_946885665.1 uncultured Chitinophagaceae bacterium | reverse complement strand
ACCGTTGGCTCGCTATCAGCAGGTTGAGATCCGTGTATTTCAGATCGAATCGCTGGCTGAGATAGAAATTTGTGAGCGCTCCCTTAAACAGGTAAATGCCCGATCTAAGGTGCACTTTGTGCCAGATAAGATTTTCAAATCCTCCTTCATCCCCCGCTTCAAGAAGTAGCGGCATCAACACGCTGCTAATTGCCTGGGAGGCCGTGCGCGCAAACCCCGAAGGGATGTTCGGCACACAGTAGTGAATCACACCATATTTCATGTAAATAGGATGTTCATGCGTTGTAATTTCTGCTGTCTCGAAGCATCCGCCCCTGTCAACACTGACATCGATCACGACGCTTCCCGGGCGCATGTTGCTCACCATTTCCTCTGTGACAACAACGGGCGTTCTGCCGCCCTGGGTTCCTAATGCTCCTACAGCCACCTCACATGTTTTGAGTTGCTTGGACAGGATCCGCGGCTCGAGAACGGAGGTCCACAGACGGTGGCCTATATTATTCTGCAGGCGTTTGAGCCTGTAAACACTATTGTCAAAGACCTTCACAGACGCGCCAAGCGCGATGGCCGCCCTTGCCGCATATTCTCCCACGATCCCCGCACCCAGTATGATCACCTTGGTGGGCGGTATTCCGGAAATTCCACCCAGCAGCACACCCTTACCGTGATTGGCGGAGCCCAGGTATTGCGCGGCTATCAGCATAACCGCGCTGCCCGCGATCTCGCTCATACTTCGCACGATCGGATAGGTGCCGCTATCATCCTTCAGCGCTTCGAAGGAAATACCCGTGATTCTTTTCTCCATCATTTTCTCCAGCAACGAGGCCTTCATTACGGACATATGGATGGGTGAAAAGATCTGCTGGTTCATCTGCAGGTAAGGCAGGTCCTCATCGACGACGGGGGCGGACTTCACGAGTATAGGCGCCTTAAGCACTTCCGCTTTGTCATAAACGATCTTTGCGCCCGCCTCGCTGTAATCCTTATCCTTAAAATGCGTTGCCTCGCCTGCGTTATGTTCTATCACCACTCTGTGCCCATTGCTTACCAACACCCCCACTGCATCGGGAGTGAGCGCAATACGGTTTTCCTGGAAGGCGGTTTCTTTGGGAATTCCGATGTGCAACTGTGCTCCTTTCGGTTTTACATCGAGCGTTTCTTCCAGTGTTTCATAATTAAAGGAAGTGCTGATGCGAGGTGTTGGATGAGCCATTTTTTCGTTTCTGATTTACGCTTACAATTTACGACTTACAATCAAGTAAATGGATGGAGTTCATATGCGCATTTGAACATCGATCCTATTCACCAATAATTATTCTCCGGTTTTCGTCGTCTATTACTGATATCGTTATCGGCAAACCCAGTCCCTCAAAGAGTCTTTTCGCTCTCGACGGCCATTCCACAAAACATCTGCCGCCCGAATACAGGCAATCCTCCACACCGGCGCCAACCACCTCCTCCTCGTTCTTGCAGCGGTAGAGGTCGATATGGTAAAGTGGACCACTGACTGAATCGTATTCATTAATAATTGCGTAGGTGGGACTACTTAACACGCCGGTGGCACCTAACCGGCGACAAATGGCATGTATAAGCGTAGTTTTCCCCGCACCCATTTCCCCCGAGAAAGTCAGCACCTTGTCATCGCCCGCAACATCCAGCACTTCTGCTGCTGCTTTGTCTATCCTGTCCAGCCTGTAAACCATTTCCATGGTGCAAATATAGATTGAGCGGTGAAGTTTAAACAAGGTAATTAAACGGTAATTCCACCGTTTTTTATGGAAAATATCACCGTATAAATCTGCAACATGGTGGAGATATTCACTGTTCGAAGCGCCTGTGTTTGTAAGTAAATTTGCAACATGGAAACGACAAATTGGAAGGTTGAAGGAATGACCTGCTCCAACTGTTCTTTAACCGTAGCCAGGTTCCTTGAAAAAAAAGGAAAGAGAAATGTAAAAGTGAACCTGATCAGCGGCGATGTGATCTTCGATAAAGACGACAATAAAGACAATGATAATCTTATCGAAGGGATTGAGGAATTGGGCTATAAAGTAAAAACGGATGCGCCGGCATCCCGTCAACCTAAAAAGAGAATTTTTGAAAATCACCTGCAGCGGTTTCTATTTTGTGCAATATTCACATTGCCCCTGCTGCTGCATATGCTTGACCGGTGGATACACATTGCCTGGCTGATGAACCCATGGGTGCAACTTGCCTTATGTCTCCCGGTTTATATTGTTGGCATGGATTTTTTCGGACGCAGCGCTATCCGCAGCATCAGCAATGGCATGCCCAACATGAATGTGCTCATCGCAGTGGGCGCCACAGCAGCATTCGTGTACAGCCTGACCGGCACATTGTTTAATCTCGGGGAGGGCTATCTTTTTTATGAAACAGCCGCGGCCATTATTACACTCGTGTTTCTCGGCAATTTTTTGGAAGACGCATCCATTGAGTCGACACAAAAAGAGTTGAACAGGCTGGCAAAATCACAGAAGGTAATGGCGAACATGATCGCCTTTGATGATAAACACGAAGAGTTGATTTTTTCCATTGAAAATGATCAGTTGAAAAGCGGCGACCTGGTATTGATCAAGTCTGGTGAACAGGTTCCTGCCGATTGCAAGATTCTTACCGGCAAGGCGAGCGTTAACGAATCCATTATAACCGGCGAGAGTCTGCCGGTAGAAAAAAATCCGAAAGACAAGTTGATAGGTGGCAGCATTATAACAGACGGAACCATTAAAGCACAAGTAACCGCTGAAGCCAAAGATTCAGTGCTGGCCAATATTGTAAACCTCGTCAAGCAGGCCCAGGGCGAAAAACCACCGGTTCAGCAACTTGCCGACAGGATCAGCGCCATTTTCGTACCGGTAGTGCTTGGCATCGCCGTAGTCACCTTCGTAGTGAACATCGTCGTCCTGAAAGAATTTACGCCATCGCTCATGCGGTCGATCGCGGTGCTGGTGATTGCATGTCCCTGCGCTATGGGACTGGCCACACCAGCGGCCATCGCCGTCGGTCTCGGAAGAGCAGCGAAGAAAGGCATCCTGTTCAGGAACGCAAAAAGCCTGGAACTGTTCAAAGACATCCGGCAGGTTGTGTTTGACAAGACCGGCACGCTGACCACCGGCGAATTTACCATCGAGAACTTTCAGGCCGATCTCGAAACTGATGAATTCAAAAAGATCGTTTACTCGCTCGAAAAATATTCCAATCACCCGATTGCTTCTTCGATAGCGCGGTTATGGAAAACAAAAGACGAGATCAGGTGGGCCTCCACGGTGGAAGTGAAAGGCGTGGGAATGAAAGGCGTCAGCAAAGAAGGCGACAGGTATGAAGCAGGTTCATTCAAGATTGCATCGGGACTAACGCAGGATACATCGCACACCATCTATGTTTTAAAGAATGAGCAGCTTGCGGGTTGGATCGATCTGAAGGATGATGTGCGGCCCGAAGCGGTAAATGTTGTAAAATACCTCAGGAATAGAAACATCAAAACATTTTTACTCAGTGGCGATCGGGATGAGCCATCGCGCAATGTTGCTGAGCGACTTGGTATCGATGTTTGCATTTCCGAACAAACACCAAAGCAAAAACTCGATAAGATAGCGGAACTCACCAATCATGCTCCTACAGCCATGATCGGCGATGGCATCAATGATGCACCGGCGTTAGCCAAGGCAACAATAGGCATATCATTAAGCGAGGCGTCGCAGGTAGCCATGCAAACCGCCGATGTGGTACTCATGAATTCCGGGTTGCATCACCTGCCGTTGTCGCTCGGATTGGGAAAACATACATACCTCACGATCCGTCAAAACCTGTTTTGGGCTTTTTTCTATAACATCGTTGCCATACCCGTTGCGGCTTTCGGTTTTCTCACCCCCGCCTTTGGCGCACTGGTAATGGGCATGAGTGACGTGGTGCTGGCAATTAATTCAGGAAGGCTATTTGTAAAGAAAGTGGTGTAATGAAGAACCTCCATCAATTGCTGAAACAATATTGGGGATACCAGTCTTTTCGTCCGTTGCAGGAAGACATCATGAATACCATTCTGCAAGGAAAAGATTGCCTGGCACTTCTGCCAACGGGAGGCGGCAAGTCGCTGTGCTTCCAGGTACCCACCCTGGCGATGGACGGATTATGCCTTGTGGTGAGTCCGCTGATCGCGTTGATGAAGGACCAGGTGGAGAACCTTCGGCGAAAAAACATTACTGCGTTTTCGATACACTCGGGGATGAACAGAGCGGAGGTGATGCAAACGCTCCAGGTGGCGGGCAACAGCAACTGCAAGTTCCTGTATGTCTCCCCGGAAAGACTCGAAACTAATTTATTCAAAGAATATTTGCCCTCGTTGGGCGTACGCCTTATTGCCGTTGACGAGGCGCATTGTATTTCGCAATGGGGCTATGATTTCCGGCCATCTTATCTCAAAATTGCGTCGTTGAGAGATGAATTGCCCGGCATTCCCATACTTGCGTTGACTGCCTCGGCAACGACAGACGTGCAAGATGACATCTGTGAAAAACTACTCTTTACCAAACACAAAATTTTTCGCCAGTCGTTTGAACGGCCGAACCTCTCTTACAGCACCTTTGATGCATCCTCCAAAACAAACAAAATAGTGGAGATACTTTCAAAAGTGGGAGGAACGGGCATCGTTTATTGCAGGAGCCGGCGAAGAACAAAAGAAATCAGCGACTTGCTGAGGATGAATGGAATTGCGGCAGAATGCTATCATGCAGGATTGAAGCAGGACGAAAGAAATGCGCGCCAGGAAGAATGGCTCACGAATAAAGTGAGAGTGATCGTGTGTACGAATGCATTTGGCATGGGCATCGACAAGCCGGATGTGCGCATCGTGATACATGCTGACGCTCCCGACTGCCTCGAAAATTATTACCAGGAAGCGGGACGCGCAGGAAGGGACGGCAAAAAATCATACGCCGTGCTGCTGTATGCTCAAAGAGACCTCGATGATTTGGTGACGTCAGTTAAAACAAGGTTCCCACCTGTTCCGGAAATCCGGAAAATATACCAGTCGCTGATGAACTACCTGCAAATTCCGGCAGGATCAGGCGAGGGCAGCTACTACGACTTCCAGCTTACGGAATTCAAGCAGCACTTCAACCATGATACTTTCAAGGTGACGTCGGTGCTGAAGACTTTGGAACAGGAAGAACTGCTGACGTTCAATGAACAGGTATTTGTACCGTCCAAACTGCAGGTTATTGCGGGGCGGGAACAAATTCATGCATTTGAGGAACGCTTTCCTTCGCTTGAGCCGCTGATAAAAAGCCTGCTGCGCACTTACGAAGGAATTATCGATCAGCCATGTGCCATTAGCGAAAAAAATATCGGGCGGACGCTGAAGACCGAAGAACAACAGGTGACAGCCCGCCTGCAACAATTACAACGGCACAGGATTGTCGACTATGTACCTGTCAGGGAAAAACCGCAGGTTTACCTGCTGAAAAACAGGGTTAAGGCGAGTGACCTGAAAATAAATACCAAAAACTATAACAAAAGAAAAAAAATATTCGAAGACCGGGTGTTGGCGATGAAGAATTACACGAGTTCGCCGGGCCTGTGCCGAAGTGTAGTGATAGGAAATTACTTTGGCGACAAAAATATTCAGCCTTGCGGCATTTGCGACAATTGCATCAATCGAAAAAAGGAAGAAATAAAGGCAAGGGATTTCAGGGAGATACATGATTCAATATTGGAAATGATACGCGTGAAGCCTTTGACCATGCCGGAAATTCTGAACGGCTTGATGGGCGTAAGGCAGGAAAAAACGAAGGAGGTAATTCACTTCATGCAATCCGAAGACAAAATTGGGATAAGTGACGAAGGAAAAATATTCAGCAGGGCAGGTTAAAAGAATCCCCTGCTTCTCGAGCTTCTCCTTGATCCAAAACCCAATGCTCCAAGCAAACTGCGGGTGATGATGCTTGCCGCGGTACGTTGCACCTGGCGCCCGGCGCCGCTGTCAAGGATCTTCTCCAGCGTTGACTTTTCGGGCCTTGTGCTCTTTTGCCGCGAACCGCGTGTGTCCCGGGCAAGTGCTTCGTCAGAACCTGTTTCGGTGGCAGCTTCAATTTTTGCATTCAATATTTCGTAGGCGCTTTCAGTGTCGATTGCCCTGTCATATTTTGCCTTTAATGTGGATGTGCTCACCTGCGTCGCGATCTCCTCATCGGTAAGTACATCCATCCGGGAAGCAGGCGGAACGAGCATGGTGTGTACGAGCGGCGTAGGAATTCCCTTCTCATTGAGGAGCGTGACCAGTGCCTCGCCGGTTCCGAGCTGGGTGATCAGTTCGTCAACGTCGTAGTAGGTTGATTCGGGGTAATTTTCGGCTGCCTGCCTGATCCCCTTGCGGTCGGCGGCGGTGAAGGCGCGCAGTGAATGCTGCACCTTCAGTCCGAGTTGCGCGAGCACCCCGGCTGGTACATCTTGCGGATTCTGGGTGCAGAAAAAAATTCCCACGCCTTTGGACCTGATCAACTTTACCACGGTAAGGATCTGCTGCATGAGAGCGTCGGTGGCCTCCTGGAAAACGAGGTGAGCCTCGTCGATGAACAGGGCCAGCTTGGGTTGCTCCATGTCGCCCTCTTCGGGCAGGGTGGCATACAGTTCTGCGAGGAGGCTCAGCATAAAGGTGGAGAATAGCTTTGGCCGGTTTTGCATATCGGACACGCGCAAGATGCTGATCATGCCACGGCCATCATCGGCGATCCGCATGAGGTCCTCGACCTGGAACGAGGGTTCGCCAAAGAAAATGTCGCCGCCCTGCTGCTGCAGTTCGATCACCTTTCTTAAAATGGTGCCTGTAGAGCTGGTCGATATCCTGCCATACTCTTTCTCGAGTTCCTTTTTTCCTTCGTTGCTGACGTACTGCAGCAATTTGATAAAATCTTTCAGATCGAGAACGGGAAGGTGGTTATCGTCGCAGTATTTGAAGATCATGGAGACGACGCCCTCCTGCGTGTCGTTGAGTCCGAGTATCTTCGAGAGCAGCACGGGACCAAATTCAGTAACGGTGGCCCGTATCCGCACGCCTTTCTCATCGCTGATGCTCAGCAGTTCGACCGGGAAGCCCGCCGGTGTAAACTGCACACCGGTTGCTGCCGCACGTTCATTGATCTTGTCATTGGCCGTTCCGGGTTTCGCAATACCGCTGAGATCGCCTTTGATGTCCATCAGCAACACCGGTACGCTGGCATTGCTCAGTCCTTCTGCCAGCACCTGCAGGGTTTTTGTCTTACCGGTTCCGGTGGCGCCGGCAATCAGCCCGTGCCTGTTCAGGGTGCGCAACGGAAGAAATACATCGGTGCCCGTCAGCGGTTTGCCGTCGAGCATTGCCGTGCCTATTTTGAAATGGTTCCCTTTGAATTGATATCCCTGCTTGATCAAGCCGGTGAACGCTTCTGCATTAGCCATAAAAAGATATTAATGTTTCAATGTACACATATTAACAAAAAATTACGCAGGCATCAGGATAAGAGACAAATTGATTAAATTTATTTACCGTATGTTTATTCTCAACGAATTAAATTTATCGTATGGAAGGGAAAAAAACGAAAATATTATTATGCGAGGACGATCAGAATTTGGGGATAGTATTGAAGAATTACCTTGAACTTAATGATTTTGATGTAACGCTGGAAAGGGACGGACGACTCGGCCTTGCGGCCTTTCAACGAGAAAAGTTCGACCTGTGCCTGCTCGACATCATGATGCCGCATATGGACGGATTTAAACTGGCGGAAGAGATACGCGATGTGGATCCCGATATACCGTTATTCTTTTTGAGTGCGAAGACCATGAAAGATGACATCATACAGGGTTACAAGCTCGGCGCCGATGATTACATCACCAAACCGTTCGACAGCGAAGTGCTGCTGTTGAAAATAAGGGCCATCCTGAAAAGGAACGAGGAAGGAAATAAGGAACAGGAAAATAAAGAATACAACCTTGGCTCGTATCATTTCAACCCGAAACTTCGGGAGTTGAGCCACGACGGCAAGATGCAGACGCTTTCACCAAAAGAAAATGAGCTGCTGAAGCTGCTGGCCGAACATCTCAATGATCTTTTGCCGCGCGAACAGGCGCTTAAAAAGATCTGGGGCAGCGACACCTACTTCAATGGACGCAGTATGGACGTTTACATTGCGAAACTGAGAAAATACCTGAAAGACGATTCAAATATTGAAATCGTGAATATTCATGGAAATGGATTCCGGCTGGTTGCACCTGTGGAGAGTTAGTTAGCAATGATAAGGGATTAGGATGGCGATTGTCAAACGTCATTTGCGTTTGCCTGTTGCCGGGTCCACCCCCGGCGCTTCGCGCCACCCCCGCCAGCGGGGGATACATTTTGCAATCTCCTTGCGTCTTTGCGTGAAACCCC
>CAMPGT010000170.1 GCA_946885665.1 uncultured Chitinophagaceae bacterium | reverse complement strand
TTCATGTGCACAGCAGAAATCTACAAGCGGCAGCGACATTCTTAAAAAGGCAAGCGGCATTTTTGGTAAGAAATCCGGCGGCGGACTTTCCAACGAAGACGTTGTGGCAGGTTTAAAGGAAGCACTTAGCGTAGGCGCCAGGAACAGCGCAGACAAGTTGTCGGCGGTTGATGGCTTCTTTGGAAACGCCATGATCAAGGTACTCATGCCCGAAGAAGCGAAAAAAGTGGAATCCACCCTCAGAAGTATTGGCATGGGCAGCATGGTCGATAAGGCCATACTTTCCATGAACAGGGCGGCTGAAGAAGCGTCAAAATCTGCTGCGCCAATTTTTATGGATGCCATCACCTCCATGAGCATCGGTGACGCATTCGGCATCCTGAAAGGCAACGACAGTGCAGCCACAACCTACCTGAAAGGAAAAACTACCGCCAGCCTTACGAATGCATTCAGGCCGGTGATAGAAGGCGCGCTGGATAATACCAATGCAACAAAATACTGGAAGGATGTTTTTGAAACATATAATAAACTGCCCACAAGTTTTAATAAAGTGAATACCGACCTGGCCGGTTATGTGACTGAAAAGGCGCTAACAGGTTTGTTTTACCAGGTGGCGCTTGAGGAGCAGAAGATTCGTAAGGATCCCGCTGCGCGTGTAACGGATATTCTCAAAAAAGTTTTCGGATCGTAGTAAAAGAACTTTATGTAACAAAGTAGATATTCCCCCGCTCCGCGGGGGATTTTTTTATCACCGAAACCGCAATACCTACTCAAGATCCCTTTTAAGCGTCTCGTCCCTGTTAGCCATTTCCCATGCAGTAAAAAAAATGAGCTGCGCACGTTTCGCTAATAATTCGTAGTTGATTTTATCAGGCGTATCGCCGGGACGGTGATAATCTTCATGCAGCCCATTGAAGTAAAATATCGCGGGCACGCCGTTCTTGGCGAAGTTGTAATGATCGCTGCGGTAGAAAATTCTTTGCGGATCATTAGGATCGTTGAATTTATAGTCGAGTACAAATTTCAGCGTCTGCCTATTCACGGTTTCGCTGATCGGCCGCAAATCGGAGCTCATCCGGTTGTCGCCAACAATATATACGTAATTCAGTGAGTCGTCCCTGCGGCCGCTTTCCACTCTTCCTATCATATCGATATTAATATTGGCCGAAGTTTTTTCGAGAGGAAACGCGGGATGCTCCACATAATATGCCGATCCCCACAATCCCTTTTCTTCGCCCGAAACGGTCATGAACAGGATGCTTCTTTTGGGCCTTTTTCCTTCAGCGGCGGCCTTTGCGAATGTTTCGGCCAGTTCCAGCACCGTTGCGGTTCCGGATCCATCGTCGTCGGCGCCGTAATAAATTATCGAATCCCTCTTGCCGAGATGGTCATAATGCGACGTGATAATGATGGCCTCATCTTTTTTATCGGTACCCTCTATCATACCGATGACATTGCTGCTTTCGAGGTGCTCCGTCGATTTTTTCAGTTCGAGCAAAATTTGCACGGGGTAATGCCTGGGTGGAGGTGGAGTGGTACTCCTCTTTCGCAGTTGTGCAAAATCGCCACCCATAATCAACGTTGCCACCGAGTCCGAAATAAAAAATGTGTTTGGAAAAGTGTCTTTGCGATAATCTTTGACGTACATATTACCCTTGTCGCCGCTGGGCTTGCGGGGAAACCGCTGATCCACGATCAGCAAAGCTATGGCCCCTTTTTCCTGTGCGGCTTTTTGAAGTTCCTGGAGGCTGGGTACTCTTCCTTCCACCTTTTTTCTCTTTACTATTTTTTGCGGGGCGCCGGGAACGACCAAAACGATCTTGCCGCGCGCGTCGGCATCTGCATAATCGTCCCGTGTGGAATCACTTACTCCGTAACCGGCAAATAACACTCCGCCCGACTGGAGAGTGATATTAAAACCCGAATTGTAGCTTACCGCAAAATCGGTGTCGCGTTTCAGTGCTACATTGTTGATGGCGAGCGCAACTTTTTCGGTCGAATCGCGGTACACGGGAAACTTTTGCTGGTATTCATTGTGCCAGGCCGGCAGCAAACCATCCAACCGAAACTGGTTTTCGATGTAGGCGGCGGCTTTTTTCAGGCCAGGTGTTGCCGTTTCCCTTCCTTCCATCGAATCGGATGCAATAACGTAAAGCCTGTCTTTAAGATCAGTTGCGGTGATCGTTGACCCGTATGCCTGCGCATCACTTTGCTGCATTTGCCCAAAGGCGCCTTGTACAAGCAGCAGGCAGATGACGACGAATTTCATACAGTGGGGAGTATTAAGAGGTTATCAATTTACTCTGCGATCTCACTCAGCTCCAGCCAGCGCATTTCTTTCTGGTCCAGCAAATCGCCGATCGCTGCAATTTTCTCGGAAATTTTCATCAACTCATCGTATGGAAGTGAACCGGTATTCAACTGTTCGGTTAAACCGGTTTTTTCTTTCTCAAGGCGTGCCAGTTCTTCCTGGAGTTGTTCCCATTCCCTTTTTTCATTGTAAGAGAGCTTTCTCTTTTCCGCCGGCCGGGTAGTTGAAATTACAGTTTTTCCTTTGAGGTCCTTTTCTTCGGGCGCCTTTATTACATCATCCTTCTCTTTCAGGGATGAACGGTAAACGGAATAGTTTCCCGGAAAGTCTTTTACCACGCCGTTGCCTTCAAAGATAAATAAATGATCCACCAGCCTGTCCATGAA
This sequence comes from uncultured Chitinophagaceae bacterium, assembly GCA_946885665.1. The sequence continues at coordinate 5,789 of CAMPGT010000170.1, read as the reverse complement.
GTAGCGGTCGTGCGAAACGATCAACAGGCATCCCGGGTAATCGTTGAGAAAGTTTTCGAGAACACCGAGGGTGGGGAGGTCGAGGTCATTAGTGGGCTCATCGAGGATCAAAAAATTTGGATTGCGGAAAAGTATGGACAGCAGGTGCAGCCTTCTTTTTTCACCGCCGCTCAATTTTGAAATATAGGTGTACTGCTGTTCCGGAGGAAAAAGAAACAGGCCGAGAAACTGGGAGGCGCTGAGTGTTCCTCCATTGCTTAGCGGAAAATGCTCTGCGATATCTTTCACATATTCTATCACACGCATGTCTTCCCCGATGGGAAGACCGGATTGCGAGTAATTACCGAATACAACAGTGTCGCCGATGTTGATCTTTCCGCTGTCGGCATTTTCCACGCCCTGTATGATATTCAGAAAGGTGGACTTGCCTGCGCCGTTTTTGCCAATGACACCCACCTTTTCACCTTTTTTGAACGTGTAGTCGAAACCTTTCAGGATGGCCAGATCGCCGAAGCTCTTGTACACTTTTTTCATCTCCACTACCTTTCCGCCGAGCCTGGTCATTTTCATATCGAGCTGTACCTGCTGGTCCTCCACGGTTTTTTTGGCGCGGGCCTCAACATCCGTGAACGCATCGATCCTGCTCTTGGATTTTGTTGTTCTTGCTTTGGGCTGCTTGCGCATCCATTCCAGCTCTTTGCGATAGAGATTTTTCGCTTTGTCTATGCTGGCCAGTTCGTTTTCGAGGCGCGCGGCCTTCTTCTCGAGGAAGTTTTCATAGCTGCCTTTGTACGTGTACATGCTGCTCTCATCAAGTTCCCATATTTCTTCGCAAACATTATCGAGAAAGTAACGGTCATGGGTCACGAGCAAGAGCGTTACGCGTTCCTGCGACAGGTAATGCTCGAGCCACTCGACCATCTGCACGTCGAGATGGTTGGTAGGCTCATCCATGATCAGCAGCACATGCTTACGTTCGAAGCCGATATCGATCAGCGTTTTTGCCAGCGCAACCCTTTTGCGCTGTCCACCCGACAGCGTCGACACCTGCTGATGGAGCTGATGAATGTTCAGCTTTCCGAATATCTGGTGCACCTTGTTCTCGAAGTCCCAGGCATTGAGCTCGTCCATTTTCACAATGGCGTTGCCAACATCATTTTCATTGTTTGAATCGAGCGCCGCCTCATATTCTTTTATCGCATCGATTACGGGATGATGGTGGTGAAAGATATTATCGAGGATGGATTTTTCTTCGACGAACACAGGGTCCTGCTCAAACAGCGCCACACTTACATCTTTGTGCACCCATACCGTACCGCTGTCCGGCGTCTCTTTGCCGGAAAGTATTTTGAGCAGGGTGGATTTGCCGCTGCCGTTCCTGGCAACGAGCGCAATTTTATCGCCTTCTTCGATGTGAAAAGTGATGTTGGTAAAAAGCGGTTTTATGCCATACGACTTCGTCAGCCCCTCAACAGAAACATAATGCATAATGCGAAGATAAATAACACAATTTTAAAATTATCCCTATCTTAATTGCATGTTTAAGTCCAGATTATCGCCACCCATGCAACTTGCCCTTATCTTCCTGTTGTTTGGGACCGTTTGGATCGTCTTCACCGATTTTTTATCACTGGATCTTGCCCATAATAACCTTTCTTTTTTATCGCGCGTACAAACCTATAAGGGTGTACTGTTCATGCTCATGTCGGCGATATTTATTTTTTTTGTGAGCCGCAAAATAATCCGCAAGCAGCATGTGCTGCAGGAAGAATTGAACAAGGAACGCCTGCGGTATAAAAATGAGTTGGCCCGCGAAGTATTCAATGCGCAGGAGCAGGAAAGAAAAAAGCTTGGTGAAGAACTGCACGACAACATCAACCAATTGCTCGGCGTGGTTAAGCTATATATTGAACACGCGCAGATGAACCCCTCGGCAAAAACTGAAATGCTTTCTAAAAGTGCCGACTTTCTCAAGCAGGTTATCGACGAAATACGCACCCTTTCCAAATCGCTGGTTTCACCAACACTCTCGGACCTCGGCCTTATAGAGTCCATCAGGGAACTGATCGACAGCATACTCAGGATCAAAGATATCCAGATCACCATTCGCCACACGAATTTCAGGGAAGACATTTTGGATTCGACGCAGAAGCTGATGCTGTACCGCATCACCCAGGAACAACTGAACAATATTCTGAAACATTCAAAAGCGGAGCATGTAGATATACAACTGGCAAGAACCGGCGACATCGTCAACCTCATCATCCAGGATGACGGTGTGGGCTTCAATCCCAAGCAGTCCACGTCCGGGTTGGGGCTGAAAAATATCAGGCACCGGCTCGAGTTGTATAATGGCGAGATGAAGGTAGAAACGGCTCCGCAGCAAGGGTGCCGCCTTGTGGCCTCGTTCGAGCTGTCATAAAAAAATAAGGACCGCCGAAGCGGTCCCTAAAGTTGTTGCAAAAAGATCGTAATTTATTTAGATCAATTTTACATTCACGGCGTTCAAACCTTTCTTTCCATTCTGCACGTCAAATTCCACGCGATCATTTTCCTTGATCTCATCAATCAGTCCGCTTACATGAACGAATGTTTCCTTTGAGGAGTCATCGTGTTTGATAAAACCGAAACCTTTTTCCGAATTGAAAAACTTTACGGTTCCCTGGATTTTGTTGTCCATCATTTATTGTATTGGTAAAAAATAGCTGCGAAGGTAGGGATAATTTTCGTCAGAAAAATACAATACAGACGGGGCTTTCAACCGAAACCGTTTTGCCGTTCGGCGTCAGCATGCCTGTCTGGCTGTTCCTTGTGAAGATCGTGATATTATCCGACTGGCCGTTTGCTGCAAGTACATATTTCCCAGACGGATCGATTGTAAAATCCCTTGGTCCTTTTCCGCCACTTTTTACGGAGCCCTTTGAAGTTAATTTACCTGTCGAGCGGTCGATGCTGTACACGGTGATGGTATTCGAGCTGCCCCGGTTCGATGCATACAGCCACTTACCGTCGTGTGATATTTTTATTGCCGCGCTGCCTATGTCTTCTGCCTCATCGGCGGGGTGCGACCTGATGCTTTGTATCTGTGTGAACTTACCTCCTTTGGTGCTCAGCACGGCAACATTTCCCGACATTTCCTCGATCACATAGGCATACGGCGTGTTGGGACTGAAGATAATGTGCCTCGGGCCGCAGCCGGGCGTCATTTTTACAACTATGCCTTTTTCATTTAACGGTTTATCCTTTCTGGCATTGAATGGATACATGGTAATCTCGTCCGTGCCGAGATCTACGACGGCCAGGTATTTTCCGTCGGGCGAGAACACGGTGGAATGTACATGCGGTTTCTCCTGCCTTTGCTTATCTACGCTGCCGCCTGTATGTTGTACAATATGTGCCGCTTCTCCAAGGCTGCCGTCTTCTTTAACGGGATATACCGAAAAACTGCCGCCGCTGTAATTGGCTACTGCCACCCATTTGTTGCTTTTGTCAACGGCTACATAGCACGGACCGTCGCCATTGCTCGGTTGTTCATTCAGTTTCGTAAGCTTTCCGCTTGCCTCGTCGAATGAATAAGCGGTGACGGCTCCCTTTCCTTTGCCCACTTCATTTGCTGCGTACAAATATTTTCTATCGTGCGAAAAAGCGAGGTAGGAAGGGTTTTGCGTAAACGCTGAGCTTACCTTCGTAACGTCCCCCGTGTTTGTATTGAATTTATATACATAAATTCCTTCGCTGTTACCTCTTGTGTAGGTGCCCACAAGCATGTATTTCTCCTGTGCACTCAGCATGCTGATGGCCATACTTAATACGCTTAACATAATTAATCTCATAATGGAAGATGATTTGATTTATGGAACAATCAGTTTCAATTGTCCTGCTAATATATGCGCTTCTACCTTTTTAACCTTTCCTAAATATTCGCCGTCCACCTGGAAGTGTTCTTTTTTGCGCGATGTGATGGTGATGGAGGTGGCCGGGTAGAGCTTTATTTTGGCGGGGTTAAAGGGTTGGGGCCGAAACCACATCTTGAACAATTCGGAAATGGATAACCGCCTCATCACCACCACTTCGAATTGACCGTCGTACAGGTCGCCGCCGGGATTGATAACGGCGCCGGTCCCGTATTTGGCGGCATTGGCGATCACCACCATCAACGCTTTCAATGTGACGGTTTTTTCATTTATGCCCACATCTACCGTCATGTAGCTTTTTGTCCACAATGTTTTGATCACCTTTGTGGCATAGCCGAACTTGCCCCTCAGCTTGCCTTCCTCAAAATGCTTGATAAGCAACGCATTTAAGCCGATATCGCTCAGGTGCATGCAGATGTGTTTGTCATTGATGCAAATGACGTCCGCGAATTTTGTTTTATCGTTCGCGATCACTTCCATCGCCTCGTTGGGTGTAAGCGGTATATCGAGCTCGCGGGCCATCCCGTTGGATGAGCCCGCAGGAAGTATGCCGAGTGAAATGCCCGTGCCCAAAATCAGCCTGGCCACCATCGACACGGTGCCGTCGCCACCCACCGCAACGATTTTTCCCGGTTTGATTTTTTCTATCCAATGCTTTATGGATTCCTGGTCATCTTTTCCTTTCAGCACGTAAAACTCAATCCCGGACGTTTCGGTCCGGAAAAAAGCGTTGATGGAAGATTCCCAATCCGCTTTAGTCTTTCCCCCTGCAACAGGGTTCAGAATAAATAAAATTGGGGATGGTATGCTGCCGGACATTGACAATTTTATATCTTTTTCAAATATGGATGAATCAGCAGTAATAAACAATAATTATTCTCCGCCGTTCATCAAAAGGTTAAAGGAAAAATTGTTCCGCTGGATGCGGCTCACCACCAGGCCCACAGTCAGAGTGTACCACGGCTATGGCGCCAACGGACAGCTCGTTGTTTTCGGGCATGTGCTTAAAGTAAGTCCGCTGCCCAGGAAAACATTCAGGAACAACGTGTTCACGAACACATTTGCATTGATACGGCTTTTCATAGTAAAACCTATACCACATGCAAGGGTAACCCTGCAGTTCAATGGAGAGGCGATTCATCACACTGCCGAAAAGGATGGCTTTTTTCGTTTTCAGTGGTCGCCGCAGGTGATGCCGGCGCCCGGTTGGCACCGGCTGGAAGTATATATCGACGAAGGCGTGGTAAAACAATACTACGGCATCGTCAAGGGCGCGGGTGAGCTGTATGTTCCGTACGTCCGCCAGTATGCGGTTATTTCGGATATTGACGACACGTTTCTCATTTCGCATTCCTCTAACCTGCGCAAAAGGTTGTTCGTGCTGCTCACGCAGAATGCGTATAGCCGGCAGCCATTCGAAGGCGTGGTGAAGCATTACCGCGCACTTGCCTTTGCCGGCACCGTTCAGCAGGAGCCGAATCCATTTTTTTTTGTTTCGAGCAGTGAATGGAACCTGTACGATTACATCAGGAATTTTGCGGCCAAAAACGAATTGCCGAAAGGGATCTATTTACTTGCCCAGATGAAAAGGTTGTCGCAGGCCTGGAAAACGGGGCAGAACAAGCATGCCACTAAATTTTTCAGGATCACGAGGATAATGGAGGCGTTCCCCGAACAGGGTTTTATTTTATTGGGAGATGACTCGCAGCAGGACCCGGTGATCTATGCGTCGGTTGTTGAACATTTTCCCAGGCAGATTAAGGCGGTGTACCTGCGGAACATTTACCATAAAAACGAGCAGGAGGTGAGAAGGTCGATTGAGAGGATCAAGGCCTCCGGCGTGGCGGTTTGCCATTTCCGGCACAGCAGCGAAGC
>CAMPGT010000169.1 GCA_946885665.1 uncultured Chitinophagaceae bacterium | reverse complement strand
CCGAATTACAACCGGCGAACGTCAGTACTCCCCCGAAAAACACACCAACAGAAGCAAAGCATCTGTTCATAAACCTCCTCCGCGAATATTCATTGTTACCCATTTCAAATCGTTTTAGGCGTTTTATTTAGTATCACTAACTACAATCAATACGGATTAAAAAAAGCAACCACGATCAAAAAATGACCCCTTCCAATTTGGCTGCACTATCCTTATCAAGGTAAAGAATGGCATTGTGATGATTCCTGAGTGAGGTGGACGGATAACTCTCATTCACTTCGCTGTTTATCGTATAATTTATTGCCGAAGCCTTGTTCCTGCCGGGCACGAGGCAAAAAATAGCATCTGCCTGAAGCAATGCAGGCACCGTGAGCGTGATAGCAAATGTGGGAACATCGTCAATACTGTCGAAGCAACCATCGTTTACCTGTTGCTGCCGGGAAATTTCATCCAATGCAACAACCTTTACGCCCCTCGGATCATTAAAGTCGGCAACATGCGGGTCATTAAACGCGATATGCGTGTTCTCCCCAATGCCCATGCAAACAATGTCTGTAGGATATTGTTGCAGAAGGCCGGAATACCTTTGACATTCATCATCGAGATTTTCAGCGTTGCCATTTATGTAATACGCTTTATTAACAGGCACCTTACCAAATAGTCTTTCCTTTAAGAACTGGCCAAACCGCTGTGGCGCTTCTTCGTCCAACCCCACATATTCATCCATGTGAAATACATTCACCTTGCTCCAATCCACATTTTTCCGTTTCGACAAAGCGGATAAAAATTCGTTTTGCGAAGGCGCAGCCGCAAAAATGATATTTACGAATTGCTGATCCGTTAACAGCTCCTCTATTTTTTTGCTTACCTCATAAGCTGCCTCATCGCCCATCTGCGTTCTGTTTTCATAAATCTTTACTTTCATCCTGTTGGCAGTCAGCTCTCTTATTTGTGCCATTTTCTAATATTTATGCTATTGATTTAAAATATTTGTTAAGCAGCAAGGCAAAGCGGGCCTTTTGTTATTTGGACAAAGGCAGTCTAACTAACTTCTTTGAACGAGCGCTTTCATAAATAGCCAGCACAATTTCAACCGATTTACGGCCCTCGGCCCCATCAACCAGCGGGCTATCACCTGTTTCCACCGCACACATCATATCTTCTATCTGTTTTTTATGGCCCATGATACTGATATCAACAGGGTTGGAAACACCTCCATGCGATAACGCACCGCCCTTCATCGAGCTCCTTATTTTCTCATCACCACTCACGGCATCCCTGAACTCCCATTTTATTAAATCACTTTCTTCAATTATAGCGGTCCCTTTGGTACCCATAATCTCGATCCGCTTGTGCACTCCGGGAAATACAGCGGTAGAACATTCGACGGTTCCCAACGCGCCGTTGGAAAATTGCAGTGTTGCAACTATGGTATCCTCAACTTCGATATCCTTGTGGACGATATTGGCAGCGATGGCCTGAACCGCGTCCACAGGCCCCATGTACCATTGCAACAAATCCACCGAATGAATACCCTGGTTCATCAGCGCCCCGCCTCCGTCAAATTCCCAGGTTCCCCTCCATTTGCCCGATTGGTAATATTCTGCGCTCCTGTTCCACTTTACATACGCATCGCCCAATGCCAACCCACCAAACCTTTCGTCGTCGATTGCTTCTTTCAACTGCCTGCTTGCTTCATAAAACCGCGAGGGGAAAATAACGCCTACTTTCAGGCCGGCCCTTTTTGCGGCTTCAATTATCCGGTCGCACTTTTCGAGAGTCACCTCCAGCGGCTTTTCAATAATGCAATGCTTCCCCGCCGCAAGACTTTCAATTGCCGGATCAAGATGTATTCCCGATGGCGTGCAAATACATACAATATCTATCTGCGGTTGGCTCAGCAGCTCATCTAACGTAGTGTAGGCCAAACAACCATATTTCGTGGCAAGCGCATCGGCTTTATGCTTATTTATACTATATACGCCCCATAAACGGGCGTTCTCAATCGACTGTATGGCCCGGGCATGAACATCTGAAATGGCTCCCGCTCCTATTATCCCAAATCCAAACTCTTTTTTTTTCACAACGATAAATTGATTGGTCAGAAATTATTTTCAAAAACGATTTTATTCCTCTTAATTACCCGCTGAATTCGTATTTGCTTACCCTTCAGTCGAAATATGACAAAATCGCTATTACTATTAAAAGCATGATCGTTCTTTTTGAGCATCTCGGTCACATTGGTGGATGCCATCTGCCAGGCTTCACAAATACCGGTGAGATCATGATCGAAGAGCGTTTCCACATTTTCCAACAGCGACCTGGCGGCTCCCGCCAATAATCCATTTGAACCTTTGAGGGATACTCTTTTTTCCTCGTCTAATATCACTGTGCCGCCAATATGGCTCTGGTATTCGCCCGGCGCCATGCCCGCGAAACAGGTGGCGTCGCTGGTGAGTAAAGTCTTTGCCGCCTTATTTTTCATTACCACACTGATAAATGAGTCAGGCACATGCAGCCCGTCGGCGATAATACAGGCATGAAGCTCTTCAGTTGCCAGTTGATCCCAAATCATATTGGGATGGCGCGGCAGCAAAAGCGGAACAGCATTTCCCAAATGAGTGGATAAAGAAGCGCCGGCTTCAACGGCCCTCCTAATCTGCCCTGTATCCGCCATCGAATGACCTATTGATACCAGGATGCCATTTTCTTTGCAGTTCCTTATAAATGACTCAGAGCCTTTCCATTCGGGCGCAAGTGTAACAAGCTTTATTTTTCCTCCGGCTGCCCTTTGAAATTCTTTGAAAAGATTCCAGTCGGGCGCTTTTATAAATTTTTCGTTGTGGGCGCCTTTAGCGCCTTCCTGTGGCGAAACAAAGGGCCCTTCTAAATGAATACCCCAAATACAATCATCTACGAGCGGATTGGAGGCACATGCCCGGTAAATGATATGAGCAATTTTCAGGATATTCTCATCTGAATTGGTAACTATCGTTGGCAAGAACGCCGTTACACCCTGGCTCAATAAGTAATCTGTTGCATTTTTAATATCATCGACGGTTAATGCAGGCGTATTAAAATCAATTCCATTGATACCATTTATCTGCAGGTCTATCAACCCCGGTCCTATAAACGGAAAATTGTCGTGATTGCTTTCTATTTCAACTATACCTGTCAAACTTCCATTACGAAAGGTTATTTCCTCCGTTTTACCCGTAATACAATTAATACAGGTAGCCACTTCTTCATTATTTTCAAAAATCCGTTCTTGCATCAGCAACTATTTTAAGTTGGTATTTTAAGTGCAGCAATCAGGTCCGTAACTTTCTTAGGTACTTTTTTGGCTGTCATTCCCACTCCTACAAATACAATTGCGGCAACTATTGTCGGCAGTCCCACTTCCAGTCCAAGGTTATCCAAATCCATATTCTTGGTAATAACGAATGCAACCACGCCCGAAATAATTGAAGAGATGGCCGCGCCGGGACCGCACGATTTGAAAGCCGGAAGCAGGCCCAGCAATAAAGGCATGGAGGTAGGTCCCAACAGCGCGCCAAACCAGTTGACGATGAGTCCCAATACGCCGCCAAACCGTTCATAGTTGAGTGCAACGGCAAGGGTTGCCAATGTAAAGGAGAAAGTAGTGATGCGGGCAGTGCGGAGAGAATGCTTATCGTTACGGAACTTCTTAGACACAACCGGAAGGATATCGCGGGTAATTACCGCAGCAATGGTATTCACGTCAGAAGCAGTCATGCCCATGGTTGCTGCAAATAATGACGCGATCACCAGCCCAATCATTCCCTGCGGCAGTATCTCCACCATTAACCAGCCGTATGATTCAGCAGGGTTTGCCAGGTCGGGCAAAATAAGTGGAGCCGCCCACATGGGAAAAAACAAGATCAGTGGCCATATCAAATATAAAATACCCGAAAGCCGCGCCGCTTTTGAAGCTTCTTTTTCACTGGGAGAAGAAATATACCTGGTGGCGAGACTCCAACTACCCCCGTTATAACTTAAGAAATAAAGAAAAAACATAATTGCTACAAAGCCCGCCGAATAAGGATCATTGAACAATTGGCTATGACCGGGTGGCAAACGGTCCCATATGCCGATAATGGATTTGGGCCCTCCAAGGTGCTGCACCACCAGCACAAACATTACAACGCCGCCCAGTATCTGAACAATGAACTGGATAAAATCTGTCACGATCACTCCCCATAAACCTCCAAAAGTGACGTAGATCAAAGTAACAAGACCGGAAACAAGAACACCCGTGGTTAATGGAATGCCTGCCACTACATGAAGAAGAATGCCTATGGCCGCCCATTTGGCGCCCACATCAAAAACCTTCAGCAGCACGCCCGACCAAGCCACAATCTGTTGTGTAGCTACATTGTACCTTACGCTCAAATACTCGAGCGGAGATTGTATCTGAAAGTTCTTTCTTAACCGAACCCAGTAAACCGGAAATACTTTGGCGCAGGCAACTATCACAACGCCTACAGGAAAAGCCCACCACATGTACATGGTAAAGCCATGTGTATAAGCCACCGCCGCATAAGCAACAAACACCGCACCGCTGTGACCGGATACATGATGCGAAATACCAGCCAGCCACCAGGGCAACCGTCCACCGGCAACAAAATACTCTTCAGCATTCTTGCTCCGGAAATAGGACCATATACCTACGATCAGCATACTTAAAAAGAAAAGAATAATAACGATTAAGTCGAGTGTATTAAAAGTCACTTGTATGCTTTTGGTGATTTATAAATTGTTTATCGAATGAATAGGGTTAAAAAAAATATTTTCAGTGTCAGTCGTCAGGGCGCGTCTCGCCATGAAGCGCCCATTGAATAGCGTTAATAAGTAATTTGACAAACACCGGGGTTTCAAAATCAGTCGGGTAGCCCAGTGAAGTATAGAACACCCTGCTCTCTCCGGCAGTTCGCGTCCACGCAATGGGCTGGACGATATCATTGACTTTTCCCGTCAATAAAACGGTGGCTTTTTGATCCAGCAATGGCGCTACGAGGTAAACATTTCCGTTGCTGTGCCATTGACGAGTGGCGATATCTTTTAATACAGGGTGACTTACCGCATCGGGAGGAACAGTTACTTCCGTACCCGGCTCAACAGGCCCGTACCCGCGGTTCTCGCAACCCAGTATATCCGAAACAAATTCGGGCCAATCTTCGAACCCTTCTTCTATTTTTCCGTTGACGGTAAAGGCGTGATTGGCTGTCCTTATCCCCACTACCGGCTTTCCACTTTCAATATAATTCTTTAATGCTTTCATTTGCTGATGGGGCAAGGCTATTCGCCTCGCAAAAACAACAAGCAGATCTGCCCTGGAAATAACATCTGCCTGAGGATACGTATAAGAACCATGACCACCGCTGCCCAATAGCACCGTCACCTCATATCCGTACTTTTCTTCCAGCATTTCAGCAAACTTCGGTACCGTTTCATGCGCCTTATAATTGTCCGGATCTTCCGTGATTAAAAACACTATTTTTTGCTTCTGCGCCATTTTTTCAACCGTTGAACGTTCAGGTTGGGCGGAATCCTCCATCGAAAGATTATCCTTGTTGGCAAACATCAAATGAGCCAATAGTGCAGCAATCAATAAACCGCAGTGTTTAATCAATAACATGTCTCCAAAAAGTATTTTCGATGTGCATTTTTAACCCGCCTGCCATTTAGAAACAGTCCTGCCTTACAGCACATTTTTTAATTTCTTTCGCGCTTCCCTTCTGGCCTTTTCCCAGATCTCCTCCATGTTCACGGGCGCGCCATTTTTACGTTTACTCTCGTCTGCCGCCTCCATGAAGGCGCATATCTCCAACGTATCTTCCGGTTTAACCGGGGTATTACCTGTCTCAAAAAATCGAATGATTTCTTTCAGCAGCGGATTGTATCCCTCAATCGGACCTAAAACAGCATTTTCCTTTTCCCCATAAGCCGTTCCTCCATACAAATGTTCACCGGTGCGTGTGCCCCTGAACGTGCCAATGCGTCCATCGGTCCAGGTGCCAACGGCAACATCCGTACCCTCGGTATGTGTGCGGGACACGGTTTTGCAACCTGTTCCCATCACCGTATATAATATTTCCACCCCGTGTATGCCGTACCAAAAGAAATCAGGATGAGTTTTTTCTATTGTGCAGGGACTGTATGCATCTGCGCCCAGCACCTTTCCTATTTTTCCATTTACCACTTCCCTGGCGCTGGACATAAACCTCGTGGAAGAAGAGGAAAATACCGGCACTTTGTATTGTTTTGCCGCTTCAAAAATCGCTATCGCATCCGCTAATGAAGCGGAAATCGGCTTGTCGATAAACAGGGTTTTACCTGCTTTCATTACCGGTAAAGCCTGTTCAAGATGACGGCGCCCGTCGTTGGTCTCCAGGAGAACTACGTCGACTTTTTCCAGCAATGCAGGAATGCTTTCTACAATCTCCACCCCCATTTTCTTCACCTCTTCGGTATATCCCGGGATACGCTTTACTGATGATTCAATATCAAGACTGCCCTGGGGATAGGCAGCAACAATTTTGTATCCTCCAAACCCGGAAGACGCATTGTCTGAATTGAGCGTTTTCGTGTACGCTGTGCTATGAGAGGTATCTAATCCGATAATGCCGATTCTTTTTCCCTGTGCCAGGTTGGCCTGGCTAAAAAGAGGAGAGATACTGCCAGATATACCTATTCCCAATCCTGCAAAAGAAGATGCCTTAATAAATTTTCGCCGGTCAAATAATTGTTTCATCATGTATTTTTTATACTTGTTATCTAGCCCTTGTTTCACAATTATATTCTCAAAAATTTTTTCAAATTGCCGGACCTCAACAGTTCCTTCTCTGATTCGACGGCCTCGCTATCGCTTAAAGATTCAATTCGCAATAATCCGGTACAATAATCCAAAATGGGAGAATGGGTTCCGAAACTGAATTTATCCCTGCCGTATTTTACCAACAGCTCAGCGAAATTAATAATACTCCTGCCCGATGTATCGATAAGAATATTTGTTCGTTTTAAAAGACCAGTGTCCTCGTCATTCAAATAAGGATTATTGGCAACATTCAGCATTAAATAACTTGCATCGGGTACTGATTTTATTATTGGAATAATGTCTTTTAACGACCACTCCTTCTCTATGTCGAGCCAGGAGCTGGGCCGGCTGTCAACCATTCGAAGGGAAAAGGCCACGGGAAGGTTTCGGTCCCGCGCCATTTTTACCAGTTCCACACACGATGGGTTGTCGAGATCATATCCGTGATATTTCGGGTACAGGCGAATGCCTTTCATGTTCATTTTTGTGCTGCACGTTTCAAAGTCTTCGCGCCAGCCACCGTAGATGGGGTTAATGACAGCAAAAGGGATGAACCGTTTGCCATAAACCTTTTTCGAACGGATGGCATCATACAGTTCTTCGTTGGCAGCCTGCGTATTCTTATAAAAAATACCGTTCAGGTTGCTCACAACAGAAGCCTCCGTGCCAAATTCATCCATCCTGCCGATCAGCGTATCAAGCGTGTTATATTCAAATTTCCTGAATGGCCAATTTCCGATATAAGTGTTACTGTCAATCAACATTTCTACCTGACTTCTTTAGTATGCTATTGTAATTGTCAAAAAATATCTTCTTTCGTTGCGTGTCAGTCAGCTTTGCCGAAAACATGTGACCAACACCCTGGTAAAAGCTATTGTCGCAACCAAAAAGAAGCCTGTCCTCACCGATGTATTTCATGGCAAAGTCAATCATATTGGCTACGTTGTTGCTGCCGGAAGCATCTACATACACATTCGGTGAATGCTGAAGCGTTTTACAGGCATGTTCCCAATCGATTCCTCCTGCGATGTGAGCAAACTGGAACATTGCCTCAGGATATCGTTTCGCAATATCCACAAAATCCCCGGGCAGCGATATGTTTTTCGGTTCGCGGGCGTTCAGCTTTATTCGTGCATAACCTATCGCGGTGTGCATCAGAATAACCATCTTCAGGTCGATGAATTTCTCAATAACCGGGTAAAACAAGGGATCATTTATTTTGACATGGTTATATAGTTTCATGCCCACCATTCCCTGGTCAACACATCTTTTTATTTCTTCCAGCGATTCGCTTTTATAGGTAGGGTTTAGCGTAAGCATACCAATAAACCGGTCGGGATGCAGCTTAACATCGCGAAGAACCAAATCGTTGCATTTCCTGAATTCGTCGGGCAAGCCCGCACTGCCGGGCGCCATGGGCCTCGAAATCATCAATTTTTCAATACCCAGCCTGTCGGCAAATTCGAGCTGCGTCCGGGGACTGTCGCCCGAAAAATATACATGCGCGTGTGAATCTATCTTTCGATACATCATCACTTCCTGCATCAGGTTCCTGTTCTTATTTGGCAATGGCTGAATCGCCCGTTCTTCCCCGGCAACAGATCCCATTAACCGGCTTCCCAACACCACTCCCGCCGTTGAAGCAACGGTGTGGGACACAAATTTTCGACGATCTATTTTCAAAATAATATATAATTAATACA
>CAMPGT010000168.1 GCA_946885665.1 uncultured Chitinophagaceae bacterium | reverse complement strand
TTGACAGACTTTTTCACAGAGAATTTTTTTGAGATTAGATAAATCGTGAGACGTGAGACGTGAGACGGGAAACGTGAGACGGGAGATAAAACGGCAACAAAATTTTCTTTAACAAGTAGAAGCTTGCCCGCGAATAACAGCAACAAATCATCAATAACTATACAAAGAAGAATTTCTCACGTCTGACGTCTTACCCTTTGGGAGGCGGCGAAACCAGTTCCGGGTGGAACATCTCTATGTTATCGGCTTCAGCAATGTGATGAAGATAAATTTCATTGCTGATGTCAAAGTTGAATTCAGGATGACTTTCGTGAAGGATCTCTTCAGAAATGGATATGGTAGATGAGCCGGATTTTTCTTCTGTGGGCCCTGAAGGAGGATAATTTTTTCCGTTTTCTGTCTGTGCAATGGAAGCGCTGTCATCGGAAGGATAAAGGAAAAAGTTCAGACTGGTGAGATAGGTAAGGCAAAATATCATCAGGCAAACTGAGAGCAGCTTGCCAAACGTGGGATTTTTATTTTGTTTTTTGTTACCTTTCACGAAATGCAAATATAGGGTTCGGCGCTGTTTATTAAAATTCCCAGGTGAATTTTTACATTTTCCTGACGGTTCTGCATTAATTTTAAGTTTCGTTAATAAATTTCAAAAAAAGCTTGCATGTCTTTCAATTATCAGATTAGTAGCCTGGAGCAGTATCATGCTGATTACAAACGTAGTGTTGAAGATCCCGAAGGTTTTTGGGGTGATATTGCTTCACAGTTTTATTGGAGAAAACCATGGAACAAAGTTCTTTCGTGGAATTTCAGGGAACCGAATATTAAATGGTTCGAAGGCGGAAAACTAAACATTACAGAAAATTGTCTTGACAGGCACGTCGCCAAACTCGGCGACACGCCCGCCATCATATGGGAGCCCAACGACCCGAACGAGCAATCGCAGACGCTCACTTACTCGCAACTCCTTTTTCGGGTTAAGCAGTTTGCCAATGTGCTGAAAAATAACGGCGTCAAAAAAGGCGACAGGATCTGCATCTACATGGGAATGGTGCCCGAACTCGTGATCGCGGTGCTGGCGTGTGCAAGGATCGGCGCCATCCATTCGGTTGTTTTCGGTGGGTTCAGCGCCACCAGCATAGCCGACCGCCTCGAGGATGCACAGGGAAAATTTGTGATCACCTGCGACGGGGCCTTCCGCGGCAACAAGGAAATTCCGCTTAAGGCCATTATCGACGATGCGCTCGACCGCTGCCCGTTTGTGGAAAGGGTAATCGTGCTCAGCAGGACAAAAACACCGGTCAGCATGATGAAGGGGCGCGACGTGTGGTGGGAGAACGAGATCCGGAAAGTGGAAGAAATGGGCAACCCAGATTTTCCCGCCGAAGAGATGGATGCCGAAGACATGCTTTTCATTCTTTATACGTCCGGATCTACCGGCAAGCCGAAAGGCGTTGTTCATACCATCGGCGGCTACATGGTATATACCAATTACACGTTTCTCAACGTGTTCCAGTACAAGCCCGGCGAGATTTATTTCTGCACCGCAGATATCGGCTGGATCACCGGCCACAGCTACATTGTTTACGGGCCGCTGAGCGCGGGCGCAACTTCGCTGATCTTCGAAGGCATTCCTACATGGCCCGATGCCGGCAGGTTCTGGGATATTACCGACAAATACAAGGTGAATATTCTTTACACGGCGCCAACGGCCATCCGTTCGCTGATGAGCTATGGTACGGAGCCTGTGGAAAAACACGATTTGAGCTCGTTGAGGGTACTCGGCACCGTTGGAGAGCCCATCAACGAGGAAGCATGGCATTGGTACGATGAAAAAATAGGAAAGAAGAAATGCCCGATAGTGGATACATGGTGGCAAACCGAAACGGCCGGCATCATGATCTCCAACCTGGCGGGAATTACGCCATCAAAACCTTCTTACGCCACTTTGCCGTTACCCGGGGTACAACCTGTTCTCATCGATGAAAAGGGCCAGGTGATCGAGGGTAATGGCGTAACGGGCAACCTGTGCATGCGTTTTCCGTGGCCGGGTATTCTCCGAACCACTTATGGCGATCATGAGCGGTGCCGGTTAAATTATTTCGCCTCTTACGACGATCTCTATTTTACCGGCGACGGTGCACTGAGAGACGAAGAGGGGCATTACAGGATTACCGGAAGGGTGGACGATGTGCTGAATGTAAGCGGTCACAGGATTGGTACCGCAGAAGTGGAGAATGCGATCAACATGCACACCGGCGTGGTGGAAAGTGCCGTAGTGGGCTTTCCGCACGACATAAAGGGCCAGGGCATCTATGCTTATGTCATCTGCTCGCAGCCACCCGACGATGCCGAGCTTATGCGCAAGGATATCTGCTCAACAGTGGCGAGGGTGATTGGGGCGATTGCCAAGCCGGATAAAATTCAGTTCGTGAATGGACTTCCTAAAACACGGAGCGGAAAAATAATGCGCAGGATCCTGCGAAAGATTGCAGAGGGCGAGATGAAGAACCTTGGCGACACTACCACGCTGCTCGATCCGGGAGTGGTAGAGGAGATTAAGACGGGGAAGGTTTAGAGGCGCCAATAGGCAAAGGGCAAAGGTGAAACGGCAAAGGTGAATGGGCAAAGGGCAAAGGTGAAAGGGCAAGCGGCAAAGAGTTTCCCCCGCTGGCGGGGGTGGCGCGAAGCGCCGGGGGTGGACAAGCCATAAACGATAACAAAAGAACAATATACCTCAATACGGCGCATCGCGGAAAAGCCATTTAACTATTGCCCATTACCCATTCACGCCCTTCACTTCCTGATAATGACCTTCGTTCCCTGCTGCATGAACGAATACACTTCATCGAGATCGGCGTTTTTGAGTGATACGCACCCGGCGGTCCAGTTGGTATAATCATCCACCACAATATTGTCCCTGGGCCACGTGCCATGTATGCCTATGCCGCCTCCTATTCTCGCTGACTGCGGAATAACCCCCATCGTTTTTCTGCGCCGGAATTTTCGCCAGCTTTCGTCGTTGGGATAATCCAGCGCCATGAACTTGTGCCATTTATGATTCGGCACCTTGCTCACGATCTTAAAGGTCCCCTCCGGCGTGTTCCTGTCTCCTTCCATCATTTTATCGCCAAGCGATTTATTGCCGAACACAACGGGGTAGGTGGCGTACCATCCTATGTCGTCATAAACATGCATGCCGTAATCGCTTTTGTCAACGATCACATATACGTTGCCGGTAGGGCCCGAACTGAAGAGCCGCTTGCTGAAAAACCTGGAAGAATGTGAACGAAACGCAAAAAGACCGCAGACCGTAAGGACCAAAAGTCCTGGAATCATTGTCCGTTTCATGGGTGACCTTTTACGTAGAGACGGGCGATATCGATTAAAGTTTATTTAGTAAAAATAAATTTAACGGGATGGTAGTAAAGGGTCCGATAAAATTAACGGCTCGCCGGAATGAATATTTCAGTTATACAAAAGTTTAACAAATCGGTCCGCCTCACCAGTTGCTGAACCGGATTCCGAAGTTGTATGGCGTTTGATCGAGCCCATGCTCAAACATGCTCTTCGTTGCGTAGGATCCGTAGAGTTTAACG
Organism: uncultured Chitinophagaceae bacterium; assembly: GCA_946885665.1. The sequence continues at coordinate 4,959 of CAMPGT010000168.1, read as the reverse complement.
GGGCCCAGACTGATTTCACCTATGTATGAAACCTTAAACTTCCTCATGTCGAAATCGTCATGTTCTTTGTGCTTGCCCAATTCTCCGCCTACGGTTTTTTGCCTGGAAGAATAAAGATATCCGCCACTTACACCGGCGCTGAACCCAAAGCCATGTTTGTTGCCGGGTGTGAAATTGAAATTGAGCATGATGGGAACGGTGATATAGTCGGCAGCAAGTTTATTTTTTTTATAGTCCACGTTTTCCATGATCACCAGCGGCTGATTGTCGTCGCGGTACCGGACCGGTTCTTTGTACCTGTAGTTATTCATTTCAATGCCTAATCCGTATTTGAGATTAACAACGTGTTTGATCATGTTGAGGCGCTGCATGAACAGCCAGATGTTGATATTAACGGATTTAAAATTGCGTTGATCGAACCAGTTTTCATTTGCACCCACCGGCAGGTAGCCATTACCTATAGCCTGGGCGTAACTTGTGTTGTCGTTTACCTGGTTGATGCCGAGGTCGAAGATGAACCAGTTGGTGGTGATATTAGGATTATTATTGCGGAAGATTTTGAGTGAACTGTCGAAATAACTTCTGTTCCTGTCCCTTCCGCTGCGTACGATGATCATGTTGCCGACCCTTATCGTATCGTTTTCCGGTTTTACGGTGGTGTCTGTTATCGTGTTTTCTGCCGGTTCATCCTGCGCAAAACCGTTCATTGCAATACATACGATTGCCAGTACTGTCAATATTCGTTTCATCAGTTAAATAGTTCAATTATTGAAATGAAGTTACTTTATCAAGAATGCGGGTCGCTTTTCTTATGACGCCGCGGAGTTTGGATTTTTTGGGTATTGTTGTGTTGGCGAAATATATCATTTCAGGTTCTTCTGCTTCAACATAGCTAACCTTTGCCGTTTGCAATTCGGTGGGTTCGCTTTCCAGTTGGATGTGTCTTGCGGATACGCGCACCTCAACATCATCCACGGGTATTTCTGCAATCGCCACATCCTGTTCGAATAGTGTGTGTTCGGGCGTTAGTGTTGGCGTGGCTGGTTTATCAACATCCATTGCCGGTTGCCTATTGCCGTTTGCCGGTTGTCCACCCCCGGCGCTTCGCGCCACCCCCGCCAGCGGGGGATACTCATTGCCGCTTGCTGTTTGCTCATCTCCCGCCAGCGGGGGATACTCATTGCCGCTTGCCGGTTGCCGATTGCTGTTTGCCGGTTGCCCTGTCCCCCTTTGGAGGGGGTGGTCCCGAAGGGACCGGGGGATGACCGAATTATCCTTTGCCGTTTGCCCTTTGCCCTTTGCCGTTTCCTCATCGCCGCTTGCTGTTTGCCGTTTGCCGTTTTCCGGCTCTTCAACAATTGTGGCGACAGCCGGTTTACTCTTTTCAATGGGTTCGTGCCTGGCGGGCTGCAGATCGGAAGAGGCCACCTGTTCGTCGCGCACCATCTTTTTGTTATCCAGGTACAGCCATCCGACCATCGAGAACGTAATGAGCAGGATGGCAGCAGCGGCGAGCCTGAACCACGGTATCACTCTTCTCTCTTCTTCTTTCCTGTAAAGCTGCTCCTTATCTTCGAACACTATGCTGTCGTCGGGCGTAAATACCGTTTGCTGCATCATCACCAACTCTTCTTCCAGGTCCGGATTTTCTTTCACGAACGCTTCCACTGCGCGCTTCTCGTCGGCGCCAAGTTCTCCGTCGGTATAGAGGAGAAAGAATTCAACGTATGACTGCCTGCTGATTTGCATAAAATTGTTCTTCACTGTTCAAGAATATTTTCAGGGCTCACCAGGTAATTTTTCAGTAGCATCCTCGCCCTGTGGAGGTACACTTTTACCTGGCTCGGGTTCAGGTTGGTGATCTCACCGATCTCCTCATAGGAATAACCTTCATAGTCCTTCAGCAACACCAGCGACCGTTGGGTTTCGTTCAGCCTTGCCAAAGCTGTCTCGAGTACCTTCCGTGTATGCTGGCTCTGCCTGTTGTACACCACTCCCTCTTCCATCATTTCTTCTTTCACCATTATCACCCTGCCTTTCCTGATATGGTCTATCATCTGGTGATAGGCAACCGTGAAAAGGTACGACTTGCATCTTGCCCCGTCTATCGTGCTTCGGTTGATCCATAATTTTTCAAAAGCCGATTGCACCACATCCCTTGCATCCTCTTTATGACGCAAATTCTTAAGAATGAACCGGTACACGCCGTCAGCATGTTCCTTTACACATTGGTTATACTCGTTGTCGGTCATAAGCAGGAACGCAGCTCATTTAAATATCATCTCCTATAGGTAGTACGCGCTTTGAAAAGAGAATGTTACAGCCTCACGGGTATTTCTTTAAAACCAATCCCCTTACTTTTGTCGCCTTAACTACTTACCATGAACCAGCAATTTGTTGAACGCATCTCTGCGGAGCTCAATGAGATACGGTCTGCCGGACTGTATAAATCCGAAAGGGTCATCACATCGGCGCAGGGAGCCGAAATCACTGTAAACGGCAAAAAAGTCCTTAATTTTTGTGCAAATAACTACCTGGGACTTTCGTCTCATCCCAAAGTTATGGAAGCCGCCCGTAAATATGTCGACAACCGCGGTTACGGGCTGAGCAGCGTGCGCTTTATCTGCGGCACGCAGGATATTCATAAAGAGCTGGAGGCGAAGCTTTCCGCTTTTCTCGGCACAGAAGATACAATACTCTATGTTGCCGCATTCGATGCCAACGGAGGCGTATTTGAGCCTTTGTTCGGGGAAGAGGACGCGATCATTTCGGATGAGCTCAACCACGCGTCGATCATCGATGGCGTTAGGCTGTGCAAGGCCGCACGCTTTCGGTACCTCCACAATGACATGGCCGACCTTGAAAAACAACTCCAGGCTGCTTCACAGTCGCGCAGCCGCATTATTGTGACCGATGGATCGTTCAGCATGGACGGCACCATTGCGCAGCTGGACAAGATTTGCGGCCTGGCCGACGAATACGATGCGATCGTCATGATCGACGATTCACATTCCACGGGGTTTCTCGGACAAACGGGCCGTGGAACGCATGAGTCCCGTGGCGTGACGGGCAGGGTCGACATCATCACCGGAACGCTCGGAAAGGCGCTGGGCGGGGCCTCCGGTGGATTTACCAGTGGCAGGAAAGAAGTGATCGATATGCTCAGGCAGCGGTCGCGGCCCTACCTGTTTTCTAACAGTCTTGCGCCTTCTATCGTTGGGGCAAGCATTACGGTGCTCGATCTGCTTAGCGAAACCACATCGCTGCGCGACAAGCTGGAATACAATACAAGATACTTCAGGGATAAGATGACGGCCGCTGGTTTCGACATCAGGCCCGGCGATCATCCCATTGTGCCGATCATGCTATATGATGCGGTAGTGGCGCAGAAATTCGCGGCGCGGCTGCTGGAAGAAGGGATTTATGTAATAGGATTTTTCTTTCCCGTAGTGCCGAAGGGGAAGGCCAGGATCAGGGTGCAGTTGAGTGCGGCTCACGAACAGGAACATCTTGACAGGGCCATTGACGCGTTTGTGAAAGTGGGGAAGGAGATGGGAGAGGGCAGTAGGCAGTAGGCAATGGGCAATGGGCAATAGGCAATGGGCAATGGGCAACCAGCAAGCGGCAACAAGTATCCCCCGCTGGCGGGGGTGGCGCGAAGCGCCGGGGGTGGGCAATCGGCAATAAACCTGCATTTATAATCACCCATAATTGCCCATTGCCGTTTGCTACCTTTGACCTATGGAAAGGAAGATAATCGTCACCAAGGATGCACCACCGCCGATAGGCCCATACAGCCAGGCGGTGCAACACGGAAACATGTTGTTCGTATCGGGTCAAATCGCCATTGATCCCGTTACGGGAAAGGTAGATGCGAAGGATATTGTTGAGGAGACGCACCAGGTAATGAAAAACATCCGGGCGATTTTGCACGAGGCGCAAATGGATTTCAACAGCGTGGTCAAAACAACTATTTTTTTGAGTGATATGTCTCTTTTTTCCCAGGTTAACGACGTATATGCGACATACCTGACCGGCGATTTCCCTGCCCGCGAAACGGTGGCAGTGAAGGAGCTTCCGCGGAAAGTGAATGTGGAGATCAGTGTAGTGGCGGCGAGGTGAGGTGTTGGTTATTATCCCCCGCTGGCGGGGTGGATACACACAAATTATAAAACACAAAACTCCTTAAATGATCATAGCGGTCCTGGCGGACGAACAGTTAAAACAGGAATTTCTGAGAAAAAAGTGCGCAGCAGAAGTTGACGTCATTTGGGCAGACAGCATCCGCTCACTGGGCATCATCGAAGCCGACGCTTATTTCGATTTGATGTTCCGTAATGAACCCGGGCGCGTTGCAAGACTTCAAAGCCTGCTGGCCGCGCCGGTTTTCGTAAATGCCGTAACCCACACGACGGCGCAAATCGGCGCACCATTCATCCGGATCAATGCATGGCCTACCATGCTGGAACGGGAATCAACCGAATACTCGACTGACTCGCCAAATGACGCCGAAAAAGCCAATGCCATTCTCTCAAAAATGGGATGGAAGGCACTCTGGGTTCCCGATACAACGGGCATGGTTACGCCGCGCATTGTGGCGATGATCATCAACGAGGCCTGGTTTGCCGTTGCGGAAAAGGTTAGCACCAAAGAACAGATTGATGCTGCCATGAAACTGGGCACGAGCTATCCTTACGGGCCTTTTGAGTGGGGTGAAAAAATTGGAATGGACCGCGTGAAGGAACTGCTGAGCGCGCTTCGCCGATCAGATCCGCGGTACACGGTTGCGCCGGGATTGGCGGAATAGGTTTTGACGATTGCCGAGTGTCGCTCGCCGATTGTCCACCCCCGGCGCTTCGCGCCACCCCCGCCAGCGGGGGAAATTCTGTGCCCATTCCCACTCCCCATTGCCCATTGCCCACTGCCCATTCCCACTCCCCGCTCCCCACTGCCCATTGC
>CAMPGT010000167.1 GCA_946885665.1 uncultured Chitinophagaceae bacterium | reverse complement strand
TAAAGATTGAGCCAAACGCTTGCGCTTCTGATCGATTTGCTGAAAAAGGGGCACATCGACGCGTCGCGAATCAGGTTTTATATCGGCTACTCCGGATGGTCGGAGGGCCAGTTAAAGGAAGAAATGAACCAAAAATCGTGGCTAACGCTCGAGGCCACACGAAAATTGGTTTTCCATCGCAATATCGACGAAATATGGAAGGATGCGGTAAAGAGCCTGGGCGGCGATTACAGCATCATGGTCAACTTTCCCACCGATCCCCAGCTCAATTAAAAAAAACCCCCAGCTTACGCTGAGGGTTCCAACTAACAGATTTTTCCGCGGATGATGGACCCAAATATGAATCTTACTATTTAGGCTTCCACGGGTACGGCGCCTTCAACAAGTACAGTTACGTTATTGTTGATTACTTCGACAAAGCCACCCTGGATATCGAAGAAGCTCGTCTGGTTACTTCTGTCCTTCAGGACCTTGAGCCTTCCTGCTTTCAACGCACTTACCAGCGGCGCATGTTTTTCCAGCACTTCAAACAACCCAGAGATACCAGGCAACTGAACGCCGTAAACGTTTCCGCTGTAAAGTTTTTTTTCAGGTGTGAGAATCTCTAAGTTCATTATGTTTTAAGTGTTGTTCGGCAATCGGCAATCGGCAATTGTGAGGACTCATGCCCCTTGCTTATGACGCCCTCCGTTGCTTATCCTTGCGCCTGCGCCATCAACTTTTTACCTTTCTCGATAGCATCGTCGATGCTACCCACCAGGTTGAAGGCCGCTTCGGGATACTCATCAACTTCTCCTGCCATGATCATATTGAAGCCCCTGATCGTTTCTTCAATCGGCACCAGTACGCCCTTCAGGCCGGTGAACTGTTCCGCAACATGGAACGGCTGCGAAAGGAAGCGCTGTACCTTTCTTGCCCTTGATACGGTTTGTTTGTCTTCGTCGCTCAGTTCATCCAGACCAAGGATAGCGATGATATCCTGCAATTCCTTATAGCGCTGGAGGATGAGCTTCACATTGTTTGCGCAATTGTAGTGTGCATCTCCCACGATCATCGGCGTGAGGATCCTGGAAGTTGAATCCAGCGGATCCACCGCGGGATAGATACCAAGGTCGGCAATTTTACGGCTCAATACCGTTGTTGCATCAAGGTGGGCAAAAGTAGTTGCCGGCGCCGGGTCGGTAAGGTCATCCGCGGGCACATACACGGCCTGTACGGAAGTGATCGAACCATTTTTGGTCGATGTAATTCTTTCCTGCATCACGCCCATTTCCGTTGCCAGCGTGGGCTGGTATCCCACAGCCGATGGCATACGGCCCAGAAGCGCCGAAACTTCGGATCCGGCCTGTGTGAAACGGAAGATATTGTCAACGAAGAATAAGATGTCGCGTCCCTGTCCCTGCCCGTCGCCGTCGCGGTAATACTCTGCAATGGTCAGTCCGCTGAGGGCCACGCGTGCACGTGCCCCGGGGGGTTCATTCATCTGTCCGAATACGAAAGTAGCCTTGGACTCTTTCAGGTCGTCCATATTCACTTTGCTCAGATCCCATCCGCCTTCTTCCATGCTGTGCTTGAATTCGTCGCCGTACTTCATGATGCCGGCTTCGATCATTTCACGCATCAGGTCATTTCCTTCACGTGTTCTTTCGCCTACGCCCGCAAACACGGATACGCCGCTGTAGGCTTTGGCGATATTGTTGATAAGCTCCTGGATCAATACCGTTTTGCCCACACCGGCACCACCGAAGAGTCCGATCTTACCGCCTTTTGCGTAGGGCTCTATCAGGTCGATTACCTTAATCCCGGTGAACAGTACTTCTGTAGATGTGCTGAGGTTTTCAAACGCCGGCGGTTTGCTGTGAATGGGCCTTCCGTTCACTTTGCTTACTGCCGGCAGGCCGTCGATCGGGTCGCCGGTTACGTTGAACAACCGTCCCTTGATTCCCTCTCCGGTGGGCATGGCGATCGCAGCGCCTGTGTCTGTCACTTCCATTCCGCGTACAAGTCCTTCTGTACCATCCATTGCAATACACCGTACACTGTCCTCACCGAGGTGCTGTTGTGCCTCGAGCACCAGCGTTTCACCGCCCGCTCTTTTTAATTCGAGTGCATTATAAATTTCAGGAAGTTTACCATCGAACTGCACGTCCACGACCGCACCGATGACCTGCTTGACTTTACCAACGTTTGGCATATATAACTTTAATTTTTCACTTGATTGCGCAAACTCCTGAAATTGAATGAATTCAATTGGAGTCAGGCTTTTTGATTTCCGGCTGCAAAGGTAAGGGACGGGGCTTGAATCAGGAACAATTCAGAAAAAAAATTACCGCTACATTTGTCCAAATTCAAAAAGCTCGCATGCAGTTGATCGAGGTTACAGAAAAATCTCACAAAAGGCAGTTTATACAGGTCAATGTACTCATCAATAAAAACGACCCCAACTACATCCGGCCGCTTGATAAGGATATCAACAACGTCTTTGATCCCCGCAAAAATAAGGCGCTGCGGCATTCGGAAATAACCCGTTGGATCCTGACCGATAACGATGGCAACCTCATTGGCCGCATTGCTGCGTTCGTCAACAAGAAATATAAGACCAGGGGCGATGAGGTACCTGTGGGCGGCATCGGCTTTTTCGAGTGCATCCACGACCAGGACGCCGCCGACATGCTGTTCGATGTGGCCCGGCACTGGCTGCTGCAGCGGGGCATGGGCGCCATGGATGGTCCCATCAACTGCGGCGAGCGCGACCGGTGGTGGGGGCTGCTGGTGGAAGGCTTCGTGCCGCCTCCCTACTGCCTCAATTACAATCCGCCCTATTATAAGGAACTGTTCGAAACTTATGGCTTCCGCCCATTTTTTGATCAGATCTGTTTCTCGATGAGGGTGGATGAGCAGTTGCAGGACAAGTTCTACATCCGGCACGCTCATGTGGCCGAAAACCCTGATATCAGCGCGCGACACATCGATAAGAACCGCCTCGATAAGTTCGCCGCCGATTTTACTTATGTGTACAACAAGGCCTGGGCAGGACACGGCGGGTTAAAACAGGTAAAAGAAAATATTATCCTGAAAACCTTCCGGCAGATGAAACCCGTACTGGATGAGCGCATCGTATGGTTCACCTACCACAAAGAAGAACCAATAGCCTTCTGGGTGAGCCTGCCCGACCTCAATCAATGGTTCAAACACCTCGACGGCAAATTCGACCTGTGGCACAAGCTGAAGTTTATCTGGATAAAAAAAACCAAAAGGTGCTCGAAATTCACGGGCATCGTATTCGGTACGATTCCGGAATGGCAGGGCAAGGGCATCGATTCGTTTATGATCGTTGAAGGCGCGAAACTGATCCAGGGCCGGCACCTGTACGACGAATACGAACTGCAATGGATCGGCGATTTCAACCCGAAAATGATCAATATCGCCGCGTCGCTGGGCACCTACCGCAGCCGCAAGCTCATTACTTACCGCTATCTTTTCGACAGGACGAAGGAATTTAAAAGGCATCCGGTGCTTTGAGGGCAAAAGGCAAAGAGATTTTGAATAAGTATGCAATCATTGTAAGACCTGCTATTCCAAAAATTTGGTCATCTATACCTGAGCCTATTCCCCGGACCTCCTTTACAAAGAAAATATTTTTTCACTTTTATCCTTTACCCTTTGCCCTTTGCCCTTTGCCGTATCTTCGCTTCCATGGACAAATTCATTGTTTCCGCGCGAAAATACCGTCCGCAGACCTTCGACACGGTAGTGGGCCAGGGCCATATTACCACCACACTGAAGAATGCCATAAAGAATAAACAACTCGCGCACGCCTTCCTTTTTTGCGGTCCGCGTGGCGTGGGTAAAACCACCTGCGCCAGGATACTGGCAAAAACCATCAATTGCGAAAACCTGCAGCCCGACGGCGAGGCGTGCAATGAGTGCCATTCGTGCGTTTCGTTCAACGAAGGCACCTCGCTGAATATTCATGAACTCGATGCCGCCAGCAACAACTCGGTCGACGACATCCGCAGCCTGGTGGAGCAGGTAAGATTTGCACCGCAGGCAGGTAAATATAAAGTGTACATCATCGACGAGGTGCACATGCTCAGTTCCTCGGCCTTCAACGCATTTTTGAAAACACTTGAAGAACCGCCGCCTTATGCAATATTCATCCTGGCAACAACCGAAAAGCATAAAATACTGCCCACAATCCTTAGCCGCTGCCAGATCTTCGATTTCAAGAGGATAACGATCAACGACACCGTCGGGCACCTCGAACAGATCGCGAAGAAAGAAAGCATCACCACCGATCAGGCAGCTTTGCAGGTCATTGCTCAAAAAAGCGAGGGCTGCATGCGCGATGCACTCAGCATTCTCGATAAAATTGTAAGCTTTACCAACGCCCAGGTAACCTATCACCACACGCTCGAACATCTCAACATTCTCGACGCCGATTATTACTTCAGGCTGATGGATTGCATGCTCGCGCAGGATCTCGCCGGTGCGATGCTCTTGTTTGACGACATCAACAAAAAAGGATTTGACGAAGAGCTTGTGCTGAATGGCTTCTCCGAATTCGTGAGGAACCTGCTCGTCAGTAAAGATGACCGGACGGCTGCGCTGCTGGAGGTTGTCGAAACGTTCAGGGAAAGATATGCCGCCATGGCAAAGAAGGTTAGCAGTGGATACCTGGTGAGCGCACTGAACATCCTTAACGAAACGGAAATCAATTACAAGGCGGCAAGAAACAAGCGGCTGCATGTTGAGCTGGCACTCATCAGGCTCACTTACCTGATGCAGGCGCTTGAAGTGACTTCATCGGGAGAAACAGTTGTGAAAAAAAAACTGGTTGACAGTGCAAAGCCCGTAGCGTTCCGAAATATTCCTGCCATGCAGCCGGCGCCTCAACCCGCGAACAAGGCGGAACCCAGGCTAATCATCACCAAAGAACGCGAAACAAAAACCGCCGCACCAACTGAAAGTGCACCAAAAGCGCCCGAAACGAACCCAGTTCCCCCACCAGCAACTGTTGCAGAAAAAACAACGCGCACCGCTGGCCCGAAATCGTCGAACCTCGACAAAATAAGGAAGGAGATAGCAGAAAGAAATTCTCCGAAAGGAATGATAAAGGCCCAGCCGCTGACGCAGGATAAATTGCAGGAAGCCTGGCAGTCGTATACCACCCTGCTCAGGGAAAATAAAAATCCTGCCGTACAAAGTTTCGACAGGGCAACGCTCAACATTATCAGCGAAAAAAGTTTCGAGGTGATAACGAACAACAACCTCGAACAAAAATTCATCGAACAGGAAAAGCGCGAACTGTCGGAACACATCCAGAAAATATTTGCCAACAGGCTGATCCATTTTTCTGTCAAAATCACCGACAACCCCATGGATGCCGAACCCGTTGAAAAAACGATGACGAAAAAGGAACAGTACCTGGCGATCGTTGAACAATATCCGCTGGTGAAAGAACTTAAGGACCGGCTCGGCCTTGAACTGGATTACTGACGACGGTGCGCCTGTCATTAAGTTTCCTTCATTTTAACTAATTTCACCCCTCAAATTGAAATTCTTTTATGGCAGAAGTGATATTAATGCCCCGTTTGAGTGATACGATGACCGAAGGTGTTATTGCAGCGTGGCATAAAAAGGTAGGAGATACTGTAAAAAAAGGCGACCTGCTCGCCGAAGTGGAAACGGACAAAGCAACAATGGAACTGGAAAGTTATAAAGACGGTACGCTTCTGCACATTGGCACCGATACCGGCGGCAAACTGCAGGTGAACGACCTGCTCGCCATCATTGGCAAAAAAGGCGAAGATATCGGTGCATTGCTGAAAGAACATAGTGGCGGCGCAAAACCCCAGGAAGCGAAGAAAGAAGAGGCCGCTCCCGCGAAACCAGCCGAACCTGCACAGAAAGAAGCAAAAGAAACTGCACCCAAAGCAACGGCGCAAAAAGAAGCCGCACCAAAAGAAAAGCCCTCAGGCGCTCCCGCAATCGATATTTCCAAGATGGAAGAGGTGATACTTATGCCCAGGCTCAGCGACACCATGACCGAAGGCGTTATCGCAGCATGGCATAAAAAAGTAGGCGACCAGGTACAAAAAGGTGACGTACTCGCCGACATTGAAACCGATAAGGCCACCATGGAGCTGGAAAGCTACAAGCAGGGCAAGCTATTATATGTTGGCGCGAAGGAAGGAGAAAAAATACAGGTGAACGACCTGCTCGCCATCATCGGTGGCGACAACGTGGATGTGCAAAAAATTGTAGATGCCGCAAAATCCGGCGCAGCCGGCGCCCCTTCACAGGAAACTGCCGACGAGGACGTGCGCACCCCTGCCGATTCAAATGCCGAACAACTGGCCACGCAACCCACTTCCGGACAGGCAGTGCCCACCGGTGAAGAGGAGGCGGAGACAGTAGAAGGCACCAACGGAAGAGTGAAGGCCTCGCCACTCGCAAAAAAACTCGCTGCCGAAAAAGGCATCGACCTGCGGCAGGTACAGGGTACCGGCGATAATGGAAGGATAACTAAAAAAGATATAGACGGGTTTGTTCCGCCAAAGAAAGAAGCAGCGCAAAAAGAGGCTCCGGCAGTGGCGAAGGCCCCTGTAGGCGAAGTAAGCTTCGACGAAGTTCCGGTTTCCCAAATGCGCAAGGTCATTGCCAAAAGACTGGCCGAAAGCAAATTTTCTTCTCCGCATTTCTATCTCACCATCAATGTTGACATGGACAATGCGGTGGCAAGCCGCGAGCGGCTGAATGAAGTATCGCCGGTCAAGATTTCCTTCAACGACCTGGTGCTGAAAGCCTGTGCCGTCGCCCTGAAACAGCATCCCAAGGTGAACAGTAGCTGGCTCGGCGACAAGATCCGCTTCAACCATCACGTGAATATCGGCGTGGCCGTTGCAGTGGAGGAAGGACTACTCGTTCCTGTCGTTCGCTTTGCCGACCTTAAGTCGCTGTCGCAGATCGGTGCAGAAGTGAAAGAAATGGCGAAAAAGGCGAAAGATAAAAAATTGCAGCCGGCAGACTGGGAAGGCAACACTTTCACCATTTCCAACCTCGGCATGTTCGGTATCGACGAATTCACCGCTATTATTAACCCTCCCGACGCGTGTATATTGGCCGTGGGCGCCATACAGCAGGTGCCGGTGGTGAAAAACGGCGCCGTGGTACCGGGCAATGTTATGAAACTTACCCTTAGCTGCGATCACCGCGTGGTGGACGGCGCAACCGGTGCGGCATTTATGCAAACGCTCCAGGGATTGTTGCAGGAACCGCTTCGGATGTTGGTTTGATGATTAAAACTAACTGTATTCTCTCTTCCAGTCTTTAGAAAGAACAAAAAGGATGGCTTTGCAGAGATCCTCGAACCTGTTGGGCTTAGTGAGAAAATGTGCGGCTCCCAGCCTGGTGGTTTCCTCGATGTCTCTTTTTTCTGATGATGTGGAGTAAATAATAACGGGAATGTGTTTGAGATGACCCTGCCTTTTGAGTTCCGCAAGGCACTGTTTTCCATTCAGCCTGGGCATGTTGAGGTCCAGAAAGATCATGTCGGGAAGGTCGGTTTTTGTGCTCTTGAGCACCGCCAGCGCCTCTTCACAATTTGATACCGGGATACAACTGATCGATCTGTCCACCTCGCTTACAGCCTCAATAAAGAGTTCCTGGTCGTCAATATCATCATCGACGATAAAAAACGTTCTCGGTTTGTGCATAGAGAAATGCAAGGTCAACAAAAATCAGCACATAAAAAATAAGCGCTTCTTGACAATATGAAATAAAAATGCAATATTACCGGCCAAATCCAATGATAGCTATGAAACCGGGCACCGCTAAGCCTCTTTTCATTATTTTGCTCCTTGCAGCCACTTTTTTGTCATGTAAAAAGCTGGTTGAAGACACGAAGAAAGACATTCTTCTCGGTATCATCACCGATGGGCAGTGGCACATCGAAACGTTCATGGAAGGCACCGATTCGATCACCTCACGATTCGAGGGTTACAATTTCAAGTTTAATGAAGACGGTTCCGTTTACGGCATTAAAGATTCCGTAAGCATCGTTGGCTTTTGGGAAGGGGATATTAATAATTATTCGATTATATCTGCTTTCCCGGAAACGGCCGAACCTTTGCAAAAGTTGAACGGAACCTGGAAGATCAGGGACAGCTCGCTCGATTATGTGGCGGCGGAGATGACCACCCTGCAGGGAATGATGATTCTGCACCTGCGAAAAAACGGCTGACGGGTAAAATTTAACGCAAGTTAATCAAACCATAGACGGAACTTTAACGTTTGTATTGTATATTGTATAGAAGGTAAAGATCCGCTGGCACCGAAACCATATTGAATGAAGATTTTTTACGCTTTAACCTTAATCCTGTTCATCTCCCTCCAGGTGAAGAGCCAGTCCGGTACCATCCCGGCCGGCAGCGGGTCGGCGTATTCAAGGATCATCAAGTTTTATCCCAACCCGGCCACTACCATCATCAACTTCGATTTTCAAAAGAACTACGACAAATCCTGCAATTTCCAGATCTACAGTTTCGTGGGTAAAAAGGTGCTCGAACTCAATAATAT
>CAMPGT010000166.1 GCA_946885665.1 uncultured Chitinophagaceae bacterium | reverse complement strand
ATGTAAGCTTGTGGGCCTTGGGACCGCGTTCAATAGTAATCATAAAATATTGATAATAAACTAAATAAGTGCTTGCCAAGAAAATTTACACGAAAAATGTTTTTTCTTTCGATTACTTTACTGTCACGCGGCCCAGCGGATACCAGCCGTCAGGCGCGACTCCGGCGATGGCCAGTTTTACTTTCGGCAGAGGCAGTTGCCCGGGCGTGGTGTTCTTATCAATAATGGCCACTTCGACCTGGTACTCGCCACCGGGCATGTCGGGAGGAATGAAAAAATAGGAATTGAAAAGATTATCACCGGGCAGCCAGTTGCGTATGTCCGCGTCTGTGACGAACACCCGCGAATAATTATTCCGGTGTAAACGTATTGCAAGGGGATAGTTGATGTAGCAGGGAGCCACACCCTTATTTTCCCACCACGATTCGAATGCAAATTTTTCGCGTCGATTCACAAGGCCCGGATATTTAAACCGCTTCAGGACAAACCGGTAACCCATTCTTTTGAGCCATTCGTCGACAAGCGGTTTCCATTCGGCAGGAACAGCAGAGGATTTCGCATTGAAAGTAGAAATGTGCCATTTGAGCGCCTCGTCGAAAATATATTTCACTTCCTTTTCGCGATACCGTTGTTCATCTCTCCAGGATAAGAGCGTGCCGCAAATTTCAAAACTGACCGGCGCATGCTTCCACGTATCGCGAAGGCCGTATTCAATGATGGACTGCGGATAATAATCAAACATGTGCGTCCAGCCGTTTTGATCCTTTGCCCAGAATCCGAGATCGCCGAGACAGTCGGCGCGCCACCCCACTTCAACGCCATTGTCGGCGGCATACCTATTGGTTTTTTCATCCATGAGCAGCGCCAACAGCGGCGTGTGCGTAAAGGATTTAGTGTACGCATCGATGAGACCGTGCATTGCCGCGTCGGTCAGGAGCTCGGAGCCCGCACCTTCGCCCCACGCTCCGACGATCGAAAGGTCCACCGCTTCCAGGCCGGGGTGACCATCATATCGCTTTCCTAACTCCCGAATGAAGTTGCCGAAGTTTTCAGCATACCGCGGATCGTTTGCATCCACCACCCATTTATTGACCGGATTATTGTAGACAAAATCCACTCCCGGACCGACCATTTTCCGGTACCAATCGGGCACATCCGAAGCGGGACGGCTCGACCCATAAGGTGCGACGCGCAGCAGCAATCGCTGACCGCGTTGCCTTGCACTATCGAGCGCCCGGTCAATCATATCCCAACGGATAACATTTTTCTCCGGCTGCAGGTATCGCCAGTAAACCCGCCAATAGGCAATTGCCGTTTGCGGGTAATGCTTATTCCGGTAGTCGCCCGCGGATTGGTATTCGATGGGATAACCTTCCTTCCACCCTGCACCGGGAAATAAACTGTCGCCATTAAAATGCTGAAAGGTCATGAAGCCGATTCCCGGGTTCAGCAATACGCTGTCTATTTCTACGGGTCGTACACCGGTCATGCCGGAAGGAATTTGCGCAACCGACAAATGACTAAGGGCAAAAAAGAAGAGAGACGCGGCACAGCAAACAAAACTATTTCGAAGGCGAATAAGCATAGAGCAAGCTTTTAAAAAAGAAAATACAAACGTTTTATAAATTTATCTCAGAAATAATTACGAATTAAAAAAACATTTTCCTTTATTTCGTTATTTATTTTACGTCTGCGTAAGAAAAACATCATCAATGCATAGACCGTGGCTCCTCACCAGCTTCTTAATTGCCAGCCTTAGTTGCCAAAACGAACAGCAACAGCGGGATATGCCGGCTAACCAACCCGCATCGCTTTGGAAAGTGATTGGACCCGGCGGCGGTGGCGGCGTGTTTTTACCCACCATCAGTCCTTTCGATAAAAACCTGGTGTTAACGCATTGCGACATGACGGGCGCATATGTTTCGAACGATGGCGGAAATGACTGGCGCATGTTCAACCTGTGGACCGTTCCAAACGACTTTGAATTCGATCCCCTCGATTCAAATGTTATTTACACGGCAACGCACGGCTACCGCTACGCCGAAGACAGGGGATCCGGCCTCAGTATGCTTTACAGGTCGGACGACAAAGGCCGGCATTGGCGGATCGTTTACCCGGATGTCGGCAAAACCCGGAGCGGAATTTCTCATCTTCAAAGCCAGGACCTTCTGCCGTCGCAGCTTATTGAAGGCGCTTTCGACGGATCGATAGAAAAAGTGGAAGTCGATCCCGCAGATCACAAAAAAATCTACCTGGGCCTCTCGCCACTGCAATCGTTTATGTCGAATGGCAGCCGAAACGGTGCAACAGATAGCGCGATCTTCGTTATGTCGGCCGATCAGGGAAAAAGCTGGCAGAAAATAACGGGACTGCCCGGCCGGCATGTAAAGGCAATTATTCCCGGCGCCGGTAAACATTCGCTGGAAGTTTTGGTATTTACCGATCGCTGCATGGCACAAATCAATAAAGATGGAGCAGTGAAGATCCATGCGCTGCCGGATTAACACGTCATTGGTGTGGAAGGCAGCAACGACGTGATCTACTTCCAGGCACCCTTTAACAACAAAGGAGGAAAGGTAACGGGCGGCATGTATGTAAGCAGGGACTGGGGAAATACATGGAGCCCGGCAAACAACGGCTTGTTCAGTCATCTTGCCGCAGGAACACTTCCCTCGTTTGCGCGCGGCCTGGCCGTTTGCGAAACGATGCCGCATATAGCCTACGTTTCTACTTTCGGCCAAATAGACAAGGGAGAAAAAGGGAACGACATTTACTGCATTTTTAAAACGACTGACGGCGGCACGAGCTGGGAACCTGTTTTACTCTCTTCCGATGAGGGCTACATTACAAATAATTATAAAGGCGCCTGGCTCGACCGCAGCTACGGTCCCGGTTGGGGAGGAAGTCCCTTTGGCCTGGGTGTTGCGCCGAACGATCCGAACATTTGCTACGCTGTTGATAATGGAAGATGTTACAAAACCACAGACGGCGGCAAATTGTGGAAACAGGTGTACAGCCACGTCATGCCCGACAGTTCTTACACCAGCAGTGGCCTCGACGTGACAACCTGTTACGGCGTCCACTTCGATCCCTTCGATAAAGATCATTTTTTTGTTTGCTACACCGACATCGGTCTGTTTCACACGTTCAACGGTGGCCGGAGCTGGTTTCATTCCGTAACTGGTATTCCAAAACAATTGCAGAACACTTGTTACAACCTGGTGTTCGATCCGCAAAGAAAAGGCCGCGTGTGGTCGGTGTGGGCCAACGCGCACGATTTGCCGCGCACAAAAATGTTTGGCGGCAGAGGTTTCGACAACTATGCGGGAGGCGTTGCAGTTTCAAATGATAATGGACACAACTGGCAAATGAGCAGCAACGGCTTGCCGGCAAATTCGATATGCACCAATATTCTTTTAGAAAGCGCCGGCGATACGGCGAGGCAAACGCTCTACGTAAGCGTATTTGCGAAGGGCATTTACAAATCGGAAGATGGCGGAAAAAATTGGGTGAAGAAGAACGAAGGGCTCGGCAATAACCTTTTTGCGTGGGAGCTGAGGCGTTCACCGAAAGGCAAAATATTCGCATTGCTGGCGCGCGGACAGAGAGGTGCGTCCACCATTGACGGAGAAATTTATTACAGCGACGACAAAGCCGAATCGTGGAAAAAAGTAATGCTGCCGCAAGGGGTCAATGGTCCGCATGATCTCTTGATCGACCCTGCCAACCCAGAGATCATGTACGTGAGCTGCTGGCCAAGAAGAGCAGGCAACCATGACGCTTTTGGTGGCGTGATAAAAACTGAAGACGGCGGCCTGTCGTGGAAGAACGTTTTCGACAGCAGCGTACGGGTCAACTCTGCTGCTGCCGATGCGGCACACCCCGGCACAATCGTGATCAATACTTTTCAAAATGCTGCGTATTACAGCAAAGATGCGGGCAACACCTGGTCAGGAATTAAAGGATTTCGGTTCAAATGGGGACAACGTGCAATTCCTGATCCTTACCATAACGGAATGGTATATCTCACGACGTACGGCGGCAGCGTTTTTTATGGTCCGCTCGACGATAAGCGTGATTCGTTTACGGATATCGTGAACATGCCCGGGGAATGGTGGTAACTTGTCATACTCAAATTTAAAAGTCATCTCACATCAATGAAAGCGATCAAAATTTCAATCCTCGCAATTTTCAACCTGGTTTTTTATAGCGACGGAATTTGCCAGCAGACAGAATTGTCAAAGCTCGGCCTCAACGTCATCCCCTACCCCAGGCAGGTAACGATCGCAGACGGGTCGTTCACTCTACCCGCAAATGTGACGATTGCCCTGGATGGCAACGCTTCGGACGCCGATAGGTTTGCCGCCATGCGCCTGAGCGACGGGATGAAAGAGAAATGGCGCGTACCCGCCTCCGTTAGTAAGAAAAACACGGGCACAATCAGGCTTACGCGTAAAAAAACGCCTGGCACAACTGCTGCCGAAGGATATCATCTTACCGTTAACAACAACGGGATAATTGTTCAGGCACGCGATGAAGCAGGGTTGTATTATGGCGTGGAAACGCTTCTGCAGCTCATGCAGCAAACGGACGAAGGCATTTCGATTCGCAACATGAAGATTGCCGACTGGCCCGAAACAAAGATCCGCGCCATACATTACGATACCAAGCATCACCAGGACAAACGCGGGTACGTCGAAGAACTGATCCGCACACTCGCAGAATACAAGGTCAATATGCTCATATGGGAGTGGGAAGACAAATTCGCTTATCCAAGCCATCCGGAAATAGGCGCGCCGGGCGCGTTTACGGTTAAAGAAATACAGGAGCTTACAACATATGCTCAGCGATATCACATACAGATTGTGCCGCTGGTGCAGGGGCTGGGCCATTCGAGCTATATTTTGAAATGGCCGCAGTTCGCCCATCTGCGCGAAATTCCCGCATCGAATTTTGAATTTTGTCCGTTTAAGGCAGGCACCTATCAACTGTTGATGGACCTTTGGAAGGATGCGCTTGCGGCCACCGGCTCGAAATACATTCACATCGGCTCCGACGAAACCTTTGAGCTCGGCGCCTGTCCCGTTTGTCATAAGGTGATGGAAGAAAAAGGTTCATCGTGGCTTTATCATCGGTTCGTGGATTCGGCGGCAGCAATGCTGCAGAAGCTGGGTTACAAACCGATGGTGTGGGAAAGACCGATGCAATGGCAGCGAAATGCCAAACCGGATGCAACCGTGAAGCCGCCGAAGGGATTAATACTTACAGAAGAATACAACTATGAGTCGCCCGACCTGAAATATGCTAAGGAGGCGCGCGCTGCTGGTTACCCGGTATTTGCCTACGATCCTAATCCCGGAATAGAACCGCTGTTTCTTCCCTATTATTTCAAAAAGGAGGATGGAAAAAAAATTGTCAGAGGAGCCCTGGAGGATTCTTACGAATTTCTCACTTCGCATTTGAGCAAAAAGGTGTATGATGGCGTTATCAAAACTTCGTGGGACGATTCAGGCGTACCCACGCAGGGTTGGATGCTCGCGTTTATTACCACCGCAGCGTATTCATGGAACCCTGCCAAACCCGGTCTGGAAGAATTTGAGAACAGTTTTTACCGAAACTACTTTGGAGAAAATGAAAAGTCGATCGACAGCGTTTATCGGCTGCTGAATGAGGGCGCCTATTTTTACTACGAATCTTTTGAACGGCAGGTGTGGCATTACGGCGTTATCGGGAAAACGCATCTACCCGACCTTCCGCGAGGCGATGCCCTGGAATATGATCCTTACTGGAACGAGCGCTATGCCACAATGGTCGGCAAGGCCGACTCAATGAAGTCAAAAATGCAAACAGTCCTGGATATTTGCCGCTCCAACCTGTCCCAACCTATTCGCCATCCGCACGACGTGGAAATAATGGAGACTATTGCCTCCCTGATTCAGCACACCGCTCAAACCTATCTTGACCTTTCCGCATTGGAAGGCGAGATCAGAAAAGCTCATGTTTCCCGATTTCTGAGTTATGACACCGCGTATGCTGCCCTGTTAAACGCGCAAAAAATTGTTGAATCGAATATCAGCAAACGTAATTCGATGTACGATAACTTAGTGAGCGTGTGGCAGAAAACAAGGTTGCCTAAGGGGATGTCGACGCCGGAAAAGAAATTTTTCTTTCGACAGGATATGACGCGGCATTTCGCCAATCGCACTCCCGATATGACTTACCTGATCATTGATGAGCAGGACCTTGACCTGGAGGGATACCTGGTAAAATTGAAAACTTATACAAAGGATTTTCACGACACCTTTATGACCAGCGAAGGCGAGAAGGTTAGTAATAATTTTCCATCACCCGGCTACAGAAATGTGAATGCTTCGGCAGGTGAGTAGACCGTTTTAGAACATCGATTAATCACGTTTAAATGCCGGGAACCATTTCTCTGCATTCTTCAGGTATATCTTGTCGACCACTTCAGCGGGCAAATGCAGGCCCCTGAACGAGCCATTGACTTCCGGCGTTGTCAGCATCTCATCGGAAGTAAAATATTTCCAATGGCCAAAGCGAACATCATGTATATGCTTCATCTCGGCAGTGGTGTCGGTAATGCTGTCGTTCACTTCGAGGTCGGTGGCATATAGTATCCGGTCCTGGTATTTAATCACAAAAGCGCGTACTTTATCGTAGTTGGCAAGACTTTGATACTGCAAATGGCATAAACGTGCCGCCAGGTCCACCGCCATGTCAGGAAAGCTGTCCAGACGGCGCGCCAGTTCATCCACGCTCCATTCAAGACTGCCCAGGTGAGCGCCGTCAAAGCGGAGACCGGGATGTTTCGCCAGCATGTTATCACGCGCAGCTACCTGCGCCTCATATGAAGGATATTCCGGATGAAGGAACATGTGATATTCAGGATGTTCGGTAAAGTAGGCACGGTCGTTATTTACGGTCATTTCCGGCAGCGGCAGCCAGCAGTTTCGCGGTTCGCCAAGATGCCCAACCAGTGTTTTACCTGCTTTCGCGATGTAACCGATGATCGGATCGAAGCGTGCATCATCTATCATCACAAACTCGCCGTTCTTGTCGCGCAGCGTCATACCTATATTCTTCCACACCTTGACGCCGATGGCGCCGCTGTCGAACGACGATTGCAAATATTCCAGCGTTTTTTCCTGCCAGCCCGGTTCTCCGAATCCATTGTCGGTACGGAAAGTGGTGCAGAAATTCAACTGCTCCGGAAATTGCCTGGTATGCGCGATCAAATAATTTCTTTGCTGCTCGATCGTCGGATAGCCCGGCGCATCCACGTTGAGATCGATCAGGCGAAAATTTTCTTTCGCCGAAAAGGTGATGAAATAAGTCTGCGCCGTATTGATGTGAACGTGTACGTCGGCTTTCTTAACCGTGTAGTAATCTTCCCCGGTGTAAAATTTATCTTCCTTCGCCTTTGCAGGTTGGTCGCTGCAGTGGTTACCGGCAATGGCAATGGTAATTATGGCAACAGATGCGAATTTATTCATGCCTGTGAGATTTATTTTCAGCAATCAGTAATTTCTCCTGCACGAGTGTCGTAATGGACCTGATGGCGGGCGGAAACACTTTTCGCAAATCTATTTCATCGGTGTTTTGCAATTGTGATTTCAAAGTAAGCATGAAAATGTTCTTGATTTCAGTGGCCAGGTTGATCTTGCAAATGCCGCGGTTCACGGCCTCTCCTATCGTTCCGGCCGGGATCCCGGAACTGCCGTGCAGCACCAATGGTACATCGGTAGCCTCATGAATGCGGGCGAGACGCCCCAGGTCGAGCTTCGGTTCTTCCTTGTAAAATCCGTGAGCCGAGCCGATGGCAACGGCAAGCGCATCTACGTTTGTCTGCTTCACAAAATATGCCGCTTCCCCAGGTTCTGTAAAGCCGCTTTTGTTATGGGCCTGGCCGAGTTTCGCCACGTAGCCCAGCTCGGCTTCCACGCATGCATCGTACCGGCGGGCAAGTTCCACAACTTTTTGGGTGATGCTGATATTCTCCTCGAGGCTTTTTTCACTCGCATCGATCATAACCGAATCGAACCCTGCGTCAAGACATTGCGACACGAGCTCGTACGAATGGGCATGATC
The DNA here is from genome assembly GCA_946885665.1 of uncultured Chitinophagaceae bacterium. Next base: position 504 of record CAMPGT010000166.1, on the reverse strand, counting down.
CAGGTGTATCCATCCTTCCACTCCGAATGATTGAAGCGCCTTACGCGCCATACTAACTGCAACGGGCAACCGCATATAATCTATCGAGCTTTGGGTAAGCTGCAATATCAACGGCAGTTTAACATTTTGCGCCGCCTCAAGCACTCCGCGGAGCGTTTCGTAGTTATAAAAATTGGTGGCCAGGAGGGCAGATCTTTCCGCCTGCATAACCTTCAGCTTATCGGCAAGTTTGGTATTAGTGGAACCCATACAATGATCGGGCATTTTCAATTTTGTAATGGATATCGGCAAAAGCACCGGTACCTCCTGCAGCGGTTGTGGAAATGGCCGCAATAAGGTTCGCAAAACGCTGACAGGCTTCCATGTCGCGCTGCCGGATAAATTCGTGTATAAAGGCCGCGTCGAAGCTATCGCCCGCACCAATTGCATCAACCACGCGATCGTTAACAATAGCGGCCATTGCGCAACGGCCGGCGGGCGATGAAACGTTGCTGCCCTTTAACC
>CAMPGT010000165.1 GCA_946885665.1 uncultured Chitinophagaceae bacterium | reverse complement strand
CTCCCATGGCACGAAAATGTTAGATTTTCCTGCATGAAGATCCTGATAGCAAACGACGACGGCATCTACAGCCCCGGTATACGCGCCCTCGCGAAAATAGCCCTGCGCTTCGGCGAAGTGAGAGTATTTGCGCCCGATGTGGAGCAATCCTCTATGGGACACGCCATTACCCACTCCCGGCCGATGTCGGTAAAAACATCGCCGATCACCTTTGAAGGAATTGAAGCCTACCGCATCAACGGCACGCCCGCCGACTGTGTAGCCCTCGGCAGCCACATCTGGGAAAACCCCGACGTGGTGCTCTCCGGCATCAACCTGGGCACGAACCTGGGAAACGCCATGTGGCACTCCGGCACACTCGCCGCCGCAAAACAGGCGGTACTGCTTGGCTTTCGCGGCATCGCCCTCAGCACACCGATGCACGGCCAGGAACCCGATTTCGGCATCCTGGAGCCCTATGTGGAGGAAACACTCAGGATACTGCTCCGGGATACCTCCCCAAGACTATTCAACGTTAACCTGCCTGCCGTGCCGCAGGAAATTGTGTGGACCAGACAATCGGTACGCCACTACGATGGCAAGGTGATCCGCGATAAGGACCCTATGGGCAGGCAAATATTCTGGTCGACGGTCGTGCCGCTTGAGGCCGCCGAAGAAGGGACCGACCGGTGGGCAGTGGAGAATGGAAAAGTATCCATCACTCCATTGCGGCTCGATCTTACCGACGAAAAAGAATTAAACAGGTGGGTGAAGAAGGATTCACTTGTGCAATGAGCCGATGCATGCATATTTGAAAGTGGCTAACTTTGCATCATGGGAGTTTTACGTCAACTTGCTGAATATCTCTATATAAAGAAAAGAGATCCGAATAAGCCGAATACAAGGTGGATGCAGTACATGCATGGTATCAACCGGCTCTCGCTGTTCATGTTCATCATCGCGGTGATCATTATGATTTTGAAGTTTACAGTATTTAAGGAGAGGTGAGGTTGAGATGGAAAAAATCGATTGCCGTTTGCCCATTGCCCATTGCCGTTTGCCGTTTCACATCTTAACTAATAACCACCTCCCATGGCCTGGATCATCCTCATTATCGCCGGACTCTTTGAAGTAGCTTTCGCCTCTTGCCTTGGCAAAGCAAAAACGGCAACGGGCAGCGCCGTTTACTTTTGGTATGGCGCCTTTCTGGTAGCCCTCACCGTTAGTATGATACTCCTCGTGAAAGCCACACAAACCCTCCCCATAGGAACCGCCTACGCAGTGTGGACAGGCATCGGCGCAGTAGGCACCGTACTCGTTGGAATACTTGTTTTCAACGACCCTGCTAACTTCTGGAGAATATTTTTTATCACCACACTCATCGCTTCCATCGTTGGCCTCAAACTGGTGTCGCAATAAACACTATAAAAAAACCCCGTAAAAAGTTACGGGGTTTGCAGTTGATTGTCTTGAGAATTATTTCACATAAACAATTAAATTGTCCGAAGCTGTTGCTCCTTTGTTGTCGGTAACCGTTACCACGAAATCGTATGTTCCTCTAACGAGATGCGCAGCGTATGTTCTTCCGGTTGCGAAAGTGTAAAGATCTGCTTTCGGTCCTGTCCTCTTTGTCCAAACATATCTTACTATTGAGCCATCCGGATCAGCCGATGATGTAGCATCGAGCGTTACCCTGTTGATGCCCTGGGAAAGATAAATAGTTTTATTAGCGCCGGCCCGTGCAATGGGCGCCTGGTTGCCCGATGTGGGAGCAGGCGACGATGAAGTGCGTGATTGCTGTACATACACCACTTTATCATCGTACGACGTTGCACCTTTGTTGTCGGTTACGGTAATACGGAAAACGTACGTACCTCTTATCAAATGTGCGGCGTAAGCTTTACCTGTACCGAACACGAACAGATCGCCGTCAGTGGGTCCACTGATTCTTGTCCACACATATTTTGAAATTGAGCCGTCAGCGTCCGATGACGTTGTACCGTCGAGTGTTACACGGTTGATGCCTTCAGAAAGATAGATCGTTTGATCGGATCCGGCACGTGCAACAGGAGCCTGGTTTGTACCTGAAGGTGAGGGCGCGGGAGCGGGAGATGTTGATGTGCGCGATTGCTGTACATACACCACCCTGTCGTCGGATGCTGTTGCGCCTTTGTTGTCGGTAACGGTAAGGCGGAAAACATACGTACCTCTTATAAGGTGGGTAGCATAGGTTTTACCAGTGCCGAATACGAACAGATCACCATCGGTGGGACCGCTTACTCTCGTCCACACATATTTTGAAATTGAACCGTCGGCATCTGATGACGAAGTACCATCGAGTGTTACACGGTTGATGCCTTCAGAAAGATAGATCGTTTGATCGGATCCGGCACGCGCCACCGGAGCTTTGTTAGTGCCTGATGGCGCCGGCGATGATGTTGGAGGAGGCGGAACGTAGGTGGAAGTTCCTCTTTTGTAAAGCAGCATCCACTGGTAAATATTGTAGCCGTCAACTTTCGTTTTTGGATTGAACGCGCGCGCCCACGTAGAGTTGTGGCTCACGTCTGTCCATATCGTAAGTTTTGTTCTTGAAGCGTAAGCGCTGTTCCTGGCATCGATCCAACTGAAGAAATCACGTCCCCACTGAACAGGCACCACCTGGTCTGCACTTGAGTAGAGACCCCATATCGGAAGATTTTTCTTGGCAATGTTTGCGGCCATGGTGGTAGTTGGCTTTGTACCGGCAGCAACAGGAACGATCGCTGCTGCGTTCTGCCCGTAAACTGCTGAGTAATCCCATGTGGATCCGCCACCCATGCTTAAACCTGTAACGTACACCCTGGTTTCATCGATTCTCCACCTTCTTTTTGCGTAATCAATAACAGATTGCATTTGCGCTGCAGAGGGTCTTACTTTAAACTGCGGTGCAATAACGATGAATGAATAGTTTACACCACCAATATTGAAATTAGCAGGAAACGTTTTGTGATAGAGGTGGTTCGGCAATCCGCAGCAGTTCATGCGCGATAGTGTTGTACCCAACTCACCGATGCCATGAATAAAGAGAATGAGTGGATACTTCTTTGTTGTTTTGCTGTAATTAACAGGAACGGCTTGCCAAAATCCTGCGACATTCGAGTTAACTGTCGCCTTCACACTCGTCCATGTTGGTGGTGAAGTTTCCGCCTGGTCATTAATTGAATTACTGGAAATAGTTTTCGATTCAGCGCCATCATCAATTACATCGAGGTCTTTTTGGCACGAAGAGAACATGCATAGCAGACCCACGCAAGCAGTTAGCACGCGATTTCTAGCGTTCATTGGTCAGAGTTTTACTGGTAAAGGATAGATCAACCTGCGCGGAGCAACTAAAATGGTGCCAGAAACAACTGAGGAAAAAATTTTACACTTCTCGCATTAACGAATTTTTCACGAACATTAATTTTACAAAATTTTCATACGGAAACATGAGTTGATAACACCGTGTATGTTACATATGGAAAAAAATGTTCAGTTCTTGTGAGGATGTGCATGAACAGCGAAAAAAAGAAAATATATTAGTGAAAAAAAATTATCGGTGTTAATCAGATTTTAATATCGTGCGCCCGTCTGATCATTTGTACGATGCTTTTAGCGGCTTTTTCTGAAGCGTTCCCGCCTTCGCTCAGCAGCTTCTTCAGATCGGCATAATCTCTTTTCATCCGTATGATGGTGTCGCGGTCTTTTAATACTCTCCTAAGCTCGGTGGTTACGTTCTGCACATTCATTTCATTTTGTATCAGTTCTTTCACTACTTCTTTGTCCATGATCAAATTGACGAGCGAAATGTATTTTACTTTGATCAGGCGCTTCGCGATCTGGTAGGAAATGTTCGAGCCTTTGTAGCACACCACCTGCGGCACGCCGAACAGCGCCGTTTCGAGCGTTGCCGTGCCCGATGTAACAAGGGCCGCCTTTGCGTGCAACAGCAGTTGATAGGTTTTATTGCGTATCGAGCGTACGTTTTTATAGGGTTCCATCAACTGCTCATAAAAACGGTCGTCGAGCGACGGGGCCTTGGCGATGATGAAGCGGTAATCGGGAAATGCGCGGCTCACTTCGAGCATCACCGGCAATTTTTTTGTCACTTCCTGTGCGCGGCTGCCGGGAAGCAGCGCGATGATGTTGGGTTCATTGAGCGGAGAGGCAAGTGTATTGGGCAGTGGTTCTATATCGTTCTGGGCCGATTCGACCACGTCGGCCAGCGGGTGGCCAACGTATTCCACGTCGAAGCTTCGCTTCTTATAAAAATCTTTTTCGAAAGGTAATATCACCAGCATCTTGTCAACGTTCTTCCTGATCTGTTTAACGCGGTTTTCCTTCCACGCCCACACTTGCGGCGAAATGTAGTACGCCACTTTGATGTGCTGATGCTTCGCCCATTCGGCAATGCGCAGGTTGAATCCCGGGTAATCTATGAGAATGATCACATCGGGTTTGAACTGCAAAATGTCCTGCTTGCAGAATTTCAGGTTCTTCATGATCGTGCGCAGGTTCATCACCACTTCAATGAATCCCATATAGGCAAGGTCCCTGTAATGTTTTACAAGATGGGCCCCTGCATGTTCCATCAGGTCGCCGCCCCAGCAGCGGATGTCTGCGATGTTGTCCAGCTTGCGGATCTCCCGAATAAGATTGCTTCCATGAAGGTCCCCCGACGCTTCACCTGCGATGATATAATACTTCATCTCCTGTTTTTTCTAAATAAATTTCAGCAATAAGGTACCTATGGCATAAACAAGCGTCACTGCGAAAATACCTCTTGCTGTCTTATCGCGGTGTGAATTAATATAAACGGTAAACAGCGCTATGTTAAGCACGAGGCACGGAACGGAAACGGCTGTGATCTGGGATTTGCTGGCGGTGATGAAAGTGAAAAAATCTTTGAGGGTGAAGGTGGGATAGAACTTTACCAGGTAGTAGATTCCCAGGCTCAGTATGGGTGCGATAAAGCCGAGTATGAGTCCAAGGCGTATGTCATCTCTTTTGAGCATCGAATTTCCAGGTTTTCTCGAGTTTGTTTTTCAGTTCGTAATTGGTCATGTCGAACTGCACCGGCACCACGCTCACGTAATTATTCTTCAGTGCCCAAACGTCGGTATCTTTCCCCCTGTCCATATTCACAAAATCGCCGGTGAGCCAAAAATATTTTCTGCCGTGCGGGTCGTCGCGTTCGAGGAAGTCTTCTTCATACTTTGCATAGGCCTGCCTGCACATCTTCACGCCGCGTATGAGTTTTTTGTCTACCGCGGGAAAGTTCACGTTCAGGATGGTGTGTTTGTCGAGGCGTGTCGACATCATTTTCTGGACGATCATACGTGCATATACCCTGGCAGCACTAAAATCGGCTTCTATGCTGTAGTCGAGCAATGAGAAGCCGATGGACGGGATGCTTTCGATGGCGGCTTCGACCGCTGCCGACATAGTGCCGGAGTAGATGACGTTGATCGAGTGGTTGGCGCCATGGTTGATGCCGCTCAGGCAGATGTCCGGCTTGCGGTGCAGTATTTTATCCACGGCCAGCTTAACGCAATCTACGGGGGTGCCGGTGCACTGGTACGACTCGATGTCGCCAAAAACCTGGGCGGGGTGGAGGCGAAGGGGGTGGCCGATGGTGATGGCGTGACCCATGCCCGACTGGGGCTTATCGGGGGCCACCACAACGATCTTTCCGAGATCCCTTACGGCTTCAACAAGGTTGCGGATCCCGGGGGCGGTTATTCCATCGTCATTGGTGATAAGAATGACCGGCTGGTCCTTCTTTTTAGCTTTAGCTTTTGCTTTTGCCATAAGGCATAAAAGTAAGGCAAAAAACATACCTTTGCACCCGGTTAAAAAAATCACTATGGCAGGGCAGTTAAAAGAAGTACGTAACCGTATAAAATCCGTGCAAAACACGCAGCAGATCACCAAGGCGATGAAGATGGTGAGTGCGGCCAAGCTGCGCAAGGCGCAGGATGGCATCGTCCAGATGAGGCCGTATGCAAAGAAGCTGCAGGAGCTGCTCAGCAACATCGTCAGCAATTCTGAGGGCGATCTGGGAATGAACCTGGCAGTCGAACGGCCGGTCGAAAATGTACTGCTGATCGTGATTACCAGCGACAGGGGTCTATGCGGCGCCTACAATGCGAACATCATCAAGCTGGCAAAGCTGGCCATCGTCGAAAAATACGCCGCGCAGGCGCAGAAAGGAAATGTAGAACTTTGGACCATTGGCAAGAAGGGCTATGAGCATTTTCTAAAAAACAGGTTCAGGGTCGATGCCCAGTTTAAAGATATTTTTCTCAATCTGAATTTCGAAAGCGTACAGGCCGCTTCGCAGGCCGCCGTAAAAGCTTTCGAAGAAAAGCGTTTCGACAGGATCGAGATTGTTTACAGCGAGTTCAGGAACGCCGCCACGCAGAAATTTGTGGTTGAGCGTTTTCTGCCCATACCAAAAGTCGAATCGAAGGAAGGCGCGAAGAAGGCGGATTTCATCTATGATCCGTCGAAGGAGCAGTTGATCAGCGAGCTGATGCCCAAAATATTGAACACCCAATTATACAAGGCGGTGCTGGATGCGAACGCCTCGGAACATGGCGCGCGCATGACCGCTATGGACAAAGCCACCGAGAACGCGAACGAGTTGCTCAAGTCGCTGAGGATATCTTACAACCGCGCCCGCCAGGCTGCAATTACCACCGAGCTTACCGAGATCGTTAGTGGCGCCGCTGCCCTAAACGGATAAAACGTTTTAACTTAAAATGGAAATAGGCAACCTCATTCCGCATATCGAAGCGCTGGTTTTCGCAAGCGACAAGCCGCTCACTCCCATCGACATCACCGATCTCATCAATAACGCCTTCGGCTTTATGGATGATAAGATTACCATGGAACAGGTGCAGACGGCGCTTGAGGGTATCGTTGAAAAGTACGGCTCCGACTTCTACCCCTTTGAAATGAGGGAAAGCGGGGGAGGATGGCAATTTCTTACCAAGAAGGAATACCACAAAACCATTGCCCAACTGAATGGTGAAAAATACCTGAAAAAATTATCGGCCGCGGCGCTTGAAACGCTGGCGATCATTGCGTATAAACAACCTATCACAAAGGGCGATATCGAAAGCATCAGGGGCGTAAGCTGCGATTATTCCATTCAGAAACTGCTCGAAAAGGAACTGATCGTGATCAGCGGAAGAAATGAGGAACTGCCCGGCAAGCCCCTTATTTATAATACCTCGCGTACGTTCATGGATTACTTCGGTATTAATTCAGCCGATGACCTGCCTAAACTGAAAGAGGTGTTCAGTGAAGATATGGTTGACCCCACGATGGTGAACAGGATGGCTGAAGAATCGGCTTTGATCGTTACGGAGAATGGCGAACTGAAGGAGCCGGGTATTGAGGGCGACCAGGGCAGCGAACCGGACAACGAACAAGAAAATAACGACGAACAGAATACCCCGTAAATTACGCACTCATCCATGCATCTTTCAAATGAATTCCTGATAAAGCTCGCTAACACCTACGGATCTCCACTATACGTTTACAACGCTGAAAAAATAAAGTCGCAATACCAACGCCTGAAGAACGCCTTCGCGGGGTTTGATGCGAATATTTTCTATGCCTGCAAGGCCCTCACCAACCTGAGCGTGCTGCGTTTTATCCGCGACATAGGCTGCAACATCGACTGCAGCTCGTCCAACGAAGTGAAGTTGGCGGTGCATGCGGGGTTCACGCCGGAGCGCATCCTCTACACGTCGAATAATATTTCATTTGCCGAACTCGAAGAAGTAGCCGCTTTTCGCGTCAACATCAACATAGACAGCATTTCGAATCTCAGGAAGTTTGGGCAGAAGTTTGGGGCATCATACCCGGTGGGCGTACGGCTGCGGCCCAATATTATGGCAGGCGGCAACATCAAAATTTCTACTGGCCACGATGCGAGCAAGTTTGGTATTCCTATCGAGCAGATCAACGAGGTGAAGAAGGTGGTGCAGGAAACCGGTGTGGTGATTCGTGGATTGCACATTCACACCGGCAGCGACATCAAAGACATTGACGTGTTTGTGAAAGGCGTTGAATTGCTGTTTAACCTCTCGAAGGAATTTGAGAACCTCGAGTTTTTGGATCTTGGTGGTGGGTTTAAAGTGGCTTACCGCCCCGGCGATCATGAAACGGATATAGACCTGCTCGGCAAAAGGCTGGCAGAGTCAGTATCGGCGTTTGAAAAGTTGGCGGGTAAAAAGCTGCGGCTGTGGTTTGAGCCGGGAAAATTTATTGTGAGCGAGGCAGGGTATTTTGTTGCCACGGTCAATGTGATCAAGGAAACGACTGCTATTACCTTTGCGGGGTTGAACACGGGTTTGAATCATTTGATCAGGCCGATGTTTTATGATGCGTGGCACACCATCGTGAATATTTCAAATCCTGAAGGTGCGTTCAAGATTTACAATATCACCGGTAACATCTGTGAAACCGATACGTTTGCCACTAACCGTGAAGTGAATGAGATAAGGGAGGGGGATTTTGTGGTGTTTAAGAATGCGGGTGCTTATTGTTTTGAGATGTCTTCTAATTATAATTCCAGGTATAAGCCGGCCGAGGTGCTGGTGGAGAACGGCGTTCCGCGGCTG
>CAMPGT010000164.1 GCA_946885665.1 uncultured Chitinophagaceae bacterium | reverse complement strand
TCATAATGTAACGCTGGCGCAACTGGCGAGGGCTTCTTTTTTATCTGAAAGCAGGTTCTCTCACTTGTTCAAAAAGCAAACGGGGATATCTGTTCGTCAGTGGATGCTGTGGAAGAAAATGTTGCTGGCGGTATCAAAATCGATGGAAGGGTGTTCTTTAACAGAATGTGCGCATTACGTTGGGTTTGTCGATTCTTCGCATTTCATCAAGGCTTTCAAAAAAATGTTCGGCATCAATCCTTTTACTGTGTTGAAAAGGTAGCCGTATTAAGCGAGCATTACCCGATTCTTCATAAATATGCACTATGTTGCGGAAAAAAGGCAATGAATACGACGATCAGATGGGCCTTACTGGTAGGCTGTTTTTTGAATTTCTCCAATGCCAACGCACAACAAACTGCCAATCGCCCCGAGCGGGTGGAATGGTTTGAAAACCTGGCCTTCGGCATGTTCATTCACTGGAACGTAGATGTGGCGCTGGGAGGCGTCATCAGTCACTCCCTGGCCGGCGCATCCGATGATTACGCACAGCGGTATTTCACTGAACTGCCCGGTTATTTTAACCCTTCGCGCTTCGATCCCGCTGCGTGGGCACGCAAAGCCAAACTAGCTGGAATGAAGTACGTTGTGTTTACCGCCAAACATCACTCCGGCTTCTGCATGTTCGAAACAAAAACCACGACGTTTAACGTTATGAATACGCCGTACGGTAAAGATGTGGCAAAGCAAATCGTAAATGCCTTCAGAAAGGAAGGAATCGCCATCGGCTTTTATTTTTCGCCGGAAGATTTTTATTTCTTCCATCAACACAACATTCCGATGGGCCGCCTCCAACAACCCGAGCAGTTCCCTGTTAATAATCCCGAACTGATGGACTACGACAAACGGCAGCTTCATGAACTGATGACCAACTACGGCAAAATAGATATCCTTTTCATCGACGGGCCAGGCGATGGTCTCCGGGAATACGCATGGTCGTTGAACCCCGATCTCGTCATTACACGCGACGTGATGAAAACCCCGGAGCAAAATACACCCGATGCCCCGCTGCCACGTCCGTGGGAAGCATGTTACACCACAGGAACAGAATGGTCGTTTAAAGCAACGAATGATGAATTCAAAAGCGGCACCGACGTCATCAACAAACTCATAGAGATCAGGAGCAAGGGCGGCAACTTTCTCTTAAACGTTGGCCCCACGCAAGAAGGAATTATACAGGAGAAGGAAGCAAATGTGCTTACCGAAATCAGCATGTGGATGTTTGCCAACAGCGAAAGCATCTACAACATAAAGCCGCTGCCCGTTATCAGGGAAGGCCGTACATATTTCAGCCAGTCGAACGATGGCAAATCCGTCTATGCCTATATTCTTCGAAAAGATGCTTCAGACTGGCGGTATGGAACACGCAAAACGTTTACTTTCTCTCACCTGGAGGGATCGCGATCCACAAAGGTGAATGTGCTGGGTTATGGTTCAAAACTCGTTGAATACCGAAAGGGTTTCGATGCGGGGGTGTATATAATGCCTTCACCGATCGGGCTGACGGTTAGCGCCGTCAACGGGCAGCGTTTCTACACCGATAACCAGTGGCCCAATGCGGTTGTTCTAAAAATAGACGGTGCAACATTCCGTGAAAATATCAAAAAGGAAAAATCATCGACGATAGACGGCGCTAAATAGTCGGGTACCTGCTAATCGAGTGAATAAGCATTCCTAAATATCATCGTGCTTATTTTTGCTGATTTCCGGCAATTTAATCCCGGCCGGCTTTAACGCCTGAAGGAAGCGGTTGTGGGGTTGATGTGGGCCCTTTCACGGTCAGCGTACCATCTTTCGCAATTTTCATGCGATCGATGAACACAACGCGTTTGTCGCCGGTGCTCAAGGTGCGTCCGTGGTACACGCAAAACATTTCTTTACCATCAGGCGAATAAGTAATGCTGTTGTGTCCCGTTCCGGTGACTACTCCACCCTGCTCCACGTTCTTTTGCAGTACGGGGTTAGTGGTTGATTTCACAAACGGTCCCAACGGGTGTTTTGAAGTGGCGTATCCTACGGCATAATTCTTTCCGCCAAAATAATTGGCGGAGTACATCATGTAATAAATGTCTCCCTTTTTAAAGGCAACGGAACCTTCCGTCCAGCGTCGATTCACCTCTTTTGAGGTAACGGAACGGCTCTCCCACTCCGTTTGCGGATCGTTCATGCTAACCGGCGGACGCAATAAAAGAACCGGTTCGCCGGTAACGCCGCTGAAATCCGGTTTTAGCTCAACACCATACACCCAGCTTTCTTCAATTTCGTTGAACCATCCTTTTTCTTTGGCCCATTTGGCGATCTCGCTTTCTACGGGGTGCTTGTAGCAGGCGCGGGAATAATACAGGTAAGCGCGGCCGTCGTTATCAAATAACACGTTGGCGTCAATGATCGGGTAACCGGGATCAAATACCGGCTTGTTGTGAAGATCGGTGAATGGGCCGGTTGGCGTTGAGGCAACGGCTACGCCTATCCGAAAGTTTTCCATTTCATCGGTTGGATTTTCTTTCCACTGCGCGCTGTAGAACAGATAAAATTTGCCGTTTTGTTCATACACTTCCGGCGCCCAGTATGCGCCGTTATATTCAGCGGTCGAATCGCTCCAGCCGTTTTTATTGCCGGCGAAATATACCTGTCCTTCGCTGTTCCAGTTCACCAGGTCAGTGGAAGAGTAAGCAACGAAGCCATTGACGGCGCCGCCGCCTGTTCCGTAAAGGTAATATCGGTCGCCTTTTACGTGGAGCACGTAAGGATCGCCCAGTGCCACTGGTAAGGGGTTTTGATAGGTAGATGTGGGCGCTGCCCGCTGAGCTTGTGCACTCGATATGGTTGAAGCCGCTGTAAAAGCGAGGAGGTAAAGACTGTAGAGGATACGTTTTGCTTTTTTCATGAATCGATGCTGCTGTTTCGATTTGGTGTAAAGATATTGCTATATTTTGCTCGGCGGGTCACGTTTTCCTGTCGTACTAAAAATGGATGGAACGGTTTTAGAAGCGTATTAGCCAGGTAGATACCATTCATATGAAATTACCATTACCTTTCATTAACCGGGTACTTATTTTCCTCGTTCTGCTGACCGCCATCCTCCACTTCGGGCGGCCGGTGCTGGTGCCTTTTTCTTTCGCCATATTGTTCGCCATGCTCATGACACCGCTGTGCAAGTGGCTCGACAGCAAAAACTGGCCCAGGGCACTATCGTGCCTGGCATCTGTGGCCGTAATCCTTGTGATCCTGCTGGGCATGCTCTTCATCATCATCGCGCAGGTATCCAGCTTTGCCGGCGACCTGACGCAACTCGGCCGCGGAACCAATGAACTGTTGCATTCGGCGCAACAGTTCATCGAGAGAAAATTTGATGTTCCCGCTGCCGAGCAGTCGGCGTTTCTGCACAAGCAAACGCAGGAGCTCGGCAAATTCGTGAAAGACTACGTCACAGGTATGATCCGCGACTCTGCCCAGTTGCTCGCCAGCATGATCATCACCCTGGTGTTAACCTTCCTCCTGCTGTTTCACAGGGAGAAATACTTTAAGTTCTTTCTGCACATTGCCGGCGACGGTGCAGAAGACGAAAAGAAAAAGATGCTGCACGACATTGGTCATGTGGCGCAGCATTACCTCATTGGCAGGGCCATTTCGATTATTGCGTTGTTCGTGCTGTATGCAATTGCGTTGCTGGTGATAGGAATCGAAAATGCACTGCTGCTGGCGGCAGTGGCGGCGCTCTTTAACATTATTCCCTACCTCGGGCCAATACTGGCGGCCCTGTTCCCGTTTTTTGTGGCGCTGGTCACCGAGCCGTCCTATCAACCCGCCATTTGGGTGCTGGTGAGCTTTTGCGCCTTCCAGGCGTTGGATAATTACTGGATCACGCCGTATTACCTCGGTGGCGAGGTGAGCCTTAGCGCCCTTGCGACCATTGTTGCAATACTTTGCGGGGGATTTTTGTGGGGCATTCCGGGAATGATCCTGTTCATACCGATGCTCAGCATCGTCAAGATCATTTGCGATCATGTGCCGGGCCTGGAGCCGTATGGTGAGGTGATCGGAGATACCGGCCAGAAGCCAAGCCGCAAGCTGCGGGAGTGGATAAGTAAGATATTCGGCGGGAAAAAATAAATTAAAATTGGATAGGGGTCAACCAGGGAATATTAGCCGTTGGATGGCGACCATCTTCAATTAAACCACACTGCATATCCCCGCCTTCGCAGGTCCCAGGCGAGCTTTTCTTCCATTTTCAGAGCCTCCTGCCGGGTCATCTTCTGCTGATTGAGGTGATTGTAAAGGCTCGGCCGCAGGTATGTTCCATATTTGTTCACAATAGAAGAAGAAATGTTATGCCCCTTCTTACTCAGATACCCCGTTTTATGTTGCCTAAACCGCTCCGCGGGCTGCTTACTCGTCATACCTACATAAAGACACTCCAACACGCCGTTAAACTGCGGATTGGCGGCTCTAAACCTGCTGTTTTCGGTATATACTTTTTTCAGCAGCTCAACAACATAAACCTGGTAAGTCGATCCAGCCACATGTAAAATATTAAGATTAATATATCGAAAAATAACAAATACACGCGAAATTGACATACGCAATCGTATATGCGCGGCCTATATAGGTATGATTTTTTCAATCCTGAGTGCAAGAGAATACGATAACCTTCATGAAAACAAAATATATCATATCACTGTTCATCATTATCGTTATCACGGCGGGCATCTTTGTGTACCTGCAAACACGGAAACTGAAAGATTTCGAACCGCAGATCATCGCCAGGCTGCAGTCACTGGTGCGAGAGGGTACCGATAGCCTTTACCGGCTCAGCATCGAAGGACTGGAAGTTGACGTGGTAAAAGCAAGGATCGGCGTGTTGAACGCTTCGCTTGAGGTAGATTCATCAGTACTGACTAAAATGGATTCTGCGAAAATCGCCCCTAATGATATATTCAGCATATCGTTGCGTTCTCTCTACATCGACGGATTGGGTCCCACAGATCTGCTCAACACAAAAACGATCCGCTTAAAAATGCTCGATATCGAGAATCCGTTTATTGAAGTGTTTCATAAAAAGAGAAAATACAATCCCGATACAAGCTCCGACACGTCTTCTCTTTATCAAAAACTGTCGGGGCAGATCAGTACTTTTTCTGTGGATAGTTTATCTGTAAATGGTGCAACCTTCATTCATCACAATCTTTCTCCGGAGAAGAAGAAGTCTGAGTTGAAAAATGTATCGCTATCCTTTAAAAATATTCTGATTGATTCATCCACTGCATACGACACATCGCGCTGCCTCTTCGCCAAAATGGCGTTGATCACCTTAAAAGACTATTCGTTTCGAACTCCGGATAAATTCTATTTCCTCAAAGCGGATTCCATCAGTATTTCCGCACCGTCGAACATGATGCAGATAAGCGGCGCCTCTTTAAAGCCGGCAATGAGCAAAGCAGCGTTTATCAAGGCCACAGGATTTCGCAAAGAACTATTCGACATCACTATAAACGATATTACGGTGGACAGCATCAACTGGTGGAGTCTGTTAAACAAAGAAGGCTTGACAGCAGGTACGGTGAATATAACAGACAGCAGAGTTAAAGTCTACCTGGACCGTTCTCTTCCGGCTCCCGCGGAAAGTAAGGTAGGCAACTATCCCCATCAGCTTCTGATGAAGCTGAAATTACCTGTCAAAATCGACAGGATAAACGTGAAGAACCTGGATTTATCTTATGAAGAATACAATCCTAAATCGGAAAAGTCTGCGACCATCTATTTTGATAACACCAGCGGAATAATATCGAACATAACCAACAATGCAGATGCTGTTCGAAAGGATCCCTACATGAAAGCGAGTGTACGCACCTTTTTTATGCACAAGTCTCCGTTGCAAAGTAGTTTCACCTTTGACCTTGCGCAGTATAAGAAAGGAAATTTCAGCGTGGATATGCAGCTAACGAAAATAGATAAAGAACAACTGAAAGAAATCACTAACAATTTGGGGATGTTGTCGTTGGAAAGCGTTAACATCAAAAGTCTTCAGGCGCATGTTGACGGCAGTGACGTACTGGGTAAGGGAAAGGTTCTCTTGCTATATGACAACCTTCGGATTGTGCCGTTAAAGAAGGACGGCGACAGTAAAGGCGGACTGAAGCAAAGAAACCTTCGCGGTTTTCTTATGAACGCGCTTATTGTCAAAGACGAAAACCCTTCCGGTAACAAAGAACCGAGAAAGGCGACAGGGGAGTTTGTCCGCGAAACCGACAGGTCCTTCTTCAACCTGGTTTGGAAGACCATTCTCGTGGGCATCCTGCAAACCGTTGGCGCCAATCCAAAGCTGGCAGAGTCAAAATAAACTGATAAAAGACAGAAGCCATTTATATTTGGATACTTAAAAGAAGAAGTGCTCCAATTGCTTATAAAGTCATTCACAATGCACTGCCGGTTGCTGGCGAGTATATTTTTTTCACTTTGTGTTTCAGGGTGTGCACTACCTGCCGCAGCCGACGTTTCGGTGCATCCGGAAGATTTCAAGATCGAAGTAGCTTATCAACGCGACCTGCAGGGAATATTTGTCGACTTGTATTGGGGAAGCCAAAGGATCAAACATACACTACTGTGGGACAATCATTCACCCACTTGGGCAAATGGCACTGTTATTGACAAGAACGCATCTATTGCCAAATTGGATAGCTATTCATACAAGACGACTACTGCCGACGGCGCCTCGATTAAAGGAGATGTATATCTCTGTGACCGTATTTTTTTTGGGGGGATTGAATTACAGGACGTTCAATTCTACAATATTTCAGATGAGATAGATGGTGTTTTGGGAGAAAACATTATATCAATAGGTGTTTGGAAGATCGATTTTTCGAAAGAGACTCTAACCTTTGCCTCCAGTTCCGATTCCATAGAGGAACTGCGGTTAATGGAACGACTGCCTGCAAAATTTTCATCAGGCGGAATTCTCATCGACGTTTCGTTCCGAAATAATATTGTAAAGAATGTTCAACTGGATCTCGGCTTCAATGGCGGGATATTATTGCCTCCAAAAACGTTCAGGCAAGTAGCCAAAGGAAATAGCAAGTTTTATAAAGACAGTCTTCGCTTCTCTACACCTTCTCATGCAACCATTATCGAAGCTACACACGTATTTGACACTTTCAAGATTAACCGAAACCAGTTCTCAACATTGATTTCCAGCAACGAACAAGCCAGGGAAAGCCTGATCGGACTAGGTTTTTTTGGCCAGTTTAGGTATGTAGTGATTGACTATCTCAACAAGGCCGTCTATATACAAAGGCGTTAAGGCAATCAATAGTTATTTCAAACTTCACGCTGATAGTGAAGCTGGACCAAGCCAGAATCAAATTGCTTTGTTGAAATGAGATTTAGTATTTGCCGAGGACGCCCGTCTTCAAAAAGCTTTGTGCCACCTCCCAATAATACAGGTATGATAGAAATAACGTACTCGTCAATTAGATCGTCCAGCAGCAAGGTTTTTACGACCTCTGCCCCACCCTCAATAAAAATATTCTTCCCGCTTTCGGTTTTGAGCCGCCGTACAAGGTCACTCAAATCTCCGGTGTGAAAGCGAGTATTCTCTGTGCTTTGCCTTTCGGTTCGGGTAATGGTAAATGTAGTTTTATCGGCGTGCACAAATTCAGGAACATGAGCCATTATCCAGTCGTATGTTTTTCTGCCCATAACTACTGTATCTACCGTCTGGATAAAATCGCCATACCCGTAATCCTCATTCTCTTGCTGAACAACATCTAAAAAACTCAAATCTTCATCCGGTCCGGCGATATATCCATCCAAACTGATGGCGATGTACAAAATAGATTTTCTCATGGCCAAAAGTCGGGTTTTTTGTGGACACCTCTCATCCTGCAATCTGCACAGTAGCGGTTGGCCATTGTAAAACCTACTATTTGGTGAGGGGGATTTGGATTAATAGTAATTGTCAGGGGAACTTTGCCCGAAACAATAGCTTCCGAAACAGCTTGCTCAATAGTACGACCGCGAGTACTCATCGTATCAGTACAGTCATACCCATCAAAATAATGCCAGTCGCGCAATTGCCTGATGCTGATAAAAATTCTTTTGCTTTTTACACTCGTCGCATCTATGAATCCAATGACAACTTCATTTGGGTCTGTTACACATTTCAAGTTGGTTTTCATTTCGCTGGGTTGCGCGTCGAATATCGTTCCAAGGCTTTCTGTATTTCCCTTTAAAATCCTGTAAAATTCATATCCTTGCGGGCTCAGGCCGGTTTGCTTAACAAGTATGCTGTATAAATAACTAAGTTCAAAGCCGTTGTCTTCTATACTCCTGATAGGCGCCAGGATAGTATTGTCAGACAACGCCGCCGTTGAACCGATATTGATATTTGACGAACTGTTATACTTCCAGCAATAATACATGGTGTCATTGATACATTCGCCGTAAGGCTGACAATACGCCTCGATGTAACTGTTGTAGGTAATTCCATCGCGCGTAACATCCATGTTCTGAAAATGTCTTATGCCATTTTCATCAACCACGTAGGTAAAGTATGCCCTTGACTCATAATCGGCATGAAACTCCCAAACTTCGTCGTAGTCCCATTTGTAATAACGGGAGTCGTCGGGTGTACCATGACTTGAAACAG
>CAMPGT010000163.1 GCA_946885665.1 uncultured Chitinophagaceae bacterium | reverse complement strand
GTTCCAGGAAACCGAGTTTCTTGCTGATTTGTCTTTTAAGCCGGATGTGTGCATCATAATCGCCGGCGTTCATGCCGTTCACATAAAACTGCCCATTCGCTTCAATGTCCCATTTCTGGTTCCTCGTTTTGTTGCGGTATTCTCCGTGTACAAGAAAATTGTGGTACCGGTTGGTAATTGCCGCCGAGTCGCCGAACGTGCCTTTGAGCATTGTAAACGTTGCCCCTGCTTTGAAAAACTGCTGCGAATTTTTTGCATCGGGAAACTGGTAAAAAGAAAAGTCGTTCGACAGGTTTCTCCAAAGATCTTTGGTGAAGATCGTGTCGTTGGCATCGAAACCATAGTAGTTCATGTAGTACACACTGTCGGGAACCTGGTCGATGAACCTGTAGTTATAGGTTTTATAATTGATGGTGTGTTCGAGGCGCAGTCGTGGATAAAACAGCGGGATCACCGTTGAATCGGTGACGATAGAATCCTTCTGTCCAATGTCGTACTGCTGTCGCAGCAGAAAGCTGGCGTTGGTGTAATTAGTGCCGGTGCTGATGGTATTTTGGAAAAAGTTGCGGGAGCTTCCCTGCAACGTTGATCCGAGTTTCGTGGGTATGGTGGCCCTGTCGCTGAAGCGCGTGCTGTCGAGCATATTTTCATCAACGATCCCTCCATTTTCCGCCGATTGCAACTTGTTGCCCGTAACGATGATAAAATTGTGATAGCGTTTGTTTTTCGACTGGTACCACGATCCGAAGCGATAGCTGTTATGGTTGGTATTCTGGTTGAGGAACAACCCCGGTGCGTTCACCAGCCTGTATTGAAACGAAGCGTTCCAGTTGGGCATGATGTTCTGCGTGTGCTGCAGCCCTATCAGTTGTTCAACGCGCGGCCCCATTTGGTATTGAATTTCGGTGAGCGGCCGCGTGGTATTGTAAAATTTGGTTTCGTAATCGGTGAGGTTGTAAGCATCATACTGGTGATAACCATTGTCCCATCCCGATTTCATAATGGGAGAAAAAATCATGCTGTGTGTGGCATTGCCTACATTTCCCAAATGGTAGTGATACCAAGGCACGGGAAAATGTTTTGTGAAATCATAGATGGCCGAATCAAATTTCTGCATCCTGCTCGAATCGAGGTAGCGAAACCTGATGGTGATGGAATCCTTGGAATTGTCGCGGTGCTGCAGCGAGTCGTTGCCGCCACCGCCCGCTCCGCCGCCACGCGGCAGCCTGCGCAATATTCCACCCTGCGAATAAATATTCGTTGCTGCGATGGTGGTCAGTATAAAAACAAACAAATATTTTAGTGAGGCTCTGCTCATCAGTTATCACAATTTGGCTACAAGTTCACTGAAGAGGGCCGTCAGCCGGGGCTCGGCCTGCTTTGCCGCTTCAAGCACTTCTTCATGAGTAATTACCGTTTCTTCTTCGCGTATGCCCATATCCGTTATAATGCTGATGGCGAAAACAGGAAGGCCCATGTGGTTGGCGGCAATGCATTCCTGCACGGTGCTCATACCCACTGCGTCGGCGCCCATCAGCCTGATCATTTTATACTCCGCCCTCGTTTCGAACGTTGGGCCGGTTACTGCAAAGTAAACACCTTCCTTTAATGGAAGGTCGAGCTTTTGGGACACTTCATGCGCTTTTTGGATGATCGCTTTGCTGTAAGGTTCGCTCATATCCGGAAATCGCGGGCCCATTGTTTCGTCGTTCCTTCCGAGCAGCGGGTTGATGATCGAGAGACTGATGTGGTCGGTGATGACCATCAAATCACCCACCCTGAACGATGGGTTTACTCCTCCTGCGGCATTCGACAGCAAAAGGTTTTTGATTCCAAGCGCCTTCATCACCCTTATTGGAAAAACCACTTCACTCGCGGTGTATCCTTCGTAAAAATGAAATCTTCCCGCCATGGCAACGATCTTTTTTCCATTCAGTTCACCAAACACCATAACTCCGTCGTGCCCCTCAACTGTAGATACGGGAAAATGTGGAATATCCTTGTAAGGAATGCTCGTTTCCACTGTTATGCCGCTTAAAAAATTGCCCAGTCCGCTGCCAAGTACGATGCCGGTTTCCGGCGCTGATGGGTGTTTTTTCCTGATGAAGGCAGTTGTTTCATTGAGCTGTTCTGAAATAAGCGACATATTTTGCAAATATAGGAAGGCGGTGTTGAACAATTGGTGCAGAAAAAACCGGCCCGGCGGGCTGATCATATAACATTCACTGCTTACTTTGTTGCGAATATATTCGTTGCACTTTCGCTGTAAGTCTTCAGGGAGAAGTTACGATATGAACCTACGATCAATTTATTGAAGATGCACAAATTTTTCATAAAATCCATTTTATCCGCACTACTGATATTTTCCATCGCCTTCACAACAACTGCACAACAAGAGGCAACCAAAAAGCCAAACATCATCTTCATACTCACCGACGATCTGGGCTATGGCGATCTCGGCGTTTTTTACCAGCAACGGCGCGCAAAAACGAATAACCGAGGCGAACCGTGGATGTTTACACCACACCTCGACACACTCGCCGCACACGGCGCCATGCTCACACAGCATTATTGTCCCGCGCCCGTATGCGCACCTTCCCGCGCATCGCTCTTGCTTGGCGTGAGCCAGGGACATGCCAATGTGCGCGACAACCAATTCGACAAGGCGCTCGAAAACAACCACACCATCGCCACGGTATTGTCGCAGGCAGGCTACAGCACGGCGGCCATCGGTAAATGGGGACTCCAGGGCGATAGCCGCTGGAACGCGAAGGGTGATGAATGGCCGGCACATCCGCTCAACCGGGGATTCGACTATTTCTTCGGTTATATGCGGCATGTTGACGGCCACGAGCACTATCCAAAGGAAGGTATGTATCGAAAACCAAAAGAAGTGTGGGAAAACCGGACAAACATCGCCGGCAAACTCGATAAATGCTACACGGCAGACCTCTGGGTGGCCGCAACAAAAAAATGGATAACGCAACAGGCAAAGGGAAGAGGATCCGCCAAACCTTTTTTCCTCTACCTTGCCTTCGATACACCTCACGCCACGCTTGAACTGCCTACGCAACCCTACCCCAATGGCGGCGGACTTACAGGAGGCATGCAATGGCTCGATGAACCTGGCCACATGATCAGCACTGCATCAGGTAAAATAGATTCATGGATACATCCCGACTATGCCAATGCAACGTATGATAACGACGGCAACGCACAAACTGCAGAGGTGGCGTGGCCCGCGGTGTACCAGCGATACGCCACCGCTGTGCGGCGTATTGACGATGGCGTAGGCGACATCATGCAACTATTGAAAGACCTGCACCTGGACGAGAACACACTCGTTGTTTTTACTTCCGATAACGGACCTTCCATTGAATCTTACCTGCCCGGCAACTTTGCTCCCAACCATCCCGATTTCTTCAACAGTTTCGGGCCTTTTGATGGCATCAAACGCGACCTGTGGGAAGCCGGTGTGCGCATGCCGGCCATCGCCTGCTGGCCCGCGCATATTCCGGCGCACCGCGTGGTGGATGAGCCGAATGCCTTTTATGATTGGCTACCCACGTTCGCCGATATGGCCGGGGTGCCCGCACCGGCACGTACCGATGGTGTTTCCCTGCTGCCGTCACTCACTGGTGAGGGCACACAGCGAGAAAGTCTCATCTACTCGGAATACTATCAGAATGGTTCAACACCCGATTTTGAAGAATTTGATCCCGGCCACCGCAAGCGCAAACGCAACCAAATGCAGTTGATTCGGCTTGGCGACATGGTAGGCGTTCGATATGATATACAATCTGCGGACGACGATTTTGAAATTTACAACGTGGTGAATGATCCCCGCGAAAGCAATAACATTGCCCTTCAGGCCGCGAACACGCTTGCAGATTCATTGCAAATGCTGATGAAGGAACGTGTGCTGCAGGTACGCAGGCCTGATACGGCAGCCGCGAGGCCGTACGACAAAGCACTTGTTCCTCCTTCGCGAGTGGGCAATACACAACCAGGCGTTGAATGGAAGGCGTACACCGGCGATTTTCCGTGGGTGCCGGATGTAGCTGCTTTGCAGCCGGCAAATGAAGGTCGGGCGGCGCGTCCGGAGATTAACAAGAACAGCAGGGAGCGGTACGGCGCACTTTATTTTTCCGGATATATTCGCGTTCCGGAAGATGGCGAGTATGTTTTTAGCCTGAAAGCGAACGGCGGTGCGTTGCTACGCATACACGACGCCGTTGCAGTGGATGCCGGCTATGGTTACAAAAGCGGAGATGAACGCGAAGGAAAGATATTGCTGAAGGCCGGACTGCATGCCTTCAGGTTATATTACAAGCAGCCATCGGAAAGCAGGCCCATGTTGAAATTTTATTGGACAGCGCCGGGCAGTAAAAAGCAATTGGTTCCCGCCGCATTTTTTAGTCATTGAATTTGAAAATACAGCTCATGAAAGCAATTCTGATCACTCTTCTTTCTGTTTGTTTCGGTACATATTGTGTTGCACAGAAGAATTATGTTGTTCAATCGCCCGATGGTCAGTTGAAGGCCGTTGTATGGGTGAACGACGAAATGAAATTCGCGGTGGTGCATGGCGCGGATACAATTATTGCGCCGTCTTCAATAGCGCTGGAGCTCACAGGAGGAGACGTGCTGGGCCACAATGCGCGTGTAAGAAGCTCCAAAACAGGCAGCGTGAACAAGATTATCCCTTCACCTTTTTACAAAAGGTCGGAAATAAAAGATACGTACAACGAAATGGTGTTGCGTTGCCGGGGAGATTATGGAATTATTTTCAGGGCGTATAATGAAGGCGTTGCGTACAGGTTTTTTACAAGCCGGAAAAATGATTTTACAGTAAAAAATGAACAGGCAGATTTTAATTTTAAGGAAGACTACCCTTCTGTCGTTCCCTATGTAAATGCAAAGGAGCATAGTTCTTTCGAACAGCAGTTCATGAACTCTTTTGAAAATACTTACACGCATAAGCGTTTGTCGGAGTTGGATGCCGAAAGGCTCGCCTTCCTGCCGCTGGTCGTAGAAGTGGCAAATGGAAAGAAGGTGTGCATTACCGAGGCTGACCTCGAAAACTATCCAGGCATGTACCTCAACAATAAAGATGGAAACCATTCGCTGGAAGCGGTTTTTGCTGCCTATCCGAAAGAAACAAAACAAGGCGGCCACAACATGCTGCAGCAGTCGGTGCAGTCGAGAGAGCCTTACATTGCAAAATGCACGGGCACACGTAATTTTCCCTGGCGCGTGATGATCGTTTCTACGCAAGACAAACAACTTACCGACAACGACATGGTGTATAAGCTTGCTGCCCCTTCGCGAGTGAGCGATGTTTCGTGGATAAAGCCTGGTAAGGTGGCATGGGACTGGTGGAACGACTGGAACATTTACGGCGTGGATTTTAAGTCGGGAGTGAACAACGCCACGTATAAATATTACATCGATTTCGCCGCCAGGCACAAGATTGAATATGTGATCCTCGATGAAGGATGGGCGGTGAATAAGCAGGCCGACCTCATGCAGGTAGTACCCGAAATAAATATTAAGGAACTGGTAGATTATGGAAAGGAGCGGAACGTCGGCATTATTTTATGGGCCGGTTATTATGCATTCGAGCGCGACATGGAGCGTGTATCGAAATACTTTTCCGATCTGGGCGTGAAGGGATTTAAGGTTGATTTTATGGACAGGGACGACCAGGAGATGGTTGAGTTTTTCTACCGTGCCGCGAAGGTGGCCGCTGAGAATAAGCTGGTGCTTGATTTTCATGGTGCATACAAACCTACCGGGCTGCAGCGCACCTATCCTAATGTATTGAATTTTGAAGGTGTGCATGGATTGGAGCAGATGAAATGGGCGCCGGGTACTGTTGACCAGGTCACTTATGATGTAACGATTCCTTTTATCAGGATGGTTGCCGGTCCGATGGATTACACACAGGGAGCCATGCGCAATTCCACGCGCGACACCTACAGGCCGGTAAATTCCGATCCTATGAGCCAGGGAACGCGTTGCCGGCAGTTGGGTGAGTATGTGATCTTTGAATCGCCGTTGAATATGCTTTGCGACAATCCATCGCGGTACATGGAGGAGGCGGAGTGTGCGGATTTTATTGCTTCGGTACCAAAGGTGTGGGATAATACCGTGGCGCTTGATGGTGAGATGGGGAAGTATGTGGCGATGGCGCGGCAGAAGGGTGAGGAGTGGTATGTGGGTGCGCTCACCAATTGGGACGGCCGTACCGTGGAGCTGGATTTATCTTTTTTGAAAGACGGGAATTATAAGGTGGAGCTGTTTCGTGATGGTGTAAATGCCGACCGTGCCGCTTCGGATTATAAGCGCGAGACGATTGATTTACCTTCGAATAAGAAGCTTAAGGTAATGATGGCGCCGGGAGGTGGTTTTGCGGCGCGGATATATCGGCCGTGAGACGGGAAAC
The DNA here is from genome assembly GCA_946885665.1 of uncultured Chitinophagaceae bacterium. The sequence goes on along the minus strand of CAMPGT010000163.1, from coordinate 2,288 downwards.
GGGAAACGGGAGACGTGGGACGGGAGACGTGAGACGATTTCCCCCGCTGGCGGGGGTGGCGCGAAGCGCCGGGGGTGGACCCTGTTTCAGTTTTAACTTTTAAGTTTTAAGTTTTGCCCAAAGGGCAACCGTATCCCCCGCTGGCGGGGGCGGCGCGAAGCGCCGGGGGTGGACCCTTTTAACTTTTAACTGCAATGAGCTTCTTCAGCAGCACAATCTGCCCGAGATGATAATGCGCATGCTCAACAATACCCATCAAATTCCTGAAATAATTCCCATATTTCGGATCATCAAAATTCTCGAACAACTTCTCATCGTCGAGCGCTTCAATCTGCGCAGCAAATCTCTCGGTTTCATCAAAAACCCTCGCCACCAACTTCTGCCAATCCCCTTCCGATTCTATAACAGGAACATCGAAGCTGTATTTATCATGAGCATCTAAGGGATCTCCCTCCAGCACCTTTGCAGCAGCGGTAATGTAATAGTTGATATGATAAACCAGCGCGGCAATGGTGTTGAGGTGATCAATTTTTGTGATCGCCTGTTTCCAGGTCACACCCTCCAACGAGTCTTTAAGATTCACGGCCGTCCAGTTCTTGCCAAAATAAACATCCCTGAGATTTTTGGCTATTTGCTGCGAAAAAGTCATTCAACTGCTGATTAGCCTACTAAAATAAGCAATCGCATCCGAACCACTTCTCCTATAACACCCGAAGGGCTTTTGATATGCTCTGGTATAAGCTCAGCTTATACCAGTCCTATGAGAGAACTATAATTAGCTTATACCAGATCACTTCAAAAGGTTCATTTAAAGTACATTAACTAACATTTGTTATCTTCGCCGCCATGCCAGGGCACGACACAAATCAACTACAGGTTTCTTCGGAAATAGGCAGGCTGCGGCGGTTGCTCGTACACAGCCCCGACAGCGGCCTGGGCAAAGTGGTGCCCTCAAAAGCTCAAGACTGGCTGTTCGAAGACATCGTACACCTCGACACTATCCGGAAAAAAGAATACGATTATTACACCAAGGTTCTCCTCTACTTCCTCGACCCCGAAAAAATTAAAGGAAGGCTGAAACAAATAGATGCACCGGCAACAAACCGCAACTTCTATAAACCCGGCCACGATGAATTTTTCAGGTCGGATAAGGTTGTGGAACTGCAATGGCTGCTGGCTGAGATCCTGGCCGACCACGAGATACGCATCAAACTTATCGCCTCTATTTGCGCCATCGAAAACTGCTCGTATCAAACCGAAAAGCTGCTGCTTACCTTCACACCCCGTGAGCTGGCGAACATATTTATCACGGGGTCCATCAGCGATAACAATATGTTGTTTCCACCCATCCCGAATTTTATTTTCACGCGCGACATCGGCATCGTGATCAACAAATACGTACTGCTCAACAAGCCTGCGCGGCAGGCACGGCTGCGCGAAGCGCTGCTGGCGAAATACATATTTTTCCATCACTCCCTGTTCCGCGATTATCATGATAATATCATCGAACTGCCTGATGCCGCGCGACACTTCCTGCTGCCGCGCGACAGCGACGAAAAAAAGGTTACACTCGAGGGCGGCGACGTAATGGTGATCACAAAAGACCACCTGCTGATCGGCGTGAGCGAGCGCACCACCATGGAAGCGGCACACCAGGCCATCAACATTCTTTTTGAAAAGGGAGTGGTGAAAAAAATAACGATCATCAAGATTCCGAAGAAGCGCGACTTCATGCACATCGACACGGTATTTACACAAGTGAAGAAAAATGTGTGGGTGATGCTCGGCAGCTTTTCGAAAAAAGCTATGAAACGAGAAAATGCCGACACCGTGCAGCGAATTCTCGCCGGCAATATCAAAAAAGACGAAAAACTGAAGATCATTCAGTTTAGAAAAAAAGACATCAATAATCCTGAATACTTCGACAACCTCGAACAATTGCTGACGGATATCAGCGTGAATGATTTTGGATGTAAAGAAAAAGTGCAGTTTATTTATTCCGGTAACAATGAATTTCCTTTTGATGCGCGTGAACAATGGACAGACTCTTGCAACCTCCTGGCGTTGAAAGAGGGAGTGATATTGGGTTACGACCGGAATGATAAAACTGTTGAAGCTTTTAAAGAAAACGGATTTAGAATAATTCCCGTTGAGGAGTTGATTAACGAACTGGAAAATGACTCGGTTCGAATGGATGATTTGGAAGATGTGTTGATATTAATGCCTTCCGCGGAGCTTTCACGGGCCCGGGGAGGCTTTCACTGCATGAGTTTGCCGTTGTTGAGGGA